>CAJUJR010000010.1 GCA_910586605.1 uncultured Lachnospiraceae bacterium | reverse complement strand
ATCCGTAGGCTTTGTGTCATCCTTTGTTACAGTGACTGCTACTGTGGCCTTCTTGGCAAGGGGAAGAAGCCCAGTTGAAAATATGGGAATAATCTATTGCAGGGGATTAGGCTGCTGTTTAGGGTTAAAGGGATTAGGCAGGGCAAACTAAACCAGGCGCCATGTGCAAAGTTTCTATGTTTTTAACGTAATGCATCCTTCCCTTTTTGCTCCACATATGTTATGATAGGAATAATAGGAGGCGATTTACATGGATATTAAAAAAGCGATACCCATAGGGATCGAATCATACAAAGAAATGATTGACAGGGATTATTACTATATTGATAAAACACGGTTAATTGTGGATTTATTAACGCAAAAGAGTAAAGTTACCCTGTTCACCCGCCCGAGACGCTTTGGGAAAACACTTGCACAGAGCATGCTCCGCACCTTTTTTGAGGAAGAGATTGATGCGGATGGCAGGGCTGTGGATAACTCGGGGTATTTTTCGGGAAAAAAGATTATGGAGGCAGGCGCACAGTACACAGGGCATATGGGGAAGTACCCTGTTATTTTCCTGTCCATGAAATCTGCAAAGCAGCCGGATTTTGAAATGGCCTACAGCCGACTTTTAACAGATATTGTCTCTGAATTTGAACGGCATGCCTACCTGCTGGAGGGAAATGTGTTAACACCGGCACAGAAAAAACGTTATAATGCTGTCCTTGAACAGAGTGCAGGGATGGCAGAAGTTACATTTTCCCTAAAATTCCTGTCGGATTGTTTAGAAAAGTACCATCACCAGAAAACAATTATACTGATTGACGAATATGACGTACCGCTGGAGAATGCCTATTTTAAAGGTTTTTATGACCAGATGATAGATTTTATGCGCTCCCTGCTGGAGTCTGCCTTAAAGACCAATGACTCCCTGCAGTTTGCCGTTATCACAGGCTGCCTGCGCATCAGCAGGGAAAGCATCTTTACCAGGCTGAATAACCTGAAGATAAATTCTGTCCTGGATGAAAGCTATGCAGAATATTTCGGGTTTATGCAGGATGAAGTTGACAGCCTCCTTTCCTTTTACGGCATAAGCCAAAAGGAAGATGAGGTAAAAGAATGGTATGACGGATACCTGTTCGGACACACAGAAGTGTATAACCCATGGAGTATACTGAATTATGTGGATGACATAATTTCACACAATACGGAATTTCCAAAGCCGTACTGGTCAAACACTTCCTCCAACAGTATTATCCATGAGCTGGTTGTAAAGGCGGACGACAGCACCGTGCAGGAAATTGAACACCTGCTTATGGGGGAGGCCATAGAAAAGCCAGTCCATGAGGATATCACTTATGGGGACATATACCAGTCAGCGGACAACCTCTGGAACTTCCTGTTTTTTACCGGGTATCTGAGAGCAGCTGGCAGGAGTTTTCATTCAGATATAATTTATTTGAAAATGATGATTCCTAACCGGGAAATCCGCTATATCTATAACAATACCATACAGGAATGGTTTCATAAAAAGGCAGAGACTATGGACTTTTCTTCCTTATACCGTGCCATTTTATCCGGGGATATAGAATCAGCAGAAAATTTCCTGAAAAAGCAGCTGCGTGAAAGCATCAGTTTTATGGACAGTGCCGAAAAGTTTTACCACGGCTTCCTGCTCGGACTGCTTGGCGGACTGCAGGACTACAGAAAAGAATCTAACCTGGAAAGCGGCAATGGGAGATATGACATTACCCTTATACCGTATGACGAACAGCAGCCGGCTGTCATCCTGGAACTGAAACGTGCAAAAAAATTTACTGATATGGAGAACCTCTGCTTGGAAGCGCTGCGCCAGATAGATGAAAAAAAATATGCAGATGCCCTCATAGAGGAAGGGTACCCTTTAATTTTAAAGTATGGGATTTGCTTCTGCAAAAAAAGCTGCATGGTAAAATTATCTGGGAAAGCAGCGGGATATCAAACCTGCAGAGCCACAGAGAAGCGGAATTGCTGACCCGCGCAGCTAAGATGGGCAGCAATCCGCTCCGATTTCTTTACCAGTCATAACAAACAGGATAAACAAGGTGCTGTTGCAATGGATACCTTATTTATCCTGTTTTATATTTGAGCTATTTCTAATGCCTGTTTTCCATATATATGAAGAACATGGGGCGGAAGCTTAATTTTTAGAAGCCTCCGCTGGTTTTTTCAGGTCTTTCCTTGTAAGCTTTGCATCCAGCGTCAGCCCGTCGCTGTCTCTCCACCCCGCATAAGTCACTTCCATCTTTTTCCACTTTTCAGGCACTTCCCACACAATAAAACCTTCTGCCGTGCTGCCGCCTGCAATATTGGCAAAAATAGTCTGGTAGCCTTCCGGCTCATAAAAAAGGAATGTATTTTCAACTTCTTTCCCATCTACCTTTGCACTGAAGTAATTAACATTAAAATAGTTCTTATCTTTCCTTTTGTTATATACTTTTAGGAAAAGGACAAGGTATTTCTTCCCTTTGGATGCCTTGTCAGTATATTTCTCTGTCTTTAACTTTTTATACTCCTGCAGACCAAGGATTGAGACAGTACGTTCAGAATCACTGTATTCTTTCTCCGGGCTGAACGTTGCGTTTTTCGGGACAGGCGTCTCTGCTGGCGGGGCACTGTCCCCTCCCGGCATTTTAAAACAGGTGCTGTTTGCAAAATTTCTATGCTTTTTATATATTGACGCCTTCCCTTTTTCTCCCACATATGTTATGATAGCGATAACAGGAGGCGATTTGCATGGAGATTAAAAAAGCGATACCCATAGGGGTTGAATCATATAAGGAAATTATTAAGAATGATTATTACTATATTGATAAGACACTGCTGATTATGGATCTGTTAACGCAGAAAAGCAAGGTCACCCTGTTCACCCGCCCGAGACGCTTTGGGAAAACACTTGCACAGAGCATGCTCCGCACCTTTTTTGAGGAAGAGATTGATGCGGATGGCAGGGCTGTGGATAACTCGGGGTATTTTTCGGGAAAAAAGATTATGGAGGCAGGCGCACAGTACACAGGGCATATGGGGAAGTACCCTGTTATTTTCCTGTCCATGAAATCTGCAAAGCAGCCGGATTTTGAAATGGCCTACAGCCGACTTTTAACAGATATTGTCTCTGAATTTGAACGGCATGCCTACCTGCTGGAGGGAAATGTGTTAACACCGGCACAGAAAAAACGTTATAATGCTGTCCTTGAACAGAGTGCAGGGATGGCAGAAGTTACATTTTCCCTAAAATTCCTGTCGGATTGTTTAGAAAAGTACCATCACCAGAAAACAATTATACTGATTGACGAATATGACGTACCGCTGGAGAATGCCTATTTTAAAGGTTTTTATGACCAGATGATAGATTTTATGCGCTCCCTGCTGGAGTCTGCCTTAAAGACCAATGACTCCCTGCAGTTTGCCGTTATCACAGGCTGCCTGCGCATCAGCAGAGAAAGCATCTTTACTGGGCTGAACAATTTAGAGGTTGTCTCTGTCCTGGATGAAAATTATGCGGAGCATTTCGGTTTTACCCAGGGTGAAGTTGACAGCCTCCTGGATTTTTACAATGTAAGCTGTATCAAAGATGATGTAAAAAGCTGGTATGACGGATACCTTTTTGGGGATACAGAGGTTTACAACCCCTGGAGCATTATTAACTATGTTAAGGACACAATATACCATAATACGGAATTCCCTAAGCCGTACTGGTCAAACACTTCCTCCAACAGTATTATCCACGAGCTGGTTGTAAAGGCGGACAGCAACAGCGTGCAGGAAATTGAACGCCTGCTTGCAGGGGGCTCTATTGAAAAGCCGGTCCATGAGGATATCACTTATGGGGACATCCGCCAGTCAAAAGACAACCTCTGGAATTTCCTGTTTTTTACTGGCTACCTGAAATCTATTGGGAAACGTTTTGAAAATCGTACTATCTTTTTAGAAATGAAAATACCAAATGAAGAAGTAATGTATATTTATGAAAACACTATACGGGATTGGTTCCAGCAAAAAATAAAATTAATGGACTTTTCCGGTTTATACCATGCGATATTATCCGGGGACACAGAGATGGCAGAAACCTTCCTGAAACAGCAGCTGCGTGAAAGTATCAGTTTTATGGACAGTGCCGAAAAGTTCTACCATGGTTTTCTGCTCGGTCTGCTCGGCGGACTGCAGGACTACAGAAAAAAATCTAACCTGGAAAGCGGCAGTGGGAGATATGACATTACCCTTATACCATATGACGAACAGCGGCCGGCTGTCATCCTGGAACTGAAACGCGCCAAAAGATTTGTTGATATGGAAGGGCTGTGCCAAGATGCACTGCAACAGATTGAAGATTTACATTATGATAATGTCCTTATTGAAGAAGGGTATCCAATAATTCTAAAATATGGGGTTTGTTTCTGCAAAAAAAGCTGTATGGTAAAACTTGCGGAAAAACCAGAAGACTGATGGCCCGCCCCATATCTTGTATAGTGCCGCCTGGCAGCTATATTGGGGGATAAATGCCATATAGATATGGGCATCTTTCCTGCATAATGCCCTGTTTAGCCTGTTGTATTATGCCCGTATTTCAAAAACTTCCCTTTGTATTTTTTTGCGTTTGATGCCAGGCTGCCGCTTCTATTCAGTTCTTATAAACTGCCTCCTATTTTTATTCGGTGCTTCCTTCCCTTCAATGTTTGCATAGAAAACTGATTTCCTCTCCCCTGAAGCTGTGCCAGCCGCTTTTTCAGTCTTTGTTTTTAGTAAATTAATGACGGGTATTTGCTTTATGCCCTGCCCCGGCTGTTGCCGCACTGCTCTGCGTGCTGATTTTGTCTGCGTTCAGCGACCTCGCAGGCGCGCCTGGATGATACAGGTCTGCTTACATATCCTCTCTCTGCCTTCGGCGGGGGATAAATTTGTTGTTTTATATTGTTTAACACATGGCAGACCTCCATCAGGCATATTGTATTTCAGCTCCAGCTGATATCCCATTAAATTGATCTTTCATAGTTTAACTTACATAGCCAAAGCAAATAAATCAATCTATGGGGCATCTGCCAATGGAGAATAATTTCAACCCCATATATTATTTTGCCAGTTTTACCATGCAGCTTTTTTTGCAGAAACAAACCCCGTACTTCAAAATTATGGGATACCCTTCTTCTATGAGGGCATCTGCATAATTTTTTTCATCTATCTGGTGCAGCGCTTCCCGGCAGAGGTTTTCCATTTCAGTAAACTTTTTTGCACGTTTCAGTTCCAATATGACAGCCGGCTGCTGCTCGTCATATGGTATAAGGGTAATGTCATACCTTCCACTGCCGCTTTCCAAGTTAGATTTTTTTCTGTAGTCCTGCAGTCCGCCGAGCAGACCGAGCAGAAAACCATGGTAGAACTTTTCGGCACTGTCCATAAAACTGATGCTTTCACGCAGCTGCTTTTTTAGGAAATTTTCTGCTGTTTCTGTGTCCCCGGATAAAATGGCACGGTATAAGGAAGAAAAGTCCGCAGCTTCTGTCTTTTTATGAAACCATTCCTGTATGGTATTGTTATAGATATAACGGATTTCCCGGTTAGGGATTTTCATTTTCAAATAAATTATATCTGAATGAAAACTCCTGCCAGCTGCTTTCAGATACCCGGTAAAAAACAGGAAATTCCAGAGGTTATCCTCTGACTGGTGTATGTCCCCATAAGTGATATCCTCATGGACCGGCTTTTCTATGGCCTCCCCCATAAGCAGGTGTTCAATTTCCTGCACAGTGCTGCTGTCCGCCTTTACAACCAGCTCGTGGATAATACTGTTGGAGGAAGTGTTTGACCAGTACGGCTTAGGGAATTCCGTATTATGGTATATTGTGTCCTTAACATAGTTAATAATGCTCCAGGGGTTGTAAACCTCTGTATCCCCAAAAAGGTATCCGTCATACCAGCTTTTTACATCATCTTTGATACAGCTTACATTGTAAAAATCCAGGAGGCTGTCAACTTCACCCTGGGTAAAACCGAAATGCTCCGCATAATTTTCATCCAGGACAGAGACAACCTCTAAATTGTTCAGCCCAGTAAAGATGCTTTCTCTGCTGATGCGCAGGCAGCCTGTGATAACGGCAAACTGCAGGGAGTCATTGGTCTTTAAGGCAGACTCCAGCAGGGAGCGCATAAAATCTATCATCTGGTTATAAAAACCTTTAAAATAGGCATTCTCCAGCGGCACGTCATATTCATCAATCAGTATGATTGTTTTTTGGCAGTGGTATTTTTCCAGGCAGTCTGACAGGAAGGCAAGGGACTTTGCATAGGCCGCCTTCCCGGCTTTCCCGGCCAGGATGGCGGAATACCGCTCCTTGATGTCCCCTGTCAGCCTGTCACTGCCGAGGAGATACCTGTGGCGGTCATATTCCCTTATGATTTCATCAAGCAGGCTGTCATAGGCCATTTCAAAATCCGGCTGCTTTGCAGATTTCATGGACAGGAAAATAACAGGGTACTTCCCCATATGCCCTGTGTACTGTGCGCCTGCCTCCATAATCTTTTTTCCCGAAAAATACCCCGAGTTATCCACAGCCCTGCCATCCGCATCAATCTCTTCCTCAAAAAAGGTGCGGAGCATGCTCTGTGCAAGTGTTTTCCCAAAGCGTCTCGGGCGGGTGAACAGGGTGACCTTGCTTTTCTGCGTTAACAGATCCATAATCAGCAGTGTCTTATCAATATAGTAATAATCATTCTTAATAATTTCCTTATATGATTCAATCCCTATGGGTATCGCCTTTTTAATCTCCATGCCAATCGCCTCCTATTGTCCCTATCATAACATATGTGGGAGAAAAAGGGAAGGCATCAATATATAAAAAGCGTAGAAATTTTGCAAACAGCACCTGTTTTAGTTTGCCCTGCCTAATTCTTTTGCATCCAATTGCCAGACTTAACCAAAGAAATAAAATATTCCCTGTGTTTTCAGGCGGCGTCCTGCCCCCTGGCAAGAAGGCCACAGTAGCAGTCACTGTAACAAAGGATGACACAAAGCCTACGGATGCTCCTAGCACGGCGCCTAGCGATGCCCCTACGGATGCTCCAAGTACAGCTCCTACAGATGCACCAAGCGAGGCTCCTAAGACACTTCCAGAGATGACAGAGGCAACTGTAGCAGCCGCTGACACAATTGTAGCTACATTTGCCTCAGATGTACCTGCTGATACTGTAATCACAGTTACAAAAGCTGACGGTACATCTGTTGAAAGCTCAAAAACAACCATTGAAGGTACAAAGGCTACATTTGTTAGCAAAACCAAATTTCCTGTAGGAAAATATACAATTACAGCGAAGCTTGGTGAAGCTGCTACAAGCAAAGAAGTTACCGTAGAAAAAGAAGTTGTAACTGAAATTAAAGTTACCAGCACTCAGGCGCTCCTGAAAGCAGGTAATAAGAGGACAGCTATTGTTTATTATGATGTTTATAGCCAGTATGGCACAAGTATGAGGTCTTCCACTTCCATTACATGGACAGCTAGCTCCGGTACTGTAAAGGCAGATAAATCCACAGGACGTCTTGAAATCAAAAAAGAAGGCGATGAATTCACCTATGGACAGAAACTTTATGTAGTTGGTGTGGATGCCAAAAGCGGGAAGACTGTACAGGCAGAACTTCCAATTGGTTTGGAACAGGCAGTTGACAGTGTTGAGTTTGCTGGTTTCCTGAATACGAAAGCTGACCTGCCTAAATCAGCAAATGACCTGGCTAAGGGGCTGCCTGCAAAGTTCCCATCTAATACTTACGTAATGCTCTATACTGCAAAGGATCAGGACGGACAGGTGATGCCTGCCGAGAAACGTATTGATGGTGCTGCCAGTGGTGCTGCCCTTACTGTAACTGCTGATAATCCTCTTGTTGTAAAGAGTAATGAGTTGAAAGACGGTGAAATTTACACAATTGATGGCACGGAGTATAGTTCCATTACAATGCAGCCAGGGGATTATGCTGACAAGGGTGGAGAGGTAAATCTCCTTGTAATTTCCAATAAGACCGGAAAACAGACAAAGATTAACTTTACTGTTGGCGTAGCAGCAATGCTTAAGAGTTTTACTCTTAACATCCCTGACAAAACGGTTGCCGATGGTGATACGGATATTGAAATCCCATATGAAGCACTTGATGTAGATGGTAATAGCATTAAAAATTATGAAACGATTGTGCGTTCTCAGACAAATACTTTAAAACTAAATGCAGCAGACGGGACTACCCTCAAGCTAGAAGAACAGGCAGATGGTACAGCTGTTTTAAAATGGTCTGATTCTAATGTTTATAGCGACAGTTATCCATGGGGAGATATTGAGATTGATGATTCAGACAAGGCTTTAGGCATCTGGGGATATGGATACCATTTAATGCCTGGTTATTTGAAAAACGATTCTTTTGACGGCCAGGATCGTATGATTTTCCTGTCTGCTATGGTAATCAATGGAGAAAACAGTAACATCATGCTTCCTGTTTCTGACATGAGGCGTCCAACAACAATCAGTAAAGTAAAACTCAACGATGACGATGCAGATGCGTTGGTTGCCGGAAATTCCGCTGAAATTAACATCGCATCAAACCAGGTGACATATGTGGATCAGTATGGTGAAAAATTGGATGACTGGAGGGCAGAGGACTTTTTCCAGAAATCAGCAAATGGTTTACTCCCAGACGGTCGCAAATATGCTGTCAAGGTTACTCCTAGCGTTAACAGCAATGCTGTAGTCGGAAGGGTTTATGGAGAAACAAAATCTGATTTGAAAATTAACTTTACGACAGTAGCCAATCAGTCTTCTATAACAACTGAAACAATAAAATACTCTGTTGTCGAAAAAGATAAGGGAGAATGGAATGAAACAGGAAAGGCATTAAGTGCATCTTATAAAATCGTGCCAGTTAAAGAACTTTCTAGCCTTTCTGTGAAAGCTATCAGCAAACAACATCTTGACACTGTAATGTCACCATATGCGAATGCTGCTGACCTTGACCAAAAACTGGGAATTACTTCTGGTTCTGCTATTGAAGAAACAGTGGCAGGGCAAGGTATTAGTAACGGTTCCAAAGTTGAAGTAACAGGTATATCTGGCGGGAAAACATTAACAATCCCTGAAAGCTACTATACAATTGATGAGTCTAATTTTGTTGTATCAGGTGGCAGCATTGTTAATATAGCAGATGGCGCGTTTAAATGGTATGATTTATATGATGCTAATTCTGCCAAAAATACAAGAATTGATGCAACAAAGTCTCTTAAAGTAGATGTATATAAAACAATAGCAAAGGCAGACCTAAAGGGGAGTCCGGATATTGATATCAAGGTATCAGATGCTTCATCAGTACCTACAGAAATCTGTTTTGTACAGAATTATAGCGGCAAACAGACATCAGGTACTGTAAGGGCTGAAAAGCTTAATGTTAAGGCATTTGGCTCTACAACAGGGTTGTATAGTTCAGGTGATTTGGCCGTTGTAGTATATGACCAGTATGGAAAAATTTATGCTACAGAGAAACAGAAAAAAGAAATGATGAAAGAGTTAGTAAGACCATATGAAGCAGTATATAAAGATGATGGTAATTTAAGGTCTGTAAAAGGATGCTACAAAACTACACCTATGACAGAAGCTGATTTTAATGCAAACTTTATTATCGATCCGAGTCTGAAGCTTAAATTTAATGTTACTGATATTAAAGAAAACGAAGACGAATTTGCTCATGTGTTACACAGTTTCAAGGTAGATCAAAACAACTCTGCCGATGCTCAAATCAAGGGTGCTGAAATCAAGGATACGTTTAAGTTGACAGCAACAGCAACAGCAAATGGAATGAGTACCACAATTTCTATCCCAGTTACTGTAGACGCAGATAAAAAAGCATATTTGGGAACAAATGAAAATGAAGGCGATAAAGAACTCCGAGATGAATTTGACAGACTCAATCAGTAAACAGTAGGTTAAAACATCAATTGTTTATGCTCCTTCCCCATTTGGGGAGGGGGTATTTTAAGTTAAAAAGTCAAATAAAGCCGTGCAGCACACTTACAAAACTAGTAATAAAAAATCTGACAGCCTGTCTTTTTCCCTTTTGTTTGTGGGATTTGTAAAAGTCAAATACCCCACAGCAAACTGATGGGGCATCAAATTTCCAGCACAGCAAGCTTTGGAGCATCTGTCCTACACTCCGTTTTGGCTCATACTGAATAAATGCCACTGGCACTTAGGAACAACAAATGTACATGCAGGCATATCCATTTGATTTGCTGTTTCACGGAAATAAAAGTTTTATGGAAAACATTCCATGTACAGGCGAAGACTATACGGCAGGCAGAAAGGAGCAGCATGAAATCAAAAATTAACCGGGCAGCTATACTTTTCATATTCATATTTCTTTTTACAGGATGTGGAAAAGTACAGCCGGATACCACACCGAAACCGCTTAATACAGTATCAGATAAAAATAATCCATCATCCGGCACTACAGCGGAAGAATCAAATGAAACCTTCCTGAACCAGAAAGAGGAAGCAGAACAAACGCCACCCCCGAAAAAGGCCGCCATATCATTAAAGGAACATTATTCTGACAGCAACAGGTATATTTCTGTCCTTGGGCTGAAAGAATACAGGAAATTGGAAGGAGATTTTGGTACGGATAAACCAGCAGAAGGAAATACTTTTCTGGTGCTTTTTCTTGAAATTGAAAACAACGGCACAGAAAAAGAATATTTTAACCCTTATGAGACATCCGCAGATGTTGACGGCAATAAAGCCGAAAATACTATTCTTATAAACCAGCCGGAGGGTTACCCGACTATTTTTACCAATATTGAGCCAGGGATGGCGCAGAAGGGGTTCATTGTATGGGAGGTTCCAATAAAATGGAAAAAGTTCAAATTTACTTATACAGGCTGGAAAGGGAGTGACGGGCTGACATTGGATGCAGTTTTTTCTAAAAAGGATTTAAAATCACCAAAGAAATATTAGGATATGTTGTTGGCTTTGTAAAGCCTACAGGTATATCTTGATGGACAAATAAAGTAAAATGAACAACAGCTTAAAGCATGTTTGATAATTATTGTGCTTTTGTCAAATTGCATAAAACTATTACCATAATGCTATTTTAACCAAGACAGAAGCAGGGTTGAACCAATACACAAAAATCCCAGATAAGTGCAGTCCGGTTTTTCATAGGGCGTTGCACTATGGCGGAATGATTTAAGATGCAGAACAAATTTTTCTGCCAAGTATCGCTCTTTAGGGCATCTGCATCGCTGGAATCTGCTAAATTTCTTATGCATGAATAAATGGAACAGAAGGCGCTAAAACTTCTGTTCCATTTATTCATGCATATTTAACAGACATACATACTGTTAGTTTTGGCCATATCTAAATTGGGGAAAAATTATATCCCACTGCTGTTTTGGCCATAAGTATATATGCTATACTTTTCTGGTTCTTTCAAGTCTTTTTTGGTAAGGGTGCTGTTTAATGTTAGCCCATGGCTGTCACGCCACCCGGCATAAGTTATTTTGATTTTTTTCCAGTCTTTTGGGATTTCCCATACAATAAAACCACCATAATAGGAATCTGGTGCAATATTGGAAAAAACAGTCGGATAGCCTTCCGGCTCATTAAAGAGAACCGTGTTTTCAATTTCCTTGCCATCTATTTCGGCAGTCAGATAGTTTACATTGAAATACACCTTTTCGTTGGTGCGGTTACGGATTTTCAGGAAAAGCACCAAGAATTTTTTCCCCTTTGATGCCGCATCAGTATATTTATCTGTTTTTATCTTCTTGTATTCCTTAAGCCCTACTATGGAAACCTCACGTTCTGCATCGTTGTATCCCTGTTCTGGCGTGATGACACCTGCAGTAGGTTCAGGTGTTTCAGAGGCTTGTGGCGTATCCTCCGGCTCATCATCAGAACCATTGCCGGACAACTCAGGGTTGTTTTCCTCGTTATTGCCAATGTTTTCTGAAGAACCAGATATTGCAGGCGTATTGCCGCCACTGGAAGTTTCTGTTTTGCCACAGCCTGTCAGAAGCATAGCCGCAGCCAGAAGCAGGGCAACAATTTGTTTTGTCTTTTTCATGATATTTTCCCTCAAATTATAAATTTAGGTTAATCTGGGAACCTATACCCAGTTCAGTATAATAGCTGCTATCCTACAAAAATATTTCTGCCTGTACAGTTGCCATAAAACGCTATACAGCTGCAGAAGTGGATATAACATATGCTAGCATTTCCTAAAAAACAGGGGAATCCCCAAACTGGAAGAGCCAGCACGGAAATTCCCCAATAATCTTTTCTGGGATTTAGCAAATCACCATTCCAATAGAGCATTATAACATCCAGTTGCCTTAACAGCGGTTATTTACCTGTCATAACCAAGAAGCTCACGTAATCCAATGTCTTTTGCTGCTGGACCAGGAGTTGCTTTTGCACCATTGCCGCCTTGGTCAATGTAAGCGTAAGTATCGGCGCCTACTGTCACAGTTGCTGATGCTGACAGGCCAGCCACAGTTGCTGTTATCTTGAAGGTGTCACCAATTTCTGCGCCTTCAATGCTCATGTCTGCGGAACCATTGTGTTTAACGATGAAGCTGTCAGGCTTGTGCGCTAAATCATTTGTGTTTTCTTTAATGTCAGATACAGTAAACTCTACATAGCTGTTATTAGTTATTGATGAATCACCGGCATAGGTATTGTCACCTATCATTGTATTGCCATACTGGTCAAACACCATAACACCGAAACGGTTCCAACTTCTCCATGATTCTTTGAATACTTCTGGCTGTGAAACATTCATGAAGGAAGGATATAACGTACCCGTTGTAGCTGCTGCAGTATTGAAACCATCATCAGTGTTCGTAATAAATTTAATCGTAGTTGCCTTTGGTGCTTCATCAGAAACAGTTACTTTCTTTGATATAGTAGAAAGTTTCTCGCCTAATGCACTTCCAGAAGCAGCGTAGACATCTAGTTTAAAATTGATTGCAGCATCCTTTCTGAGATTCTTGGCAGAATTGAAGTCATATAAATCAGCCCATGTCAAGATATCTTTTGTAATTCCAGCAAACTGTGACTTGTCAGCCCCAGAATAGTTCCATGGAGTATACCATGGGTTAAGCTGTCCTTCTGTATTTTCAGCATCTGCATAATATCCACATGGAACAGAGAGCTTCAACCCCTTGTATGATGCCATTACTTTAAATTCTTTTGCGTTAGTAACAGTATATGCATCACTACTGTAGTATCCTGCATTTTTACCAATTGCAGCGCCTGTTGCATTGTCCCCAAAACCAGAGCCGTTTGGAGCACCAGAGTTTGTTGTCTCAAGGTAAACTTTGCTGATATCAGTAATTGAGAAATCAGTCGTTGTGGAAGAAGTTACCGGTACAATCGTATATGCTACGGATTTTACCTTGCTGACATCATCCCAGTCGCTCTTATCTGCACTCTTGGCGATAGAATATTTTACAGTATCCATCTCTACTTCTGTGACATCTTTTGCCGTAATATTAATATTTTCTCCAAGATATACCTGGTTGTTTAAACCGAGATGTTTTTCGCCAGTTACTGCAACTTTAATTCCATAATAACCTGCATCACTGCTCTTGCCAAATTTGTTAACTTTTGCATTGGCAAAAAATGCTTTCGCCTTGTCACCGTTCAGCTCATCACCATACTGGTCAAGGAATACAATGGTATTGTCATCCTGTCCGTCATTAAATTTAAGGGTTGCCGTATTTCTTGCAATGATGGCATCATTATTGTCATCATTCAGCTTAATGGACTTGATTGCATTTGGACGCCTGATATCAGATACCTCAAGCATCAGGTTATTACTCTCGCCGCCAACTACTACTGTTGTCAGGGAAATGCTTCTGTTCAGGTCATTACTTACGTCGGACTTGTCATACGTTGCAGCATTGTTAGGGGCATATTCTGTTGAATCCGACCAGTAAACACCAGCAGTGCCATCATTTTCTTCCTTGATTTTAAGCTGTGTCTCCCCAGAAGCAGATAGCTGGAGTGTATTTGTGGAGCGTACAATTGTCTCATAATTTGTAACAGAATTTCCGCTTGTGTCTTTAGCAGTATATGGGAGTTTAACATCTTTGTCACCATCTGCTACTGTGCCTGCTGGTGCTGAAAGCACAAGACTCTGTAAAACTCCTGCAGAACCAACTACAAAATTCTTGACTGTCTTTTTACCTGTCCTTGTGGAAATGGCTGTAATATTTACTTCGCCTCCCTTGTCAACGTACTGGCCAGGCTCTACAGCAATTGCTGCATATTCTTCCCCATTAACAGTAAAGACAGATGTATTGCTGTTATCAAGTGACAGAAGGAGAGGGTTGTCGCAAATAAATGTCAGGCTGTCCTTCTCAATTTCATTAGGGTCTAGCGGACTTCCATTCTGGTCGAATACTTTATAAAGAAGGTAATATGTCTTTTTCGTAAAGTCCTTAGGAAGGCTCTCGACCATCTTTGTTTTGTCATTTTTGTTTAAGAACCCAGAGAATTTAACAGAGTCTACTGCCTGGGCCATGCCGACAGGAACGCTCTCGTTGATTACCGTACCTGAGCCTGTATGGACACCAGTTACATAGATAAGGCTTCCATAAATAAAAGACGTATAACCGTTGCTTACAGTAATCCTCCCCAAAGTCTTATCAACTTTCTTTATAGTTGCGCTTGCTGTCCAGTTAATTGTTGTAGATGTCCTGATGCTTTCTGCATACTGGTTCAATACATCATAATAAATGTAAGCCAGTTTCTCGGTCTGGCCGATTGCAGAACCAGTGGTAGCCTTTACCCCTTCATCTGTCAAGGCTTCCTTGCTTGTAATCTTAATTTCTGCAACATATTCGTCCTTGACTTCAGTTTCTGCACTTCTGCTCACATCGCCACTCTTAGCAGTCAATGTATATGTGCCTGTAGATAGCTTTCCAGTTGCATCAAATGTAACAGTACTCCCATCAACTGTATATTTCCCGTCGATAACAGTAGTTCCTTTCTTAACCTCAAATGTAGTATCAGCTGGAACTGCTGAATCAAATGTTGCAGTTAACTGTGTAACTTTTGTAGCTTTCAACTCTGTAATATTACCAAGAGCCCCTGGTGCTGTTGTAGGAGCATCTGTAGGAGCATCCGTCGGGGTATCAGTAGGGGTATCACTCGGGGCCGTGCTAGGCGAATCCGTAGGCTTTGTGTCGTCCTTTGTGACAGTGACTGTTACTGTGGCCTTCTTGGCAAGGGGAAGAAGCCCGGTTGAAAATATGGGAATAATCTATTGCAGGGATTAGGCTGCTGTTTAGGGTTAAAGGGATTAGGCAGGGCAAACTAAACCAGGCGCCATGTGCAAAGTTTCTATGTTTTTAACGTAATGCATCCTTCCCTTTTTGCTCCACATATGTTATGATAGGAATAATAGGAGGCGATTTACATGGATATTAAAAAAGCGATACCCATAGGGATCGAATCATACAAAGAAATGATTGACAGGGATTATTACTATATTGATAAAACACGGTTAATTGTGGATTTATTAACGCAAAAGAGTAAAGTTACCCTGTTTACCCGTCCAAGGCGTTTTGGGAAAACTCTTGCGCAAAGCATGCTCCGTACTTTTTTTGAGGAGGAAATTGATTCGGATGGCAAAGCTGTGGATAATTCTGGGTATTTTGCTGGCAAAAAGATTATGGGGGCAGGTGTGCAGTACACAGAGCATATGGGGAAGTACCCTGTTATCTTCCTTTCCATGAAATCCGCAAAACAGCCGGATTTTGAAATGGCCTACGATAGTTTGCTTGATGAAATAATCAGAGAATATGACCGCCACAGGTATCTTCTAAACAGTGGCAGTCTGGCAGATGACATAAAAGAAAGGTATTCTGCCATACTTTCTGGGAAAGCCGGAAAGGCGGCTTATGCAAAGGCTCTTGCTTTCCTATCAGATTGTTTAGAAAAATACCACCACCAGAAAACAATTATACTGGTTGATGAATACGATGTACCATTGGAAAATGCATATTTTAAAGGGTTTTATAAGCAAATGGTGGATTTTATGCGCTCCCTGTTAGAGTCTGCCTTAAAAACCAATGACTCCCTGCAGTTTGCAGTTATTACAGGCTGCCTTCGTATTAGCAGGGAAAGCATTTTTACCGGCCTGAATAACTTAAAAATAAATTCCGTCCTGGATGAAAGCTATTCCGAGTTTTTCGGGTTTATGCAGGATGAAATAGACAGCCTTCTTTCCTTTTATGGTATCGGCCAAAAGAAAGAGGAGATAAAAGAATGGTATAACGGGTATCTATTTGGAGGCACGGAAGTATATAACCCTTGGAGCATACTAAATTATGTGGACGACATAGTTTCACATAATACGGAATTTCCTAAACCATATTGGTCAAACACTTCCTCCAACAGCATTATCCACGAACTGGTTGTAAAGGCAGACAGCAGCACCGTGCAGGAAATCGAACGCCTGCTTGCAGGGAAGGCCATAGAAAAGCCGATCCATGAAGACATTACTTATGAGGACATCTACCAGTCAGAGGACAACCTCTGGAATTTCCTGTTTTTTACCGGCTACCTGAAAGCCATTAGGAAACGGTTTGAAAGCCGTACCATTTTTTTGGAAATGGAAATACCGAACGAGGAAGTAATGTACATTTATGAAAACACCATCCAGGATTGGTTTCAGCAGAAAACAAAGGTTCTGGACTTATCGGGCTTGTACCATGCCATATTATCCGGGGGCACAGAAACAGCAGAAAATTTACTGAAACAGCAGCTCCGTGAAAGCATCAGTTATATGGACAGCGCTGAAAAGTTCTACCATGGCTTCCTGCTTGGACTGCTTGGCGGGCTGCAGGACTACAGAAAAAAGTCCAACCTGGAAAGTGGCAATGGGCGGTATGACATTATACTTATACCATATGACGAGCAGCAGCCAGCAGTCATATTGGAGTTGAAACGTGCAAAAAAATTTACCGAGATGGAAAATCTTTGCCAAGAAGCATTAAAGCAGATCGATGAAAAAAAATATACGGATGCCCTTATAGAGGAAGGGTATCCCCGTATTTTAAAGTATGGGATTTGCTTCTGTAAAAAAAGCTGTATGGTAAAACTGGCAGATACAGCAGGGATTTAACATATTACTGTATTTGCTGCAATTTCCTTGCCTATTATTAAAACGGTACTTATATTAAAACAGAAATGATAGGAGGGCTTTACATGGATATCAGAAAAGCCATACCCATTGGGGTTGAATCATACAAAGAAATGATTGGCAGTGATTATTATTATATTGATAAAACGCTATTAATCATGGACTTATTAACACAAAAGAGTAAAGTTACATTATTCACCCGTCCAAGGCGTTTTGGGAAAACTCTTGCGCAAAGCATGCTCCGCACTTTTTTTGAAGAGGAAATTGATATAGAAGGCAAAGTGGTGGATAACTCCTGGTATTTTGCGGGTAAAAAGATTATGGAAGCTGGCGAACAATACATCTTCCATATGGGAAAATACCCCGTTATTTTCCTATCTATGAAATCGGCAAAACAGCCTGACTTTGATATAGCTTATCACCGGATTTTAACAGACATTATCTCTGAGTTTGAGCGCCATGCCTATCTGCTGGAGGGAAATGTGTTAACACTATCACAAAAAAAACTTTATAACGCTATTCTTGATCATACTGCTGGGATGGCAGATTATACATTTTCCCTAAAATTCCTGTCTGATTGCTTAACAAAATATCATCACCAGAAAACAATCATATTGATTGACGAATACGATGTGCCACTGGAAAATGCCTATTTTAAAGGGTACTATAACCAGATGGTAGATTTTATGCGTTCCCTGTTGGAGTCTGCCTTAAAAACCAATGACTCCCTGCAGTTTGCAGTTATCACAGGCTGCTTGCGGATCAGCAGGGAGAGCATCTTTACCGGGCTAAATAATTTAGAGGTCGTTTCTGTCCTGGATGAAAATTATGCAGAGCATTTTGGCTTTACCCAAGATGAAATTAACAGCCTCCTTTCTTTTTATAATGTCAGCCATATCAAAGATGATGTAAAAAACTGGTATAATGGATATCTTTTTGGGGATACCGAAATTTACAACCCCTGGAGCATCATTAACTATGTTAAGGACACAATATATCATAATACTGCATTCCCCAAACCATACTGGTCAAATACTTCATCTAACAACATTATTCAAGAACTGGTTGTAAAAGCAGACAGCAGCACCGTACAGGAAATCGAACGCCTGCTTGCAGGGGAATCCATAAAAAAGCCAGTTCATGAAGACATTACTTATGGGGATATTTACCAGTCAAAAGATAACCTATGGAATTTTCTATTCTTTACCGGATACCTAAAAGCAGTTGACAGAAGCTTCCAGTCAGATATGATTTATTTGGAAATGAAAATCCCTAACAGAGAAGTACGATATATTTATAACAATACAATTAAAGAGTGGTTTTACAGAAAAACAGAAGCTATGGACTTTTCCGCTTTATACCACGCCGTATTTTCTGGGGACACAGAAACATTAGAAAACTTCTTAAAAAAGCAGCTCTCTGAAAGCATCAGCTTTATGGACAGCGCTGAAAAGTTTTATCATGGCTTTTTGCTTGGCCTGCTTGGCAGCCTGCAAGGCTATAGGAAGAAATCCAATCTGGAAAGTGGCAACGGACGATATGATATTACCCTTATACCATATGATGAACAGCAGCCAGCTGTTATACTGGAACTGAAACGTGCAAAAAAATTTATGGATATGGAAAAACTCTGCCAGGAGGCACTGCAGCAAATTGACGAAAAAAATTATGCGGATTTCCTCATAGAGGAAGGCTATTCCCTCATTATGAAGTATGGGATTTGCTTCTGTAAAAAAAGCTGCAAGGTAAAAATCTCTAAGGAACTGTAAATAAATTAATTGTCAGTTTGCGCTGGATATTTCTTTGACATGTGCAATCGAAGAAATAGAAAAGCAAAATGATAAAACAATTTATTTACAGTTCCTAAAGAGCAAACATTTAAGTAATGAATTTTCAAACACACTCTAGTAGGCATCTAAAAGTATGGAATACTAATGGAAAACCCGTTCTGGAATAGATTATTTTTTTTAGCAACACACCGAAAGTAGATTTATTTTAGTATTTTTTACAAGAAACCTCTTTCTATTCTGTGAATCAAAGTGTTATGTTAGGTAAAATCTATTACAGAATAGGAGATGATGAAATATGTATGAAGATTTTATTCCAGAACGTCTGGCAAAACTGAGGATGCAAAAAGGGGTATCTGCCCGTGATATGTCTTTGTCACTGGGGCAAGCAAACAATTATATTAACAATATAGAAAACAGGAAAGCGCTTCCTGCCATGCAGTCATTTTTCTATATTTGTGAGTATCTTGGCATAACACCCCAGGAATTCTTTGATGAGGAAACCGTATATCCAGCTTTACTCCAGGAGATTATTGATGAAGCAAAATGCCTGGAACAAAAGCCACTGAAATGCCTTCTTGGCATTATGAAAGAGCTGAATGCTAAGGAGAAGTAAATTGGCGTAAATTACTTATAAACATGTCTATTAACAAAACAAACAGCAAGGTTCTGTTTGTTTAAAAATTCTTGTTGGATAAGTAATATACACAATGAGCCAAACGCAGAGCCTGCAAGGAACATAACGTTCTTTTTCCTTAGCGGCCGCGCATGAATCAAAAACCCCGTTGCCTTATAGCGTTACAAGTTTGATACTCTGCTGTTTGCAGCGAGGTTTTTGGTTCTGCAAAGCAGGATTTTTGATGGTATAGCATAGCTACATCTAGAAATTATAACAAAGTAGACAATACATCAGACTAATACTTAACTTTTAAAAGTTATTTTCCATATTTCTGTATGCGGTATGAAAAATAAAAAAAGATTTTGCATATATCCTATGTACAAACATAATAATTCAGTCTCTTGCAGAAATTGACCGTGAATCAATGCCATTTAGTTAATCGAACCCTTATAAATCCAGTGTTTATAAGGGTTCGATTAACTAAATGACATTGATCCGTAAATAGTAACTAAAAATCATCTTAAATGGCAATTTTCTATAAAAGTTTTGTTTGTATATTTCTTTTTAAAAATAGAAATATATTACTTACTTTTCCTTTGCATTTAATTCTTTCATAATGCCAAGAAGATATTCCAATGGCTTTGGTTCCAAGCACTTTGCTTCATCAATAATTTCCTGAAGCAAGGCTGGATGAACATTTCCTTCATCAAAAAATTCCTGGGGTGTTATGCCAAGATATTCACAAATATAGAAAAATGACTGCATGGCAGGAAGCGCTTTCCTGTTTTCTATATTGTTAATATAATTGTTTGCTTGTCCCAATGATAGGGACATGTCACGTGCAGATACCCCTTTTTGCATCCTAAGCTTTGCTAGGCGTTCTGGAATAAAATCTTCATACATAATTTCATCATCTCCTATTCTGTAATAGATTTTACCTAACACAGCCTGCCAAGTCACAGGATATAAAAGGGTATCTTTGCGAAAATAAAAAAATGAATCTATTTAGCTTATTAAATTAAAAATATTAATCTTTTGTGCTTTATAGCTATTAAAAAAACAAGATATCTATTTGTAGTATCTTAAAATAAGATATTTTAGAAAAATATAAAATAAAGAGACAAATCTTGGACATTTTATCTTCTGTAAAAATAATTTAAATTAATCACCCAAGTTTATCTCTTTACTTTTTAAGTATATCACGCCTTTATCAAAATTCCAAGTGATTTTTCAAGATTTTCTAGCTCTTTTTCCCCTCCGCTATTAATAGTTTATCTGGATGTTCTAATAATAAGTAAAACTTACTGGACTAGAGCGTACTTGGAGATTGCTTTTACAAGATGAAATAAGGCACCCTCCTCTTTAATAAGTCCGCCCCAGAGGGGCGGAGGATTTGGACTACGATCCCCTCTGCCTAAAGCGGTCTAATACTTTTTCGGGTTTTTCAGATCTTTTTTCGTGAAGGATGCGTTCAGTGTCAGACCATCGCTCCCTTTCCAACCTGTATAGGAAAATTTAAATTTTTTCCACTTCTTAGGAACTTCCCATACTATAAAGCCTTTCTGAGACATATCAGGTTCTATATTGGTGAAAATGGTAGGGTAGCCTTCCGGCTGGTTTACCAGCACGGTATTTTCCAGCGCCTTGCCGTCTGCCTCCACAGACACCTCGTATGGATTAATATATGTCTTTTCTTTCCCGTTGTTTTCAATTTCAAGGAAGAGTACCAGGAAAATATTGCCTTTCTTCGGCTTGTCCGTACCAAAGTCCCCTTTCAGTTTGGCGTATTCTTTCAGCCCAAGGACAGATATATATCTGTTACTGTCAGAATAATGCTCTTTCTGAGATATCTCTGCTTTCTTTGGTACAGGCGTCTGCTCTGCCTCTTCTTCCTGTTTCAGGAAAGCTTCGTTAGATTCCTTGCTGTTAGATGAAGAGGAATCCTTTTTTTCTGACGTAACGCCAGGGGACGCGGTAGGATCAGAATTGTCGGTTTCTGTTTTCCCACACCCTGTCATTAAGCTAAGTGCTAATAGAAATACTGCCAGATGTTTTGCTTTCAGTTTCATATTACCCCTTTCTGCCTGCTTTTCCATACCATAGGAAATTATTTTAAAGTAATGCGTAGTATCTGCCGCTAGGGATTGTGTAACAATCCTGGGCAGCTTCCATAGCAGGCGAGCCCTTTTTTATTAGTCTGCATAATTTCTATGGTTCTTATACATTTCTTTTTAGGATTATAAATTTACCGGCCTGAAGCTGTGCTTTTTATCCTATAAGATAAAATACTCCCTCCCCGTCAGGGGAAGGAGCATAAAAACATTGTATTGTTTTTAATCAGGTTATCTGGTATAACCTAAGCAACCTTTACGGAATGATTCATCAAAACTATTCGCTGTAACAGATGATACTTTTGCAGCTTTATCTGCATTTACAGTTACAGGAATTGTAGCTGAAACATTTGTCCCAGCAACAGTAGCTGTTAATTTAAAGGTATCCTTAACCTCTACACCTGTAATTATTGCATCTGCAGAATTGTTCTTGCTTACAGAGAAGCTATTTGGTACATGTGCAAATTCATCAGTATTTTCCTTAATGTCAGATACTGCGAACTCAACTTCCCAGCCTTCACCTCTAAGTGAACCATTATTCATTGCCATTATATCGCCATACTGGTCAAATACTAATGCAGCTAAGTCTCCAGAACTGTATAAGTCGTTTGTAACTCCAAAACTAGTTTTTACCTTGCTGCTGTTCTCGAAATTCTCAACCTTAAGTTTCCAAGCAGCTACCGTACCAGATGTCTGCTTACCGCCATGATTCTGAACGAAGCAGATTTCTGCAGGCACTGCCTTTCCATCAGATACTTTTACATTGGTCTTAGCATTTCCATTTAATGTTGTCGCATCCTGAGTTGTTGTGCTATTGTAAACAGCTATAGAAAGTGCCCTAGTAGCCTCTATTCTAGTGTTCTTTGCAGAGTTTACATCATATAACTCTTTCCACAGAATCTCATCTTCATTAACACCTGTAATCTTATTATCATCATTAATAATAAATGCTCCGCCAGATACAGTATAGTATGCCTTTGGTACTGTTAAAGTCTTAGAACCATAGTTACCTACTACAGCAACCATGTTATCTTCACCGTTTTCAATGGTAAGAGGGCCTACAGCAGCTCCACTGGCAACATCAATGCTAGAACCATTATCATATGGCGTCAGATCTGTTACAAGACGAAGTTTCTTAATTGCCTTTACAGATACACCGGAAAGTCTCTTCATAGGTACTACAGAATAAGATACATTTAATGCCTTTCCACAGTCATCCCAATCAGAAGTAGCGCTGCTCTTTTCTACAACAGTATATTTTACGGAGTCAGTCAGTACATTCTCTGTTACAGTTGCATCTGCTGTAAAGTCAACATTCTTTCCATCTGTATAAACATCTGCTGTATTTGTAATACCTAAATGGTTGTTGTTATTAACAGTTGCCCTTACACCATACTGACGGTTACCTGCTAACTGGTTAGCTACTGATTTCTTAAAGAAATCTTTTGCCATGTTGCTGCTCATCTTGTCACCATACTGGTCAAGGTATTCTACTTTGTCTGACGTAACATCGACAGCTGCTGTGCCGCCTGCAACTAATGCATCTGCATCATCGTCATTTAATTTAACTTTACTAATAGTAGTCGGGCGTCTCATATCTGAAACAGCAAGCATGAAGTTGCTTCCTTCCCCATTCATAACTGTAGCAGATAAGAAGATGCGGCGATCCTGCCCGTCGAATGCCTGACTCTGTGTATAGCCTGCAAATTCCTGTCCATTAGCTCCCCAAGAACTTTTATAAGTGCTAGAATCAGACCAATACAGAGCAGCAGTACCATCATTATTTTCCTGTATCCATAATTCGGTACCATCACCTGCCTGCAGGGAAAGGGAATTGGTAGAACGTACAATTGTTTCATAGTTCTTAACACTCTTTCCGTTTACATCGGTTGCCTCAAATGGGATAGAAACCCACTCGTCACCATCTGCAACAGTCTTTGAAGGTGCGCTGATGTTAAATGTTTTCAGCCTTGCAGCTTCGCCTACAGTAAAGTTAATCTTTGTCTGCTTACCAGTTTTGTTAGAGATTGCCATAAGGTTAACCTCGCCGCCCTGGTCAGCATACATGCCAGGCTCCATTGTAGCAGAACTGTACTCTACGCCATCAATGGTATAAACACTGCCATCTTTAATCTTGCTTCCATCTAATACCATTGGGTTGTCAGCTGTAAAGGTAAGTGCTGCACCACTGGCATTAGTAATGTTGTCATTTGCTGCATCCATTATCTGGCCATCCTGGTCTTTTACAGTATAGAGCATTACATAAGTCTCTGCCTGAAAGTTTGCTGGCAACCCCTGCGCAAGGTCTTTTACTGTTTTAGGAGTGTCACTCTTCTTATTTAAGAAGCCTACAAATTCAATAGAGTCAATAGCCTGCTCTAAACCGATTGAAACTTCTGCCTGTGCAGTCTTGCCGCTCTTTGCGTCAACACCTACAAGATAGAGCTTCTGGCCATATGTGAACTCAGTAGCGTCAGACTTTGTAATCTCAAGGCGTCCTGTAGACTTGTTTGCTTTTACAGTACCTGAGCTTGCCGTCCATGTAACAGAAACAGAGTTTCTCATGCTTACAGCATACTGGTTGTAAACATCATAGTAAACAATTGCTGTCTTCTTGCCTGAATCCGGTTTCAGAAGAGCCTGTGTACTTGTAATCTTAATTTCTTCAACACGCTCTGCCTCTACCACAACATCCTTGCTTACTGTAGCATCGCCAAGCTTTGCTGTGATTGTATATGTGCCTACTGCAAATTTGGACTTGCTTACGAATGTAGCCTTAGCGCCTTCTTTTGTTGCAGTACCGTCAATGTTAGCGCCATCTTTTGTTACAGTAATTTCTGTGTCAGCCGGCACATCTGATGCAAATGTAGCCTCGATCTTGTCAGTATCAATTGCTTTTGCTTCAGTCATCTCAGGAAGTGTCTTAGGAGCCTCGCTTGGAGCATCTGTAGGAGCTGTACTTGGAGCATCCGTAGGGGCATCGCTAGGCGCTGTGCTAGGAGCATCCGTAGGCTTTGTGTCATCCTTTGTTACAGTGACTGCTACTGTGGCCTTCTTGTTGCTACCAGACTTAGAAGCACCCTTAGCTGTTACAGTAATTGTAGCTTTACCTGCCTTCTTTGCTGTAATCTTACCCTTAGAAGAAACAGTTGCTACAGATGTCTTGCTTGACTTATAAGTAACTCCCTTTTCAGTTGGCTTAGAAGGCTTAACTGTTGCTTTAATTGTCTTTGTCTTGCCTACCTTCAAAGAAACTGTCTTAGGGCTTACAGATACAGAAGTTACTGGTGTGTATTTCTTCTTTACTGTAACTGTGCACTTATAAGACTTCTTACCTACTTTAGCAGTAATTGTAGCCTTACCTGCTTTCTTTGCTGTAACTTTACCCTTCTTATTAACTGTTGCTACAGATTTCTTATTAGAAGTAAAAGTTACTTTCTTCTTTGTCCCTGTTACTTTCAATGTAGTGGTCTTCTTAGACTTCGCACCACTTACATAAAGTGTAGCTTTTTTCTTATTAAGCTTCACTGTTGCTGCTGATGCATTTGTTGGGATATTCACACTTGTTACTGTGAGTGCCAGCGTTAATGCTAAAGCAGCGATTTTTGTTGCATTTTTCCTCATTGCTTTGCCTCCTTATTTTTTTTATAGTAAATAAGTTACACCATTTGTTGTATTTTGTCAATGCCGTTTTTTTTCAAGTTTTCCCGATTCAGTTGGAAATTATTACTTTTTGACACAGTTTTAACCAAAAAATACACAATATTTCACAAAAACCAACGATATCATTTATTGTTTCTGGGTAATTATGCTGTATAATTGCCCTATTTTCATCATAAAAAAAATTTGAAATACCCATAAAATCCCTTAAATCTCCCTATAAACTGTGGCAAAAGTGTGTTATTTTGCCGCAATTTCCTGACCACGTCGGAAGGAACAGGCAGATTCTGCTTATTTCCCGGAAAGCCGCCCTATCGTTTCTCCTGCCGTGCACCCTGATGCCTCCCCTTGAACTTTTACTATCCATATAACCTTGAACTTCATTTTAACAGCTTCAGCCTCACAAATAGTACTAACATTAATGTGTTACTACCTATTAAAAAACAAACGCCGGCAATTCTGTAATCCAGTTGCCAGCGTCTGACTCTCCCTATAACCTTATTCATCTATTGAAGTAGAATATACTTCTTCCCCTTCAATTTCTTCATATTCCACTGCCGGCAAATCTTCAACTTCCTCATCAAACATAAATTCACCGCTCATAGCAGCTTCCCGCCTTTGTAAGAACTCTTCTGCAGCTTCATCTGTATCAAGCTTAACAGAACGGTAACACTTCATGCCAGTCCCCGCCGGAATCAGCTTACCAATAATAACATTTTCCTTCAAGCCTACTAATGGATCTATCTTTCCCTTTATTGCAGCATCGGTAAGAACCTTTGTCGTCTCCTGGAATGACGCTGCTGATAAGAAGGAATTTGTAGCAAGCGCCGCCTTTGTAATACCAAGCATAACCTGCTTCCCTTCCGGCGGCTCTTTTCCCTCTTCTGTCATTTTTGCAACAGCATCTTCATATTCCAATGCATCTACCATTACACCTGGCAGGAAGGAAGAATCCCCGTTATTCTCAATACGGATTTTCTTTAACATCTGGCGTACAATCACTTCAACATGCTTATCATTGATTTCCACACCCTGCAAACGGTATACACGCTGTACTTCCCGAATCATATAATCCTGTACGGCACGCACCCCCTTGATTGCAAGGATATCATGCGGATTTACACTACCTTCCGTCAGTTCGTCGCCAGCTTCCAGCTCCTGCCCTTCTAAAACCTTAATACGGGAGCCATATGGAATCAAATATGCCTTCTGCTCTCCAGTTTCTTTATTTGTAACAATAACTTCACGTTTTTTCTTTGTATCTTTAATAGCAACTGTTCCGCCAAACTCTGCAATAATTGCAAGCCCCTTTGGCTTACGTGCTTCAAAAAGCTCTTCGACACGTGGAAGACCCTGTGTAATATCATCACCGGCAACACCGCCAGTATGGAAGGTACGCATTGTAAGCTGTGTACCTGGCTCACCAATAGACTGGGCGGCAATAATCCCAACAGCTTCCCCAACCTGTACAGGTTCTCCGGTTGCCATATTCGCCCCATAACATTTTGCGCAGACGCCAATATGCGATTTGCAAGTTAAAATCGTACGTATTTTAATCCTTGCGTCATCCCCGGCATCCATAACTGCCTTTGTATTTACAATACGGGCAGCACGCTTAGGAGTAATCATATGGTTTGCCTTTACAATCAAATCACCTTCATCATCATATATGCTCTCACAGGCAAAGCGTCCAGTAATACGCTCCTCCAGGGATTCAATCATTTCCCTTCCGTCCATGAAACCTGCAATCTCCATCCCCGGAATAAAATCCTTCTCTGCACAGCAGTCCACTTCACGGATAATCAATTCCTGCGACACATCAACAAGCCGGCGTGTCAGATATCCTGAATCGGCTGTACGGAGCGCTGTATCAGAAAGCCCCTTCCTAGCGCCATGCGCTGAGATAAAGTATTCCAATACATCAAGCCCTTCACGGAAGTTTGATTTAATAGGAAGTTCGATGGTACGGCCTGATGTATCCGCCATCAAACCACGCATCCCTGCAAGCTGTTTAATCTGCTTATCAGAACCACGCGCACCAGAATCTGCCATCATAAAGATGTTATTATACTTATCCAAACCTGTAAGCAGCGCCTCCGTAATCTGGTCATCGGCAATCTTCCAAGTATTAATTACTGCCTTATACCGCTCTTCTTCTGTCAGCAATCCACGGCGGAACTTACGGGTAATCATTTCCACTGTCTTTTCAGCATCTTCCAGAATCGTCTTTTTTGCTTTCGGGACAGTCATATCCGAAATGGATACTGTCATAGCGGCACGGGTAGAATATTTGTATCCCAGCGCCTTAATATTATCCATTGTCTCAGCGGTCCCAGTAGCGCCATGCGCATTGATGCATTTTTCCAAAACCTGCTTTAACTGCTTTTTACCAACATGAAAATCAACTTCTGGCAAAAGAAGGTTTTCTTCCTTTGAACGGTCTACAAAACCTAAATCCTGCGGAAGGATTTCATTAAAAATAAAACGCCCCAGGGTAGATTCTACATTTCCGGTTATCACTTCCCCTTTGCTATCTAAGCCGCTCCTACGGACTTTAATCTTAGCATGCAGCGTCAGTTCTCCATTCTCATAAGCTGTAATCGCCTCATTTACTGACTTGAAAAATTTGCCTTCGCCTAACGCCCCAGGTCTCTCCTGTGTCAGATAATAAATCCCCAGCACCATATCCTGTGAAGGGACGGCAACCACGCCTCCATCCGAAGGCTTTAACAAGTTATTTGGCGATAACAAGAGGAAACGGCATTCTGCCTGTGCTTCTACAGAAAGTGGTAAATGAACTGCCATCTGGTCACCATCAAAATCGGCGTTAAACGCTGTACATACCAATGGATGCAGCTTAATTGCTTTTCCCTCTACAAGAGTTGGCTCAAATGCCTGGATTCCCAGCCTATGAAGCGTAGGGGCACGGTTTAGCATAACAGGATGCTCACGGATTACATCCTCTAAAACATCCCAAACCTCTGTCTGAAGCTTTTCAACCATCTTCTTTGCCTGTTTAATATTATGCGCTGTCCCATCGGAAACAAGCTCTTTCATAACAAATGGCTTAAACAGCTCAATTGCCATTTCCTTTGGAAGCCCGCACTGGTAAATTTTCAGTTCCGGACCAACTACGATAACGGAACGGCCAGAATAATCAACACGCTTCCCTAACAGGTTCTGGCGGAAACGTCCCTGTTTTCCCTTTAACATATCAGAAAGGGACTTTAAGGCACGGTTTCCAGGGCCTGTGACAGGACGCCCACGGCGGCCGTTATCAATTAACGCATCAACTGCTTCCTGGAGCATTCTTTTTTCATTACGGATAATAATATCCGGAGCGCCCAGCTCAAGAAGCCTTTTTAACCTGTTATTTCTATTTATAATGCGTCGGTATAAATCATTCAAATCTGAAGTTGCGAAGCGTCCGCCATCTAACTGTACCATTGGACGCAAATCAGGAGGGATTACCGGAATTACTGTTAAAATCATCCACTCTGGTTTATTTTCTGACTCCCGGAATGCTTCTATTACTTCTAAACGTTTAATAATCCTGGCTCTTTTCTGCCCTGAAGAATTCTTAAGTTCCGTTTTTAATTCAACAGCTTCTTCTTCTAAATCAATACTCATCAGAAGCTCCATAATTGATTCCGCACCCATCCCAGCACGGAACATATCGCCATATTTCCTCTTGGCTTCCTGATATTCCAATTCAGAAAGAATCTGCTTTTGTGTAAGGCCAGTGCCATCCTGCGTTTCCAATACAATATAGGAAGCAAAATATAGAACCTTTTCAAGATTCCTTGGGGAAACATCCAAAATAAGCCCCATACGGCTTGGAATCCCCTTAAAATACCAAATATGGGAAACAGGCGCAGCAAGCTCAATATGCCCCATACGTTCCCTGCGGACACTTGCTTTTGTCACCTCTACACCGCATCGGTCACAGACTACCCCTTTATAACGGATTTTTTTATACTTACCACAATGGCACTCCCAGTCCTTACTTGGCCCAAAAATCTTTTCACAATAAAGTCCGTCTTTTTCTGGTTTTAAGGTTCTATAATTAATTGTCTCCGGCTTTTTCACCTCGCCATGCGACCACTCCCTAATTTTTTCTGGGGAAGCAAGACCAATTTTAATTGCATCATAGGTGATGCTTTTTTCAATCTTAGCACTATTTTCTACCATAGCAACCTCCATCTTGCCCGAAAGCGGGCAATTTCTTAACTATCACTCCTCAAAAACACTGAAAGATGCTTCCTCAAGCTCTTCTACGGTTCCCTCCGTAAAGCCTGCTTCTTCAAATGATTCACTGTTCCTGAAAGCAAAATTGTCATCACCGTCAATTAATGGCTTGATTTCCTCGTCACTGCCTTCCTCTACGCTTTCTGACATTGGAATTTCATTTCCATCTTCATCAAGTACTGTTACATCCAGCGCAAGCGCCTGCAGCTCTTTTAAAAGTACCTTAAATGACTCTGGAATACCTGGCTCTGCAATATTGTCACCTTTGATAATTGCCTCGTATGTCTTAACACGTCCAACAACATCATCTGACTTCACAGTAAGGATTTCCTGCAGGGTATAAGCAGCGCCATACGCTTCCAATGCCCAAACCTCCATTTCACCAAAACGCTGCCCTCCGAACTGCGCTTTACCACCAAGAGGCTGCTGTGTTACCATTCCATAAGGGCCGGTAGAACGTGCATGGATTTTATCATCTACCAAATGATGGAGTTTCAGGTAATGCATGAAGCCAACTGTAACTGCACCATCAAAAAATTCACCAGTACGCCCGTCGCGGAGACGTACTTTTCCATCACGGTTAATCGGCACGCCTGCCCATTCTTTCCTATATTCCTTATTTTTCAGGAGATATTCCAAAACCTCTGGAAGAAGCACATCCTTATATTTCTCCTCAAAAGGCACAATATCTTTTAGGCGTTCTATTTCTTCTGCATCTCCTGCGGCTTCTGCCGCGGCCCTTAGCGCCTCCAGTTCCTCTTTATCCAGAGGAGTATTTACATAATCGTTGGCAAGTTCCAGGGTATCCATAATGTCGTACTCATTTGCCCCGTCAAACACAGGCGTCCCAACATTAAAACCAAGCGCCTTTGCAGCAAGGCTTAAATGGATTTCCAGAACCTGCCCGATATTCATACGGGAAGGCACACCTAGAGGGTTCAGCACAATATCAAGAGGGCGTCCATTTGGCAGGAATGGCATATCTTCCACTGGAAGAACCCTGGAAACAACACCCTTGTTACCATGACGCCCTGCCATCTTATCCCCAACCTGAATCTTACGTTTCTGTGCAATATAAATACGGACTGTCTGATTTACTCCAGGCGCAAGTTCATCACCATTTTCCCTGGTAAATACCTTAGCATCTACAATTACGCCAAATTCACCATGAGGAACCTTTAACGAAGTATCGCGGACTTCCCTTGCCTTTTCCCCGAAAATAGCACGGAGCAGCCTCTCCTCTGCTGTAAGCTCTGTCTCGCCCTTTGGCGTAACCTTTCCAACTAAAATATCGCCGGCACGGACTTCTGCACCAATACGGATAATCCCTCTTTCATCCAAATCTTTTAACGCATCATCACCAACACCCGGCACATCGCGTGTAATCTCTTCTGCACCAAGCTTTGTATCTCTAGCCTCCGCCTCATACTCGTTAATATGGACAGAAGTATAGACATCTTCCTGTACCAGCCTTTCACTCAAGAGCACGGCATCCTCATAGTTATATCCTTCCCATGTCATAAACCCAATCAGCGGGTTTTTCCCAAGCGCAATCTCGCCTCCACAGGTAGAAGGGCCGTCGGCAATAACCTGTCCAGCCGTAACTTTATCCCCTTTTGTAACAGCAGGCCGATGGTTCATGCTGGTTCCCTGGTTACTACGCTGGAACTTAGCAAGTTTATATCTATGGCGCTCACCAACCGCCGGCTTCACGATAATCTCGTTAGACGCAACACGCTCAACAATACCATCTTCTTGCGCAATAACACAGTTTCCTGAGTCAACGGCTGCTTTCATCTCCATTCCTGTACCTACTACCGGCGCCTCTGTAACAAGAAGCGGAACCGCCTGACGCTGCATGTTGGAACCCATCAGGGCACGGTTCGCATCATCATTCTCAAGGAATGGAATCATCGCGGTTGCGACAGAAAATACCATTTTAGGAGATACATCCATCAAATCTATTTTCTTTTTCTCAAATTCTGAAGTTTCTTCTTTGTAACGCCCGGATACATTTTTATTAGCAAAGTGCCCTTCTGCATCCAGTTTTTCATTCGCCTGTGCAACAATAAAACGGTCTTCTTCATCAGCAGAAAGGTAAACCACTTCGTTTGTTACCCGCGGATTTTCAGGGTCGCTTTTGTCTACCTTCCGGTAAGGCGCTTCAATAAAACCATATTCATTTATACGCGCATAGGAAGCCAGGGAATTAATCAAACCAATGTTTGGACCTTCCGGCGTCTCTACAGGACACATACGTCCATAATGCGTATAGTGCACATCACGCACCTCAAATCCGGCACGGTCTCTTGAAAGCCCGCCAGGCCCAAGGGCTGACAGACGCCTTTTGTGCGTTAGTTCAGAAAGAGGGTTATTCTGATCCATAAACTGGGACAACTGGGAACTTCCAAAAAATTCCTTCACTGCTGCCGTAACCGGCTTAATATTTATCAATGACTGTGCGGTAATCGTAGTAATATCCTGTGTGGACATCCTTTCACGCACCACCCTTTCCATACGGGAAAGGCCAATACGGTACTGGTTCTGCAAAAGCTCGCCAACTGCACGGATACGCCTATTGCCCAAATGGTCGATATCATCGTCATTTCCAATCTCGTATTCCAAATGCATATTGTAATTAACAGATGCAAAAATATCCTCTTTCGTAATATGCTTTGGCACAAGCTCGGAAATATTTGCCATTATTATTTCCTTCACCGCCTCAATATTATCCTGGTTTTCCTCAAGAATTTCTTTCAGCAGGGGATAATAAACATTTTCTGTCACACCAAGTTCCCTTGGGTCAATATTCGGAAGGTATTCCCGCAGGTCAACCATCATATTGGAAAGAACCTTTGTAATCTTTTCTTCCTTCTCTACCATTACATATGGCACAGCTGCATTCTGAATCTGAACGGCAATCTCTTCTGTAACTAGCGTACCCGCCTCCAGAATCTCGCCAGTCGTCTGCAGCATAACGTCTTCTGCAAGCTTACAGCCTGCTATGCGGTATCTGAAATGCAGTTTTTTATTAAATTTATATCTGCCGACCTTTGCCAAATCATACCGTTTCGGGTCAAAAAACATGCCGTTTAACAGGTTTTCGGCACTGTCAACCGAAAGCGGCTCACCTGGACGCAGCTTTTTATAAAGCTCTAAAAGGCCGTCCTGATAATTTTCCGTAGTATCTTTTTCTATACTTGCAAGGATTTTCGGCTCATCGCCAAAAACTTCCCTAATTTGCTCATTCGTACCCAGGCCAAGTGCACGTAAAAATACAGTAATCGGCACCTTCCTATTTCTATCTACACGGACTGAAAATACATCGTTGGAGTCCGTCTCATACTCAAGCCACGCACCGCGGTTTGGAATTACGGTAGCCGAATACAATTCTTTTCCAATCTTGTCATGTCCAATGGCATAATAGATACCCGGTGAACGAACCAACTGACTTACAATAACACGCTCTGCACCATTAATCACAAAAGTTCCGGTTGCAGTCATCAAAGGCAAATCACCCATAAAGATTTCGTGTTCTTTTATCTCTTCTGTTTCTTTATTATGCAGTCTTACCTTTACCTTTAACGGCGCAGCATACGTAGCATCTCTTTCCTTGCACTGATCAATGTCGTACTTCGTCTCGTTGCGGCATAACTCAAAATCCACAAACTCAAGGCTTAGATGACCACCAAAGTCAGCGATTGGCGAAATATCACGAAAAACCTCCTTTAGCCCTTCATCCAGGAACCATTGGTAAGAGTCAGTCTGAACTTCAATCAAGTTCGGCATCTCAAGCACTTCATGCTGACGGGCATAGCTCATTCTCACACCATTACTAACTGCAATTGGATGTATTCTGTTTTTCTCCATTGATGTTCCACTCCTTATATTTTTTGCACATGTTGTTTAAAACGGCTATGAACAGCAATACTGTCCCCTCTTTTCTGTTACTACTCACGGCTGTGAATAACAACCCTTTTTATCTAATCCTGCAAGAAAGTCTTTTCAAAAAAGCAATCTTATGTTATAATTAGGTACAAAGGATAAAAAAGTATAGTCAGCCACAATAGTGCATTTTTCATCCTACCATTAAAGTGCGTGGATGTCAAGCACTTTTTTTAGTGTTGTAAGATATTTTACTATTTAAGGCTGGCCAGAAATGGAGGAATTATGGGAAAAGAATTAGATGTAGCTACTATTTTATCAAAAATGACATTAGAGCAAAAGGCAGGCTTGTGTTCTGGTGCAGACTTCTGGCATACCGCCTCTGCAGAAGAACTTGGCCTGCCTTCTGTTATGGTATCTGACGGACCGCACGGCCTCCGCAAGCAAGAAGAAGATGTTGACCATATGGGCGTCGCTGAAAGCATTAAAGCAGTCTGTTTCCCAACAGCATCTGCTATGGCATGTTCCTTTAACCGTGAACTGCTGTATACAGTAGGCAGCGCACTTGGGGAAGAATGCATTGCAGAAGACGTCGCCGTTTTACTTGGACCTGGCATTAATATGAAACGCTCCCCGCTCTGCGGCAGAAATTTTGAATATTATTCAGAAGATCCATATCTGGCCGGGGAACTTGCAACAGCCTTTGTCAAAGGAGTCCAGAGCCATAATGTAGGCGTCAGCCTAAAACATTTTGCAGCAAACAACCAGGAATGGCGCCGAATGAGCGTCAGCGTAAAAGCTGATGAACGCACCTTACGCGAAATCTACCTAGCTGCTTTTGAAAAAGTAGTCAAAGAAGCAAAGCCTTGGACTGTTATGTGCAGTTACAACCGAATTAACGGTACCTATTCCTGCGAAAATAAATGGCTTTTAAATGATGTCCTCCGGGAAGAATGGGGCTTTGAGGGAATTGTTATGACAGATTGGGGCGCAATGAATAAGCGTATTCCAGCACTGGAAGCAGGGCTTGACTTAGAAATGCCTGACTGCCATGGGGAAACTGACCAGCAGATAGTGGAAGCAGTTAAAAATGGTACACTAGATGAAGCCGTCCTTGACAAAACCGTCCTGCGTATCCTAAACCTTGTAAATAAATATATCTCAAAGAAGCCGGCAACACGCCCTGCTTATGATAAAGAAGCCCACCATAAGCTTGTACAGGAAACTGCTTCTGAATCTGCCGTCCTGCTAAAAAATGACGGCGTCCTCCCACTGAAACCCGGGCAAAAGATTGCGCTGATTGGTGAATTTGCCAAAACACCACGAATCCAGGGAGGCGGCTCCAGCCATATAAATTGTTCCAAGATAACTTCTGCACTGGATGCGTTTGAGTCCCTGGAAACATATCATGTTGCCTATTCCCAAGGATATCAGACAGAAGAAGATAAAACGGAAGAATTACTGCTTCAGGAAGCCATCGAAACTGCCAAAAATGCCGATATTGCAGTTATTTTTGCCGGGCTTCCAGACTCTTTTGAAAGCGAGGGCTATGACCGTACCCATCTGAACATGCCGGATTGCCAGAACTATTTGATTGACAAAATCTGCGAAGTACAAAAAAATGTTGTCATCGTACTGCATAATGGCTCTCCGGTATGTATGCCATGGCTTGGAAAAGTAAATGCCGTACTTGAAATGTATCTTGCCGGACAGGCCAGCGGCGCATCTGCAGCAGATTTACTAACAGGACGCGTTAACCCTTCTGGGAAGCTTGCAGAGACTTTCCCAAGCCGCATAGAAGACACCCCGTCTTTCCTGAACTTCCCGGGAAGCCGCAATGAAGTTTCTTATAGCGAAGGCGTATTTATCGGCTACCGTTATTATGACAAAAAGAAACTGGATGTCTTATTCCCATTTGGTTTTGGGCTTAGCTATACCACCTTTGAATATAGCAACTTAAATATAGAAATTGATGGCAAAACACTAAATAATACCTCAGCCCGGGCTCTTGATACAGATACGGTCACAATATCTGCTGATATCAAAAATACAGGAAATACCTTTGGGAAAGAGATTGTCCAACTTTATGTAAAAAACTTTATTGGCCTCGAAAACAGGCCGGAAAAAGAATTAAAAGATTTCGTAAAAGTTTCCCTTCAGCCAGGCGAAGTAAAAACAGTCACCTTTACCTTAAATTACCGCTCATTTGCTTATTTTAATGAAACCGCAGGCGACTGGTTTACAGAAAGCGGCCTGTACCATATCTTAATCGGGGCTTCCTCACGCGATATCCGTTTAGATGTCCCAATCCAGATTGCAGGGACAAAACGCCTTCCATTCCAAGCTGGAGATATAACTACCTGTGAAGATGTTGAACTGTTTTCTAAAAATCCGGAACTATTAAATGAATTGCTGGAAAAAAGCGGTTTTGGCACTTCAGCAGAAGAAGCCGGAGATACTATGGGAGCCGGGACAATAGAACTGATGAAAGTAATGTACACAGGCACGCCGCTTCACTCTATTTTATCCTTTAGTGGAAATAAACTTCATTATGAAGATATCCAGGATACCATCCGTAAGTTAAATGAGGCTGAATAGCCCTTGAGTGAAACAAATACCAATCCTCGCCCCTTGTGGGGCGACTCTTTCCCCAAAAATGGAGTCTTACACAACGCATCCCATTGCGTTGCCAGACTCCTTCCAAACATTACTGACGGTGCAGATATTTTTCTTTTGTTGCCATTCCGCCACGGATATGCCGCTCTGATTTATTAACATCCAACACTTGTCTTGCCCTCGCGGCAAGAGACGGGTTGATTGTAAGCAGACGTTCTGTCACATCTTTATGTACCGTGCTTTTGCTAATCCCCATTTTTTTCGCAGTCTGCCGGACTGTTGCCTTACGCTCTATGATATATCTTGCAGCTTCAACCGCCCGTTCCTCAATATACTCTTTCAAGCTCCATCCCCCTGATACTACTTGTTTATTCCATAGTATGTCGGAAAATAGGCATTTATTCTTTTCTTTTCATCTAATGCCCTATGGCACTCCTCTTTTAGTGCACTGAAATTAACGACGTTTCCTCTTATGTGCAAGCACGGCGAGCCTGGCGATTTTCTGGAATTAGCCATAAATAGTAACTATTCACCAAATTTTAACAATATTTTTTCTCTTTTTATACTTCTTTTTTTCCTTTAAAGTGGTACACTGTTACTATTGTTACTGTTTAACGCCCTAGGGCGTGTTTGAAAATTCATTCCAGGAACTTTTAGTTCCTTACTATCTGAACTTTACCCTAAGATTTTCTAACTAAAACGGAGGATAAACCATGTTTAAAATAAAAAGCCCAGAACCGGCAAAACAGGGATTAAATATTATTATTGTGGGCTGCGGCAAGGTTGGTGCAACCCTAATAGAGCAGCTTTCCCGCGAAGGGCATGATATCACAATTATTGACCAGAATGCCCAGAAAATCCAGGAAATCACAAACCAATACGATATTATGGGAATGACAGGAAACGGAGCCAGCTACAATGTCCAGATGGAGGCAGGCATCGAAAACACTGATTTGTTCATTGCTGTTACAGGCTCAGACGAGCTAAACCTCCTTTGCTGTACTATCGCAAAACGCGTTGGTGAATGTTCCGCAATCGCCAGGGTCCGCACGCCAGACTACAGCCATGAAATCGGCTATTTGCGTGAAAAGCTTGGGCTGGCCATGATTATTAACCCTGAGCTGGAAGCCGCCCGGGAAATCGCCCGCATCCTTTATCTCCCAACTGCATTGGAAGTCAACTCTTTTGCACATGGGCAGGCAGAACTAATTAAACTTAAAATCCCAGAAGGAAATGCACTTGACGGCATTACACTTGCAGATTTCGGTAAAAATACAACAGCAGATGTATTAATCTGTGCTATTGAGCGGAATGGCCAAGTCTATATCCCTTCTGGAAATTTCCAAATGCTAAAAGGCGACGTCGTTTCCTTTGTGGCTACCAGGAAAACTGCAAAAGCATTCTTGGAAAGCTCTGGATTCCAGACAAACCATGTAAAGGACACCATGATAATCGGAGGAAGCCGGGCTGCCTATTATCTTGCCGAGCAGCTATTACATATGGGGATTTCTGTCAAGATTATTGAAAATGACCGTGCCCGCTGCGAAGCCCTTAGTGTCCTTCTCCCAAAAGCTATTATTATAAATGGAGATGGAACCGACCAGGAACTGTTAGAAGAAGAGGGAATTATTTATGCAGAATCCTTTGTCCCCCTGACAGGGATTGATGAAGAAAATATCCTGCTGACACTTTATGCACGCCAGGTCTCTAAAGCAAAGGTTATAACCAAAATCAACAGGATTAACTTTAAAGATGTCATCAGCCACCTTGATCTTGGCAGCGTAATATATCCACGTTATATCACATCAGAGGCAATCATCGCATATGTACGTGCAAAAAAAGCATCCATGAACAGCAATGTTGAGACTCTGTACCATATGTTTGATAACAAAGCAGAAGCCATTGAGTTCCGTGTAAACGAAGCATCCAGTGTTACCAACATCCCACTGATGGATCTCTCCCTGAAAAGGAACTTGCTGATTTCTTTTATCAGCCGAAATGGCACAATCATAATCCCAAGCGGAAAGGATTGCATCAAAGTCGGCGACACTGTTATGATTGTAACAACACATACTGGTTTTAATGATATCCAAGATATTTTGGAATAAGAAATGGAGTAACTTATGAACAGTTCTATTATACGTTATATTTTAGGATATATTTTAAAGATCGAGGGGCTCCTTTTACTGCTTCCATGCCTGACAGCCCTTATTTACCAGGAAAAGGAAGGGGTATGCTTCCTTGCTGTTTCCGCAATCTGTCTCCTTGTTGGAATACTGATTACAATCAAGAAACCGGCAAGCTTTGTTTTTTATCAGAAAGAAGGCTGTGTTGCTACCGCTTTAAGTTGGATTGTTATGAGTATCTTCGGCTGCCTTCCATTTATTTTTACAGGAGAAATTCCGTCCTTTGCAGACGCGCTTTTTGAAACTGTTTCCGGTTTTACGACTACAGGAGGCAGCATTTTAAGCGATGTAGAAGCTCTGTCGCACTGTTCAATTTTATGGCGCAGCTTCACACACTGGATTGGCGGAATGGGGGTGCTTGTATTCCTGCTGGCCATTATCCCAATGAGCGGCGGCTCCCATATTAACCTGATGCGTGCAGAAAGCACAGGGGCATCCGTCGGCAAGCTTGTCCCAAAGATGAGATATACTGCCCGCATTTTATATATTATTTATATAGGGATGTCCTTATTACAGTTTATTTTGCTGATTGCAGGGAATATGCCTGTTTTTGATGCGCTCAATACAACATTTGCCACCGCGGGCACTGGCGGATTTGGCCTTAAAAACAGCAGCCTTGCAGGTTACTCTACCTATATCCAATGGGTAACTACAATTTTTATGATACTTTTCGGCATCAGCTTTAATACATATTATTACCTGTTATACCGGAACTTTAAAAAAGCCTTTAGTTCAGAAGAGGTAAAATATTACTTTCTGATTATCCTGTCGGCAATTACCATTATTTTTATTGAAATTTTGGAAACTACATCCGGAATCTGGGATGCGCTGACGCAATCCTCTTTCCAGGTTGCATCCATCATTACTACAACCGGTTTTTCAACAGTAGACTTTAATTTATGGCCACAGACAGCAAAAATGATATTGCTTGGATTGATGTTTATTGGCTCCTGTGCCGGAAGTACAGGCGGTGGAATTAAAGTTTCCCGCTTAATCCTTTTAGTAAAGACAGTTGCCAAAGAATTAAATTCCTATATCCATCCAAAAAGCATCCGCAAAATTAAAGTGGACAAAAAACCTGTGGAACATGAAATCGTCCGCACAATCAATGTTTACCTTATCACATTCTGCCTGATTTGCGCTGTTTCAATTTTTGCCATCTCCTTTGACCAAAAGGATTTTACCACAAACTTTACGGCAGTTGCTGCATGTATTAATAATATAGGCCCAGGGTTTGAATTAGTTGGCCCAACAGAGAATTTTGGCTTTTTCTCCCCCTTTTCCAAATATGTCCTGATTTTTGACATGCTTGCCGGAAGGCTGGAACTATTCCCGATGCTGATCCTGTTCCATCCGGTAATCTGGAAAAGCGCCCTGACACAGCGGCCAGGCAAAAAAGGCACGAAGCCCTTCCAGGCTTGAAAACACCTCGCCAGTAAACCCTGCCAAACCTAAGAAGAACGCAAAACAAGCCTTCTTCACACTGAAAATTAGCGAAATATCCTAAAACTTAAAAATAGCAGAGGCTGGGATTATCCCACAGCCTCTGCTATTTCATATGCTTCTTTATAACTTAACACTTTAGATACATAAGACTTACAATATGACGGAACACCGCCATTTCTTTTTACTGCACCGCTTCCTGCGTTATATGCTGCAAGCGCCAGCCTTACATCACCATTAAATTCTTTTAATTTTTGTGCAATGCACTTTGCACCGCCCATAATATTCTGTTCCGGGTCATAAGGATTTGATACGCCAAGCTCTTTTGCCGTCTCTGGCATCAACTGCATAATGCCAATTGCCCCTGCGCTTGACACATCATTGGGGTTAAAATTCGACTCTGCTTTTGCAATTGCTTTTAAAAGGCTTTCAGAAACATTGTATACTTTTGCAGCCTTTTTGAAATATGCATCATATTTCGTTTTCTTCATCGCATCCACAGGAGTTGTGTTACTGCTTGAAGATGACTTATCCACAGAATCTTTTTTCTCAGCAACATCTACATAAACAACTTCTTTCCCTGTAACCGGGTCTTTATAAACAGCAGCTGATTTGTCTGCTGATGTATCCTTTTGTGAAACCTCTTCCTTGCTTTCTGTTTCCTGCGCTTCTTCCTCTCTTTTCAGCACATCCTGAAAATCAGTTTTTGTCAGCTTTGTTGGGTGGTTTTCTCCACTTTTATATGCCACAATCGGCTTAATATGTAAATACGACACACTTTCGAGCATAATGCTCTCCTCCCTGTTTCCTAAAACTTCCGCTGGTTCCAAATAGCAGAACATGTCCGGTAAAGCGGCACTTTTCATTTGCAGCCAATAATTTCCATTGTAACCGCCTGTCAACCTTTCTCTGGAAACAACATCTGCAAAGTAATATCTTCCGTCACTGTTTTGCAAGTTACTGTCTCTAACGGCACGTCGCCTCCCATGCATAAAACAGCTTTTCCCTGCAATGCCTTTGTGTTTTTTACGCTTTGCAGTGACGCTTCAGAAATATTTGCCTTTTCCTGCTTTTTGACATTTGCCTTTGTAACAGCAGCATCCCGTACTGTATGGACAGACGCCTTAACCGGCGAAACAGCTTCTCCGTGCTTAGCATATATAACTTCTGCTTTTTTCCCTTCACGAACCATAGCTTCCCCCTGTCTGTGCTGTCCCACACAACGCGAATAGTAATGCATTTACCAGTTTATCATTTTTTACCGAAAATGTCCACTCCTATTCATAATCTTTCACATTTTCTTTATCTACCTTTTCAAATGGAACCCAGACATATTTTTTATCTTTGGAAAGATATTTCATGCCATCCAATGATTTCCCTTGGGCAAGGCGTGCAGCGGCCTTTACTGCATAGCTTCCCTGCCCGGATGCCGACTGGTATACTGTAAATGCCATCTTCCCATCTTTAACCGCCTGGCAGCCTTCCGACGTTGCGTCAATACCAATAACCTTTATCTCATCAAAACCGATTCCTTTTTCCTCGCATGCCTGGATTACCCCAAGAGCCATTGAGTCATTGTTGCAAGCTACTACATCCGCCTTCTGCCCGGTATTCAAAAGCACTTCAAACTGCTGCTTTGCCATTTCCGCATCCCAATCTGCATAATCATCAAAAACGTACTGGATATTCTTCCCGGAATCCTTTAACGCCCCTTTTAGTGAACTGGTTCTTCCCACAGTTGCCGAATGGAGCTTCTGCCCTTCAAACACAGCTACATTAATTGTATCATTTCCAGAAAACTCTCCTAAAATATACTCCGCCTGATATTTTCCGGCATCTGCCTCATTGGAGCCAACAAAAACATATTTATCCTCTTCCAGATATTCATCAGCAGGGCAGGAATTATAAAACACAATAGGGATATCCCCTGCTACCACCTCTATCTGCAATGCTGTATCTACATCTACCGGATTGCATAAAATAACATCGCAGCCTCCATCCACAGCCCCTTTAATCTGCGCAAGCTGTTTTTCCAAGGAGCCTTCTGCATCGCTCGCCGTAAACTCCGCCCCCATCTCTTTCGCTGTTTTCTCCGCTGAATCAATCAAGTTCTGCCGGAATGTATCAGCAGAAGATACCGTCAGGTACATCTTCACCCCTTTTGCGGAATCTTCCCCATCCCCCGTATTGCCTGCGCATCCCGTAAATATGCCCAGGCAAACAAGCAGCGCTGTTAATAATTTCCATACCTTTTTCATAGCAATCCCTCCATGCCGCCTTCTTTTACGGCCAATTGTCATTTCAAACCTTTATCCTTCCAAATCTCTAAATTTTAAACCGCCCAATCCGCTCTTTCAGGCTGTCTGCGCTTTCTGACAGTTCTTTAGCATCCTCCATTACCGCACTGCTGCTGCCTGCTATATTATTTGCCTGAATCACCATATTTTCAGAAGTGCTATTGATTTCCTCTGTACTGGCGGCCTGCTCTTCTGAAATCGCCGCCATATTCGTAGCAACTTCATCTACCTCACTGACTTTTACCATCATCTGGCCAATCAGCCCTTCTGTAGTATGGATATCGTTAAAAATTTCATCAAATGTCTGTAATGCTGTGCCAATCATTTCACTGCTTTCGTCAATATTTTTCATGCTTTCCGCAGCCTGCCCTACGGTTTCCTGCACAAGCCTTGTAACCTCACCAATCAGCTTTACAATATTTTCTACTGATTCGGTACTTGTCTGCGCCAGCTTCCCGATTTCTGAAGCTACAACAGCAAATCCTTTTCCTGCCTCACCTGCCCTTGCTGCTTCAATGGAAGCATTTAGCGACAGAAGGTTTGTCTCTTCTGCAATATTTCCAATAACAGCTACAATATCTGTAATCTCTTCTGAGGCTTTCCCCACTTTATCAATTGCCATATTCAGCTTCTGGATAGAATCGCTTATATTCCCCATAGCCACATTTACATGTCGCATATCGCTCTTCCCTTTTTCTGAAGCCGCAACGGTCTGCCCCATGCATTTATCAACCTCCAAACTGGTTGCTTTTGTGTCTGAAACTACCATTGCAAGTGATGTTGCATTATCTGCGATTTCTCCAATAGACTCTGAAAGCTGGTCTACTGTAGTATTTAAGTCGCTCATTGACTCTGCCTGGATCTTTGCAACATCATTCATATCCACTGATAGGCTGTTTGTTGTGTCAGACTGCCCTGATACCTTTTCAGAAATATCCTGTATCTCATGTAGCATGCCGCGGATAGATACCAGAAATTCTTCTACGCTCCGTCCCATTTTCCCAATTTCATCCCTGCCCTTAACTTTAACGCCTACTGTAAAATCCCCATCCGCCATTGTTGTAATTGTATTGGTCAAGCTGCGGACCGGCTTCACCACCATATGGACAACCCGTTCAATTAAAAACATTAAAATAAGCAAGGATATTACAGCAATTACAATCATCTTTGTGCGCAGCCCATTTACATCAGAATAGATAATCTCATGGGGGATAAAAGACACCAGAACCCATTCCGTACCACTGACTGTTTCAAACCCTGTCAGATTCCCCTCCAGTTCACAAGTTGTATACTCTCTTTTATCCAATTTTTTTGCAACTGCCGAAAGATATTTGTCTTTATTGGAAGAATCTAGTTTTGTAGAAATTAACGAAGAATCACGGTGCGCAAGGATTGTTCCGTCATTGGCATCCACCAAAAATGCTTCTGCATCATGCATTTTAACAAAGGAATTTACAATAACAGTAATTCTTTCCAAGGACACATCGCCTGATATTACCCGGATACTGTCTGAACCATCGTTTATTACTGCAGATGCGCTTACCTGGTTTATACCGCCTTCACTCTGGTGCGCACTGCCATACCGCATATTCACACGGGACAGCCCTTCTTTATACCATGTAGCATTTAATACGTCACTATATGTATTCTGTGAACCTGCTGCTTTCATGACATTGCCTGAAGAATCTGCTATATACAGCCCATTTGGATAATTCGCATTATAATCTGCATAAGAATTTAAAATTTCCTGTAATCCCTCTTCGGAAGGCTTTGTCTGTTCAATCAACCGCTTAACGCCAGAAAAAGACGCCAGGTTTTCATCCAGCCATGCCGCAATGCTTTTTGACTGATAGCTGATGGATGAATCCAACAGCTCTGCCGCATTCCTTTGGATAATACCGCTTGAAATCGTGTATGCAAGCACAATCATCACAACAATCAAAATTGCTACAATCGGCACAATTGTCCCAATTATCTTTGTCTTAATTGAGCCTGCCCGGGGCTGCTTCTGTTTCTTTACCTTGTCTTTCTTCATATCTCTCCTCCTTACATAATACTCCTTTTCGTGCTTATACCTCCTTTTCATTTTACCATGTAACATAAAATTTTACCAGAACATGTTTATATATAAAAAATAACAATTATTATGTTATACTATAAAAAGGGGAATGCCAGCGCATTCCCTTGTGAACCACTGCGTTACAGCGCAATTTCCAATAAATCAAAAAATCAATATATTTAGATTGGGGGTTTTCCTATGGAAGAAAAAATCAAAAAATTAACAGAACTGGTAAAAAAAAGCAGCCATATCGTATTCTTTGGCGGCGCAGGCGTCAGCACAGAAAGCGGGATTCCTGACTTCCGCAGCGTAGATGGGCTTTACCGCCAGAAATATGACTATCCGCCGGAAACAATTTTAAGCCATAGCTTCTTTCTTCACAATACAGAATATTTTTATAACTTTTACCGCGAGAAAATGATTTATCTGGATGCAAAGCCTAATACAACGCATTATAAATTGGCACAATGGGAAAAAGAAGGAAAACTAGAAGGGATTGTTACCCAGAACATAGACGGCCTACACCAGCTTGCCGGCAATAAAAAAGTATTTGAACTGCATGGTTCTATCCACAGAAACTACTGCACCAAATGCCATAAAGCCCATACCATTGATTCCATTATCAATAGTACGGGAATCCCAAAATGTGAATGCGGGGGGACAATTAAACCAGATGTTGTATTATATGAAGAAGGGCTTGACGACCAGACAGTAAACGGGGCAATCCAGGCCATTTCCCATGCAGATTTAATGATTGTGGGCGGCACATCCCTGTCTGTCTACCCTGCTGCAGGAATGCTACAATATTATACTGGGGATAACCTTGTCCTAATCAATAAATCCACCACCCCGTATGACTCGAAGGCTGGCCTCCTAATCCAACTTGGGCTTGGCGAAGTATTCGGCCGCCTCCCTTAAAAAGGGCATAAGAATTAACCGTCAGAAACGGAAAAATGACGTTCCAAACGTTTTTCCCTGCCAAAAAGATAATTATACTGTACAATTTCATATTCTTCCAAAAGATCCTGGTACTCTGTGCCATGTTCCGTATATCCATGAAGAACTCCTTCTCTATCATAATAGCCGCTGGCGCTGATAGAAGGGAGTTTTTCCTGTAGGGCTGAAAGGTAACAATCAAAATTGCTCATTTTCAGCCCTGCCGTTTTAAGCACCAAGGCAGGAAGGTAATTCAGGGAAATCCTTTCTATTTCTTGTTCCTCAATATCATAATTTGCCCAAATCATAAAAGGAACTAGATGTTTTTTCATAACCTGCTCCTGCGAAAACACATCCGGAAAGCTTCCTGTTACTGTTTTATAAAAAGAATCTTTTAAATGTGGCTGATGATCCCCGAAAAGAACAACCATAACCGGTTCTTCTACACCATCAAAATAAGAAATCAGCTCTTCTAAAGCATCATCTGACATTTTCATTAAAGAAAGATACTGGTTTGCCGTTATATCCGCTGAAAAATTTGTAATATGTACAGGATTTTCAAATACATAATTCACATTATCATATGGATTATGGTTCTGCATTGTAACATTAAAAAGGCAAAGCCTGCTTCCCGGTTCTTTTTCCTCAAAAAGTTCTTCTATTTTTAAATAATTTTCCATATCCCCTACATAATCCCGCACTGGAGCTTCTTTCTCAAAATCCTCCAAAGACAAAAAGCGGTCAAATCCAAGGAGTGGATAAACACGGTTTCTGTTATAGCCTGAAGGATGATATGGATGTACGGCAACCGCCTCCTGATACCCCTGCTCTTTTAAATTCGTAATCAAAGATGGAACATAATCCTCTATATACTGCAAATATGGATTGCCTGGCAGAAACGCCTTTGTACATCCTGTTAAAAATTCAAACTCTGAATTTGCCGTATACCCTCCATACACCGAAGATTCCGCAAACCCTTTTATAACATTCTTTTTCAGGCTGTTATAAAAGGGCATAACCTTCTGGTCTGTCTTAATTTCCCCTAAAACGCTTAAATCCGAAAAAGACTCATTCATAACCATAATTAGGTTCGGAAGCCCATCTTTGTCCTTATTGCCAGATACTGCATTTGCATTATTTTCCTTTTTTACTGATTCAAAACGGGATAAAATTTCATCTGCTCTTCCAGCCGAATATCCTGCCGGCTCTGAAACGGCCGCCTTTCCTGCATTGGAAGTAAAATAAAGGACATATCCATAATCTTTCATCCCAATATTGTGGTCCCATGTCAGGCCGCTTACATCCTTAAAAAATACGGTATCTGAATCAATCCAAAAGAAAAATAAGACGCTTGCCGCCATCCCAAGCACAGATATCAACATATATTTTGCATGACGGTAAGCGTGTTTTCTTTTTGGAAGAAGAAAGCACGCCCCAAATAAGGCAATATCACATAAAAACGCTGTAATAAAATCCCACCCTACATCATAGCCGTAACCGCCAGCCACCTCTGCCGCCGTTTTTACTGCATAAAAATCCATAAATACAATTCCATAGCCCCGGAAGGATACCACAAAATAATTTGCAATCCCAACCATAGTGAAAAACACAACAGATATCATTAACGGTAACCTGATACTATGGAACAGCCCGGTCAAAAAAAGATTGACTCCAGCAAAAAGCAGGACATTCTTCAAAATAATATCCGCTTTATAATTAAATATAGAAATATTAAAGTAAAGTTCTAATATAGCAAATTCTAAAAAAGCAGCCAAAAAGAAGAAACCAACCTGAAAATATATATTATAGCGAAATCTCTGCCATCTGTCTTTCCTGTTTTCTTCCCCTGGCTGCCACATTGCAAAAAGTACCCCTTTCCTTAACAGCCCTTATCTGAAAAAGTCCCAGAAACCTCCTGAGCCATCATCATTTCCATCATATGGCTGCTGTCTTCTTTCGTTGTTATTTCCGTTATTGTCATTATCTTGTGTACCAGCCCCCTGGCTGCTGTTATCATCCGGAAGGCTATCCAATGACTCAGCCCCCTGTAATGTCACGGTTACTTTCTTTTCCTCATATTTCCCATTATTGCTTCTTTGCAGCGTAATTTCCACCTTAGTTCCCTTACGGTAGCTGTTTATCTTTTCCTGAAGGCTTTCCATTGTCGTAACTTCCATTTTATTTACAGCAGTAATGACATCATTTTTCTTAATTCCAGCCTTTTCTGCCGCACCACCCTTCGCAATATCTTCTACATGGACGCCATATGGGACATTGTAGGCAACTGCCTCCTGTGACACAGTTTTCCCCGAAATCCCCAGATAACCCTTTTCTTCATCATTTAAGGCTTCACGGTTCATCAGTTCATCAATAATCGGTGTAGCAACAGAAACAGGAATCGCATAGCCAACCCCTTCTACAGAGGAATTTGCTATCTTTGCTGAATTGATGCCAATCACCTGCCCCTGCATATTAATCAGCGCGCCACCGCTGTTTCCCGGATTAATTGCTGCATCTGTCTGGATTGCCTTAATTTTATTCTGGACACGTCCATCTTCCGAAGATTCTGTAATCTCACGGTCTTTTGCACTGATATACCCTACTGTAACAGACTGCCCGTATCCCAGTGCATTTCCAATCGCAATTACCATCTCCCCTACTTTCGTATCGTCAGAATTCCCAATATCAGCAATCTTAATCTGCTCCATTGTGCTTTTCTTTACATCTGATACTTTTACAGCGATAACTGCCAGGTCATTTGAAGAATCAGCGCCTTTCTCAACAGCCTCATAAATTTCGCCATCAATAAACTGTACTGAAATAGTCTTCGCACCATCAATTACATGGTTATTTGTAGCTATTAAAAGCTCTTTGTCATTTTGTGCAATTATAAAACCGCTGCCACAGCTTGTTGTATCCCTCCCTTGATAGTACTGCCCAAACAAATCATAGTAGTCTGCCCCCTGTGTGGTACTTGTAATCGCCACAACAGCAGGCATGCACTGCTCTGTAATGCTTGAAACATCGTTTGCAGCCGTTGCAACAGTTTTCTTTACCGTGCTTTCCTGATTTTCTGCCTGGTTTCCAACTGTTGTCTTATCTAACTTCTGGACGTTCTCTGCGGGAGCCCCTAAAAACTTTTGTGAAATATAATTCACCCCATTAAAACATATACCAGCCACCAAACCAAACACAACTGCGCATGCGGCTGCAATAAGAACCTTTTTCCCAAAAGAAGCCTGCCCTTTCTCCTTTTTAGGCGGCATATTGCCTTGGTTCTGGTAAGCATTATTCTGGTAAGCATTATTCTGATAGCCAGAATTTTGATATGCATTATTTGGATAACCGTTATTCTGGTAACCGCCACTTTGATATCCGCCGCCTTGGTATCCTCCATTTTGATAACCCTGTCCTGCTGGCTGTCCGTTTCCTTGGGTATTTTCTCGGGAAACAGCATCCCCTGAATTGCCCTGCTCATTCTTACCCTCATAATAATCGCCAGAATGGGTGCTTTCTCCGTTTCCATCTTTATAAGAATAACGGTACACCGACTGATTATGATCCTGGTAATCCCCCTCAACAGAATTGCCATATTCCCCTGTGTAACCTGTATTTTCCTGTTCTATGCTGTTATCTGCTGCTATATTGCTTTCCTCGCTGCTATTAGCTTCACCAAGATTCAAATCATTGTTATTTTCATCCATTATACAAATCCCCCTTTTCCATGAAATCTTGTGCACATCAAGTTAATGCCATTAATACTATAACTAGAACTATGTAACATAGTCTATCAATGAAATGTGTAAAACATGTGAAGAAAGTTTAAAGATTTTGTTGTAAAATAGTAGAATTTTTTTCTCCCATACAATCTGATTTTAGGTCGGTTAAGGAATCGAGAGACGCCGGAAGACCGCATAAACACTATGTTTTTGCACGCTCTCGGCGTTTTTTTACTCCCTGTTTTTGTGGTGCTTTTGGGGCGCAAGCGTGTGTCCCAAGACTTCGCCCACTGTGTAGAAGCCACCTGTCAGTTGGTGCATAATCGCAGCCGCCGTATGCCTTAAATCACGGAAACAGATATACAGCATTTCCAAATCTTCAAGCAGCTTTCACCCGTTGGATTTTGGCAGTGCCATTTCCTCTATAGCCTTTGTTTTCAGATAAGTCAATCTCCTTAAATAATTCTCCAATTCTCCTGTTACGGTATTTTCTTCCTTTCACTTTACCTGATGCAAAGCGTTCAAAATTAATCCATTTAGCAAGTCCGGGATAATTAGTGTCTGCTGATTAATACCAAAACTCCTGATTTTACTGACTTTTGCCTTGAAATTTGGTATAATACTTGCAAGGTTTTCGATAAAATGACATCATTTTCTTTGCAGATTTTAGATGAATTTCACAGATAAAGGGGTTAAAAGTATGTACAAACCGATGATAAGCTGCAGCATTCGTTCCTTGACTTCAACCAGCCGATGGGACTTCATATGAATCCAAATAACCGCTGGATCAAAATGGCTGACCGTATCCCATGGGATGAATTTGAAATCAAATATGCGGAACTGTTTCCGAGTAATATAGGCAACGTTGCCAAACCGCTCCGTATAGCGCTGGGGGCTTTGATTGTCCAGACCAAGTTTCAGTATTCTGACCGGAAACTTGTGGAACAGCTCACAGAAAACCCATATCTGCAGTACTTTATTGGGCTGTCTGATTATCAAGAGGAAGCTCTATTTGATGCAAGCACACTGGTTTTTTTCCGAAAACGTATTTCTGCCGAAATGCTAATGGAAGCAAATGAGTATCTTCTTTCCCATAAAGATGATGACAACAATACACCGCCATCTTCCGGAAATCCCAAAGATGATGCCTCTTCAAAAGAAGATACAAACAAAGGAACATTGACACTGGATGCAACCTGTGCACCGACAAATATCCGTTATCCCCAGGATGTTTCACCCCTGAATGAAGGGAAAAACTGGAAACAATTATTTACCGATTCTGCAAATCCTATGGCCTGCCATTACCGAGACGTTACAACTACTATCATTATAACTCACAAAAGGGTGGATTGTCTGTATTTACTGTAAATATTAAATTTTCAAGTTCGGTAGTTGGGCTTTTGACCCCAGCATCATAACATATACCTTATCGCTTTCGATATAGTACAAAAAATAGTTTTTATGGGAATATATGACAAAATAATGTTCAAACTCCGGTCCGACATCATATATGGTTTTTATCGGAATCCCGGTATTTGAGAACGTAAGGCGGACTTCAAAACCATCAATGACCTGCGAAAAATGTTTTATCCCCACGTTCTCTCCGCACATTTCAACCAGTTTCAATTTCAATGCCGCCAATTTTTCCTGAACAACCGGAGAATAAATAATTTCATACATCTTTACACACCCAGATTCTTTCTTAACTGCTCTGAACGAATGCCGCCTTCCTCCCGCATACGTTTTTCAGACTCCGCCAGGTCAGACTTTATCTTCTGCCATGCGGCATCTTTCTTCCTATGTCTTGAATATTCCATTACATTATCAACATACACTTCTACCATCCGGTATTCATCCTTTGATAAAGTATCTATTTTTTTTGTCAGTTCCGCTGTAATCATAACAATTCCTCCTTGCCCGGATAACCGTACCCAACACAAAAATTTTCTGCTGATTATATTATAACAAAAAATCCGGCTTTTTACAGTTCTTTTTTCTTCCACTCAAATCCTATAAACACACCAGAATAACAATAGATTTCCCCGCCATTACCACAAATACTTTACAATGTCCTTTGGTAATATTTTGTCCATTATATTCGCCTATCGCAAATTTCATAGAATGAAATTTCAGTTTTGACTCTAAAAACATTACCATTTTATTACCACTTTAGAAGCACGAAGTCCGCAAATCCTTGATTTTACTGGATTTACGGACTTCAAACACATCAAAATTCCTACTCGAACTCCCTGATAATTAATTTATTTGTTAATCTTTTAGGCGTATTTTCTACTATTTCATACCGTTTATTTCGCATATTTTCCATATTATTTTGAGTTGCAGAGCAAACAGGTATCATATGGGTATCACATGGTATCAATTAACTTTACAATCCAAATGTACGATACAGCCATGCTTTACTATCAACCAACATATGCAAAATTCTAACTATGTAAATGGTGTCCTCCTCAATCATATAATAAATCTTGTAATTGCGATAATAATCTTTTCGGACACCTATTTCAGCAAGTAACTCATCTTCGTCCAACTCATTTCTCTCCGGAAAATTTACTAAAGAATTTATCTTTGCACGAATCCCACTTACTGTATTTTCAGCAGCAGACGGATTTTTCAATTCATTGGCAATGTAATCGCCAGCATTTTCTAAATCTTCCTCTGCCAATTCCGTAATTCTAATTTGATATTGCCTCACCTCTGTATTTCTTCTCCAATCTGTCACACACAGTATTAAAGTCTTTTGTCTTTCCTTCTTTTATCTGTTCTAGTCCTGCCATCACAAGTTCTCGAACTTCTTTTTTCTGTTCGTCCAAAGCTTTCTGGTAATCTTCTTTTAATGCTACAGCCATAAAATCAATCCTCCTATATTATATTCCTATTCATCATCCAGCCATTTTAATCAATTATTCCCCCGATGTCTCTTATTATAACAGATATTTTTCCATTGTCATCTTGAATATATTCAATTAAATCAGACTGATCTAGCAAATCAATAGGAATAATAATCTCTATTCCATTATTGGTTTTAATTTTATATTTCTTTTTAATCTGTTTTTCCATTTGAGGACTAATTTCAAAACTATCCCCACTAATCCCTTTTGCATCAAGCTGTTTTCCATACAATTCTTGTGCTTTACTAGAATCCGAAAAAACAGTGTCTAATAAATCCTCTACAACTAATTCACCAGATTCTTGAACCTCTTCTGCAAGCACTTTCTTATATTCAATAATTTTTTTTTGCCGCTATTTCCGCATCATAAGATTTCAAAATTGTATCCTTGACTGCATCTTCTATCAAATTCATCTTTTCCCTTTCCGTTCTTTCAAAATCAATGTCAAAATTTTTTTCAAGAAATTCTCTAAAATCATTGTTATTAGATAATCTAATCTCATTGTTATTTGTACATAATACGAAATATTCTTTTACCCTTCGTGCTGCAGAAGGTAATATTTTTTCATGATAATATATATTTATATCACCTTTTCCCGATAAATTTGTAAATAATTCTTTCTGATATTCCACTCTAAAATATCCAATATATGTTTTATTATCATTAAAATATTCGCATAGGAATAAACAGGAGTTTTTATTATCTAACACCACTTTACAACTTTTTTGAAAAAAGAATAACGCACAGGATACTTTAG
>CAJUJR010000009.1 GCA_910586605.1 uncultured Lachnospiraceae bacterium | reverse complement strand
GCGCCTAAAATTTCTTTTATTTTGAAAAATCTAACCGCACAGGTGGAAATTTTTATATGAAATTGAAACAGACAAAAAGGGGTTTTCTGCAACAACTCTTATGGGGATTTCAAAAGCATTGGAGGTAAGCCTAGATTACATTATGTATGGGAGTGAATACCGAAAATATGAAGAAGAAATTGTTTCTACGTTAAAACGTTTCAATCCCAATACTCTTAAAAGGGTTGAACGGCTGTTGGATGTGTTATATGAAATTACTGTAAAAGGAAACAATTAAATTTTCAGCTATGCAGCCTGCGCCTTTGGTTTCCGGCCGGCTATCCTGTGAGGGATAAAATTATTATATACAGGATGCCGCTTATTGCCATATATCAAAACTAGCCTGTGTTTTGGCGGTTACAACAGACTATTTGATATATGGATGGGGAAATGGATAAAATTATTCTTGGCTTTTCCTTTTTTTGATTTCGGCGATTAATCTTAGCGCTTCGTTTAGGACACTTTCATCTGTTACCCGTTCAAGAAGTTGGTTGACGATATCCATAACAGGCATGCTTCGGAATGTCCCTTCAAAATTCTCGCTTATGTATCTGTCAATAGATATAATCGGCCTGTAAGCACGTGCCAGGACGGTATTGCTGTAAACAACATCATCAATAACAATATAATTTTTTTCCAACAATACTTTGAGACAGGCGCGTACTGTATTTAAATTTAAAGAAGGCTCCAGCTTTACAATTTCGGATGCGGACAATGCCCTGTCTTCATATTCCCAAAATACTTTCATAACTTCTTCCTGTGTCATAGTTATTCTTTCCATCTTATACTCCTTTTCATATGTTTTTTAAGTAATATTCACAGCTTTATTTATTCAGCTATAATTTGTATTACATTAAGATTATAACAAAAACAAGAAAAATGCAATAAGAAATATGGCGTTTATTGAAGAAAAACACAATATAAAAATATAGCGCGAAGCATAGAATGCATTTTGTAAGGAGCGAAAAGTTCCTGGAATGGATTTTCAAACACGCTTTAGTATAAAGAATGGCTTAGTAATACATTGAAAAATAGCCTGCTTCCTGAATTTTAAGAAATCTTAAGAATTTTTTCCGTGAATGTTAAAATATTCTGTTTATACTGGACAGAAATAAAGGTTTTACTAGAAAAGAGGTTGATGATATGAAAGAAAAAATAATGAGACTTGGTGCAGTGCTTTGTGTTTTGGCCACCGTGTTTTTATTCCCAGAAGCAGGAAATGCGGCAGGCCAGGCAGCGCTGCCTGCATTTGCAGGCAATGAGAAGGTAATGTATCTGGATGGGAAGAACAGGATTTCTATTGAGGGGAAGCACATTATATCTGTGGAATATGTTTCTTCTAACAAAAATGTTGCCACAGTTGGCAAAAAAGGCCTTGTAGTACCAAAGCGGAAAGGGAAAACAACAATCCGTGCTAATGTGGTATATAAAAAGAAGCCAGCGGGGAAAAAGCAGACTGTAAAGTTAAGTTATAAACTTACTATATTGGGGAAGGCAGGGGAATATTTTACGTATGATACAGATTATAATGGTACACAATATGAGATCACTGGCCTGACACAAAAGGGGAAAACGTGCAAAAGCCTTTATGTCCCAAGTTATATAGGAGGAAAGAAGGTTGGTATCATCAGGTGGGATGCGTTTCAAGAAGATGCAACGTTCCACTCTCTGCATTTATCAGACACAATCAAGGCATGGCGGAGGGGCAGCAAGGAAAGCCATGCCAATTTAAAAAAATTGTACCTGGGAAAAGGCATGAGAAAATTTGGGTATGGTGTTTATTTATCTGGATGCCCGGCTTTAAGTGAAATTATTGTAGACAGCAGGAATAAGAATTTTGTAGCTGAGGACAATGTCCTTTTTTCAAAGGATAAAAGGACATTATATTGCTATCCGGCACAAAAAGAGGATGGCCTTTATGAAATCCCAGACGAAGTGTACAGAATTGTAAATAATGCATTCAGCAGCTGCAAAAACCTGAAACAGGTGGTATTTACGGAGAACTTGGAAATTATAGAGTACAATGCATTTGCAGGCAGTGGGCTGACTTCGGTGACAATGACAGATGAGATAAGTTATCTGAACGGAAGTGTTTTTTCTGGCTGTACCTCTTTGGAAGAAGTAAGGCTTTCCAAGAAGCTGACTGAGATTCCATATGATTTGTTTAAAGGCTGTATTTCCCTGAAAAGCATAACAATCCCGGCCAGGGTATCGTGGATTAACAATATGGCATTTGAAGGATGTACACAGCTTACGCAGGTTGAGGTTTCTTCTGCAAATAGGTATTTCCAGTCAAAGGATGGAATTGTATTTTCTACAGATGGGGAAAAACTGCAGTATTACCCAGAAGGGAAAAAGGGCAGTAGTTATGTAGTGCCAGAAGGGATAAAAATACTAGAGGACAGGGCATTTTATGGCAATTCGTCATTGAAAGAGGTTACTTTGCCAGAAGGGGTAGAAACGATTAAAACATCTGTTTTTTCTGGATGTACCGGGCTTATGAAGCTGGATTTGCCGGATTCTGTCCATACAATACAAAAGGAAGCGTTTAAAAATTGTGCAAAGTTAACGGAAGTAAAATTGCCAGATAGCTTGACAGAAATCCCCAATGGCGTATTTTCATATTGTTCAGGCCTTGTGGAGATTACGATACCAAAGGAAGTAAGCAGTGTTGGAAGCAGGGCGTTTAAAGGCTGCAGCAATTTAAAATATTTCCTGGCAGATTCGCAGAATACGACATTTACAGCAGTAGACGGTGTGCTTTTTAGCAAGTCAATGCAGGTATTGTATTGTTATCCGCAAGGGAAAGCAGACGAAAGCTATACGGTTCCAGATTCTGTAAGGCGTTTGAAGGAAGGTGCATTTGCACAGGCAAAATGGCTGAAAAAAGTAGCAGTGCCAGATGCTGTGAAATATATAGAAGCAAAGTGTTTTTGGGCATGTGAAAGCCTGGAAACGGTAAAACTCCCCAAAAATCTGAAAGTGATTCCCGAGTCTTTGTTTGAAGATTGCGGGATGCTAAAAATAGTGAAAATTCCTTCATCTGTTACTTATATATTTGCAAATGCATTTAAAAAATGCACTAGCCTGGCTGAGATAAAGATTCCAAACAACGTAGAAGGAGTTGGCTCTTATGCTTTTCATTCCTGCAAGAAACTCAAAACAGCGACGCTTGGCGCTGGGATAGAAAGTATTGGCAAGAAGACTTTTGCAAGATGCCGGAATATGAAAAAAATGGTTGTTAAAACATTACATCTTACGGATAATTCGATTGGATCAGATATCCTATTCCGGAGTGGCGCCCAAAATGGGAAGGGGATGATATTGGAAGTGCCAAAATCGAAAAAGTTAACATATACATCGTATTTTAAGAAACGGGGATTTTTAGGGAAGGTCGTTGCGAAATAAAGGTTGACAATAAGGTTTATTGATGATAGACTCCATAGTAATGGGTCTATCGTTGATAAACCTTATTGCGTTGTAAAAAGCAGGAAAGGAGGCATGGGCGTATTTAATTGCCAGAGGAATAAAATACGTTCTGAGGTAAAAGTGGAAGTTTACAAAATGGGAGTTGTAGAGACTAGGTTTGCAGAATTAATCTGGAGCCATGAACCGATTAATTCTGGCGGGCTGGTTAAGCTGGCACAGGAAGAATTGGGTTGGAAGAAGTCTACAACTTATACGGTGATTAAAAAACTTTGCGGCAAAGGGATCATTAAAAATGAGGATAGCATGGTATCTTCTGTTCTAAGCAAGGAGCAGTATTTTGCAAGGCAGAGCAGGCACTTTGTGGAGGAGACGTTTGACGGATCTTTGCCGCGTTTTCTGGCTGCGTTTGCAAGAGAAGAAAAATTGAGCCCAGAGGAGATTTTACAGATTCGTAGGTTGATTGATGAACTATAAAATTGGAGGATTTATACATGGAAGAGATTCTACGGCCTGTATTGGAGTTAAGTTATGCAGGCACATGGGTGATAGCGGCAGTTATGGCGCTGCGCTGCTTTTTGTACCGGCTTCCAAAGAAATTTTCATATATTCTTTGGGCGATACCTGGAATCCGCTTGCTTTTTCCAATATCTTTCCAAGGAATCTGGGGGGGTGGAGAAGGCGAAAGGTACAGAATCTGGTTTTATAGTTCCACAGGTGATGGAAATGGTTCATGATACGGTAAAAGCAGGAGGGCAGGGAATCCATGCTGGCAAGTTGTCTTCCATAGAAACCAATAAAACAAGTTCCTTTCCTATTTCGTGGGAAATTGTAGGGGTTATATGGATTGCAGGCATGGCAGTTTTGGCAGGTTACGAGGTGTATTCGTTTTTTTGCCTGAAAAAGCAATTATGTATTTCTGTAAAATGGAAAGAAAACATATATTTTGCAGATGGTATTATAATGCCGCTTGTACTGATTGGGTTTCCAGACAAAATCTACCTGCCTTCAGGATTAAAAAAAGAGGAATGCAGCTATATCCTTTTGCATGAAAAATTCCATATAAAAAGGAAAGATTCTCTATTTAAACTGCTTGCTTTTCTGGTTTTGTGCATCCATTGGTTTAACCCGGCAGTATGGCTTGGGATGTATTTTTATACCAGAGATATGGAAATGTCTTGTGATGAAGCGGCAGTGGCGGGGCTTGGGCAGGAAGAAAAGAGAGGTTATGCAAAAGACTTGCTGCATTTTACTGTTGGCAGGGGGAAGCAGTTCCATTGTTCGCTGAGATTTGGGGAGAAAGGAGTAAAGAAGAGAATTATGAATTTATATCAAAAGAAAGCAAAAACAAAATGTGCAATGGTATTAGGCAGTGTGTTGGTGATAGCGGCAGCGGCGGTGTTATTGCCTGATTTTTTAGGCCAAAATCAAAAGAATGTGTCTGGTGAGGCGCCAGAAGTCAATTCTGGAAAAAAACTGGAAGGGCTGGCGGAAAAAGAGAAAATAGAAGAAGCAGGCAGGGAGTATGGTTATCCTATCGGGCTGTATCAGTATGGAGAGGATGGAAAGGTGACAGAAAAGTATAAAGTCCTCCATACAGAATCTGATATTGACGGGATACCGGCACAATTTATCTGGCTGAAAGGGCAAGTGTCAGAAGATGGCAATGAAAAAGAGTTCTTAACAAAGCTTGCCAGGAATGCTTGTAAAGGTTTTAAGAAGGAATATCCTGAATGTGAAATAAAAGGGATTTCCTACCACTATCAGGATTCAGAAGCTGTTGCACGCTTGTCTTCCGCAAATGGAAAAAAAGAGGCTTTCCAGTTTGACATCAGGCTTCCAAAAGACTGGAAGGAAAGGGAAAAGTTTAGGGGCATGGACAGCCGTAATCAGATAGCAGAATGGATGCTTGTAGAAAATAGGCGGGGAGAGTGGGAAACATTGAATTGGGGAATCTGTAAATAATATATCTTGACTTCTTTCAGTTTTTCGATAGAATATAACATAGGCTATTAGTTTTTAGACATAGTAGTGAAAGAAATACATTTGGAGGAATTGACATGAATTCATCGAAAAATATTATGAATCAACAAAAGAAAGACAAGGGGGCAAAGGAGGCGGTTTCTCCTTCGGTACCAGAAAAGACACTGAAAAAAAGTGGCGGTTTTCTGGCAGGCAGAGACTTAAAACCAATTATTTTAACGGTGCTGTGTGTTGTTTTGGTAGTAGTTTTATGTGTTGGGGTTGCCATACAGCAGTTTAAGCCGAAGGTGGCTGTAACAGTTGGTGGTACTAAGTTTACATTAGATGATATGATGTATCCGATTTATGAGCTGGAGAGCACATATCTGCCATATAATGAATGGTATCAGTCTATGTCAGGCGGGACGATATGGGAAGCTGATTACCAGGGGGAAGCCGGGACGATGTCAGGGGTATCGAACTCCATTGGCTGGAAGCAGGAAGTGTTAAATGCCGAAGTGCAGTATGAGATCTTATATCAGAAGGCGAAAGAAGCAAAGTATGAACTGACAGAGGATGAGAAAAAGGATGCGGCAGAGGATGCAAAGGAAGCTTTAGAAGGGCTTTCCTGGCTTCAGAAGATGCAGCTCAATATTTCAGAATCCAAGCTGACAGAACGTTTTGAAAAAAGGGCGCTTGCTGATCGTTTTAAGAAGGATCAGCAGGAAGAATTAAATAAAGATGTGGATGAGGAAAAGACAATTGCCGATATCAGCAAAGAGGACTACCGCCAGTATGATATCCAGTATTATTATGCACCTCTAAAGATAAGCACAGAGGAGGGTGAGGCAAAAGAACTGACCAGCGATGAAAAGAAAGAGCTGGAGGGAAAAATGAAGGAGATTGCTTCACAGGCAAAGACGGCAGAAGATTTTACAACTCTGATTGGCGAAGATGAGAGCAGCATTACCCTGGAAAAAGAAGGGAAATTCACTGAAAAAGACGGATGGACATATGTTTCTGATAAGAATCTGAAAAAGATTAAGAAAATGAAAAATGGTACAGTTTCAGATGTGATATTAGACGAAAACTACTATGTTGTAGTGAAAATGGTGGACAACAACTCAGAGGAAGCGTATAAAACTGCCTGTGATGATGCCATTAAAGCAAAACAAAACAGTGCATATTCTGACTGGTATGATAAGGAACAGGAGAAATATGATGTTGTCGTAAATACAGATGTATGGACAGATGTAGTTATCGGAACAGTAACAACAGATATTGTAACAGCAGAAGATTTGGAAAAGATGAAGGGAGATTCCTCTGATGCTGCTGGCGGTTCAAGTGAAGAATAGATGGAGGCAGGAACAGAATGGGAAGCGTTAGAAGAGTTTATGTAGAAAAAAAAGAGCCATATGCAGTCCGCGCAAAAGAATTGAAAGAGGAGATAAGGAATTATCTTGGGATTGAGTCCTTGGAGGCAGTCCGTGTATTGAGCCGTTATGATGTGGAAAATTTAAGCGATGGGACATATCAGCAGGCGCTTGGTACCGTATTTTCAGAACCACCCGTAGATAATTGCTACGAGGAGGGCTTTGAAGCGCCAGGGCATTCCCTGGTATTTTCCGTGGAATATCTACCTGGGCAGTTTGACCAGCGTGCAGATTCTGCAGAGCAGTGCGTGAAATTGTTAAACGAGAAGGAAGAGCCGGTAATCCGCTCTGCGACGACTTATATTTTCGAGGGGGAAATCAGCGAGGAGGATGCAGCCAGGATTAAAGACTATTGTATTAACCCAGTTGATTCTAGGGAAACGGATGAAGAAAGGCCGGATACCTTGGTGCAGAGTTTTGATGAGCCTGCAGATGTTTCTGTTTTCGTGGGATTTACCAGTATGCCGGAAAAGGAATTAAAAGAATTGTACTCTTCTTTAAATCTTGCCATGACGTTTCAGGATTTTTTGCATATCCAGAATTACTTTAAGACAGAGGAAAAAAGAGAGCCTTTTGTAACGGAAATCAGGGTGTTAGACACATATTGGTCAGACCACTGCCGCCATACGACGTTTTTAACAGAGTTAAAAAATGTTACATTTGATGAAGGGTTTTATAAAGAGCCAATCCAGAGTGCATATAAAGATTATGAAAAAGCCCATAAGGAGATGTTTGAGGGGAGGGCGGACAAATATATATCTTTGATGGATATTGCACTGATGGCGATGCGTAAGCTAAAAGCTGAAGGCAAGCTGGGGGATATGGAAGAATCCGATGAAATCAACGCCTGCTCCATTGTAGTTCCTGTAGAAATTGACGGAGTAAAGGAAGAGTGGCTGGTATTCTTCAAAAATGAAACACATAACCATCCAACGGAGATTGAGCCTTTTGGAGGGGCTGCAACCTGCCTTGGAGGGGCAATCCGCGATCCATTGTCAGGGCGTGGCTATGTTTATCAGGCAATGCGTGTAACGGGTGCAGCAGATCCAACAGTACCAATAAAAGATACATTAAAGGGCAAGCTTCCACAGCGTAAGATTGTAACAGGCGCTGCACGGGGCTATAGTTCTTATGGAAACCAGATTGGCCTTGCGACAGGGCTTGTCAATGAGGTATACCATCCGAATTATGTTGCAAAGCGCATGGAAATCGGCGCTGTTATGGGGGCTGCCCCACGCCGTAATGTAATCCGGGGAAACAGCGACCCTGGCGATATTATTATTCTTTTGGGAGGCCGTACTGGCCGTGACGGAATCGGTGGGGCAACGGGTTCTTCTAAAGCACATACTACAAAATCTATCGATGTCTGTGGCGCAGAAGTCCAAAAAGGGAATGCGCCGACAGAAAGAAAAATACAAAGGCTTTTTTACAGGGAGGAAGTCAGCTCAATTATTAAAAAATGCAATGATTTTGGGGCAGGCGGTGTTTCTGTTGCAATTGGGGAGCTGGCAGATGGGCTCACTGTGGATTTGGACAAGGTACCTAAAAAATATGCTGGCCTGGATGGGACAGAGTTAGCCATTTCAGAATCACAGGAGCGTATGGCAGTTGTTGTTTCCCCAGAAAATGTAGATAAAATGCTGGCTTTTGCAGCGGAAGAAAACTTGGAAGCAGTTGCGGTTGCAACAGTAACAGAAGAACCAAGGCTTGTTTTGCAGTGGAGAGGAAAGGTAATTGTCAATCTTTCCAGGGCATTTTTAGATACAAACGGAGCACATCAGGAAACAGATGTACGGGTGACAATGCCTGCAAAGGAAGAGAATTATTTTGAACAGGGGAAAGAATGCCCTGACATAAAAAAAGCATGGCTGGATACATTAAACGATTTGAATGTTTGTTCACAGAAAGGCCTTGTAGAGATGTTTGACAGCTCAATAGGGGCTGCTACTGTTACGATGCCTTATGGGGGCAGGAAACAATTGACGCCAACACAGGCAATGATTGCCAAGCTTCCAGTATCTTCTGGGAAATGTGATACGGTGACAATGATGAGTTACGGCATGGATCCATATTTAACGAGCTGGAGTCCATATCATGGCGCGGTGTATGCAGTGGTTTCTTCGGTAGCAAAAATTGTTGCTTCCGGCGGCGATTACCGCAAAATCCGTTTTACGTTCCAAGAGTATTTCCGTCGCTTAGGCGCAGATGCTTCCCGTTGGGGGGAGCCAATGGCAGCGCTTTTGGGTGCATATGATGCACAGATGAAGCTGGGGCTTCCGTCTATTGGAGGAAAAGACAGCATGTCTGGGACATTTGATAAGATTGATGTACCGCCGACACTCTGTTCTTTTGCAGTGGATGTGGCATCCTTTTCTGATGTTGTGACGCCAGAACTGAAAAAAGCAGGAAATATCTTGGTGAAGTTTGGCATCAAAAAAGATGCATACTCTTTGCCAGAGTATAGCCAGTTAATGTCCTTATATGGGAAAATCACGGATATGATACATGATAAGGTGCTGGTATCTGCCTATGCAGTTTCGTTTGGTGGGATTTGTGAGGCTGTCAGCAAGATGGCGTTTGGCAATGGCCTTGGTGTGGCAATCGATAGCAGCGTTTCAAAAGAAATGTTATTTTCAAAGGATTATGGGGATATTATTGCAGAAGTTTCTCCAGAAGATTTGGATAGGATTACCGCAGAATATCAGAAGATTGCAGTAGTTACAGAAAAAGCAGAATTTGAGGCATGTGGTATAGCTGTTTCTACGGAAGAAGCCCTCGCTGCCTGGTGCAGCCGGCTGGAAAGTGTATATCCGACGCGTTCAGATGTTGTACAGGACAAACTGGAAGATTCGTTATACGATGCAAAGACTGTTTATACAGCAAAAAATAAAGTTGTGCGGCCAAAGGTATTTATCCCAGTATTTCCGGGGACGAATTGTGAATATGATACAAAGAGGGCATTTGAAAAGGCCGGGGCGGATGTTAAAACAGTTGTATTCCGTAACCTGACAGAAAGCCAGATTACAGAGTCTGCCCATGCTTTTGAGGCGGCAATTAGGGAGTCGCAAATTTTAATGCTCTCTGGTGGATTTAGTGCAGGTGATGAGCCGGATGGTTCTGCTAAGTTTATTGCTTCTGTATTCCGGAATCCAGGGATTATGGATGCGGTCCATGAACTGCTTGAAAAGAGGGATGGGCTGGCACTTGGCATTTGCAATGGTTTCCAGGCGTTGATTAAGCTTGGCCTTGTGCCATTTGGCGAGATTAAGCCGCAGACAGCAGATGCCCCGACTTTGACAACAAACAGAATCGGGCGCCATATTTCAAAATCGGTTTATACAAAGGTATGTACGAATAAATCACCTTGGCTGGCACAGGCAGAGCTTGGAGGCGTTTATGTGATTCCAGCTTCTCATGGGGAAGGGCGTTTTGTTGCCTCAGATGGAATGCTACAGAAGCTTTTTGAAAATGGCCAGGTAGCCACAAGGTATGTAGATTTGGAAGGAAATCCAACAATGGATGAGGATTTCAACCCGAATGCTTCTTATGCTGCCATTGAAGGCATTACAAGCCCAGATGGACGCGTGCTTGGCAAGATGGCACATTCAGAGCGTATTGGCGATGGTGTGGCAATCAATATCTATGGAAACCAAAACCAGCATATTTTTGAATCTGGCGTTGCATATTATAAATAGTTATAAAAAAATAAAAAAAAGTGGTTGACAATTGCTGTCAATTCATGTAAAATACTCATTGTGTTCAGGAGATAGAACACGATGATGCACGAGTGGCTCAGTGGTGGAGTATCGCCTTGCCAAGGCGAGGGTCGCGGGTTCGAATCCCGTCTCGTGCTTGGGTTTTCCCAGACAATTACATATTGGCTTTGTCTTAGACAAAGAAATTTGCACGAGTGGCTCAGTGGTGGAGTATCGCCTTGCCAAGGCGAGGGTCGCGGGTTCGAATCCCGTCTCGTGCTTTTTTTATTTTTAATAAATAGTCTGGAGGAAGCTTAGGATGAATCGTCAGCATGAAGAAAGAAACTTGTCCATGGTAATGGATTTCTATGAACTTACAATGAGTAATGGTTATTTTGCCAATGCAAAAGAGCAGGAATTGGTTGTTTTTGATGTTTTTTACCGTTCTAACCCGGATAATGGAGGATATTCTATTTTCACAGGGCTAGAACAGATTATTGACTATATATTGAATCTTCATTTTTCCAGGGAAGATATTGCTTATCTACAGAGGCAAAATCTTTTCAGGGAAGAGTTTCTGGAATATCTTGCGAATTTCCATTTTACTGGAGATATATATGCGATGAAAGAGGGGACAGTGATGTACCCCAATGAACCGGTTATTACTGTTGTTGCGCCAGTTATTGATGCGCAGCTTATTGAAACGGCAATCCTTCTGGAGATTAACCACCAGTCCTTAGTTGCTACAAAGGCACGGCGTATCTGTAATGCCGCAGGGGGCAGGCTGGTATCGGATTTTGGAGCCAGGAGGGCGCATAATATGGATGCGGCAATTTATGGGGCAAGGGCGGCCTATATCGGTGGGGCGGCTTCTACGGCAACTGTCCTGGCAGGCCAGCTTTTTGATATACCAGTCAGCGGTACGATGGCGCATAGCTGGGTAATGTATTTTTCGGACGAGTATACGGCTTTTGAAAAGTATGCAAGGATGTACCCAGATGCGTCAGTCCTACTTGTTGATACGTATGATGTCTTGCGTAGTGGCGTCCCAAATGCTATCCGTGTGGCAAAAGAGGTTTTAGAACCAATGGGAAAACGGCTGAAAGGAATCCGGCTGGACAGTGGGGACTTGGCTTATTTGTCAAAAAAGGCACGAAGGATGCTAGATGAAGCAGGGCTTACAGATTGTATGATAGTAGCGTCAAACAGCCTGGACGAATTTACAATCCAGTCCCTGATTGAACAGGGGGCATGTATTGACAGTTTTGGCGTGGGGGAACGGTTGATTACTTCCAAATCAGAGCCGGTTTTTGGCGCAGTGTATAAAATTGCCGCCGTCTGGGAAAATGGCATTTTTGTGCCTAGAATTAAGGTTTCTGAAAATGTGGAGAAAATAACAAATCCTGGGTTTAAGACATTGTACCGTGTCTATGACAAGGATAATAAGGCGATTGCGGATTTAATTGCCTGCTGGGAAGAAAAGTTGGAGGATGGGGAAATGGCAGGATATATTGATCCTAAGAAACCATGGAAGAAACGTTTTTTTGAAAATTGTACTTTTCGTCCATTACTGGAACCTGTGTTTTTAGGCGGGGAACTTGTAAAGGAGAGGGTTGGCACCGAAGAAATCAGGCAATATGTCAGATGGCAGTTAAAAGAGGAAATCTGGGAAGAAGAGCAGCGATTTGTCAATCCCCATGTACACTACCTGGATATGACGCCAGCTTATTATAAAATGAAAACTGAACTGTTAAAACAGGCAAAAGAATAGGAATAAGCAGTTATGGGACAGTCAAATGTAGGCCTTTTGCCATATAGTAAGGGGCAAAAGGAGCTTTTAGGAAAATTTGTAGAAGTTTTGCTGGAACTGCCAGATATAAAAAAAGTAGTTCTCTTTGGGAGTTATGCCCGGATGGAGCAGAAGGCACAAAGTGATTTTGATATATTAGCGTTGACAGAATGTGCCATTAGCAGGGAAAAACGGGGCGAATTATGCTCAATGTTTGAGGAGATGGGAGCAGATCTGGTTTTTTATACAGAGAGCCAGTTTAGCCATTCGGATTGTGTTTTGGTACAGCAAATCAGAAGGGATGGGATATTGCTATGGCAGAGTTGAATTCATATTATGGAATGGGCATGAATGATTACTATTATGCTAAGGGTAGCATGAAAACTAGCAGTGAAATTGGAAATTATAATGGCACGGCATCTTTGTGCGCCCAGTCTGCTGAAAAGTTCTTGAAAGCAGTGATAGAGGTTTGCTTTGTGGAGGAAGGCAGTGATGAAATGATGCATTTGCTCCGTACGCATAATTTAAGGCCGTTATATAATAAGATTTCTTCAAAGTACCAGCTTTCGATTGCTTCCAGGGACTGTAAATGGCTCGGGGATTTTTATTTTGACGCTAGGTATCCAGGAGATAATTTTGTTGTGGTTACAGAGGAAGATGCAATAGAGTGCCTTGATATTTTGGAAAAATTGAAGGAGGATACAGAAAAGATATTAAGCCAGGAAAAGGAAAAGCGGCATAGGGCGAAAGCTGCATTGAAAGGTTTAAAGTGTTTTTAAAGGGTGTAGTAAATAGATATGTCGAACTGACTTAGTAATAGTTTATAAAAATATTAGAATTATTCCTATTTAGATAATTGTATTTTGGCAGAATGCATTTAAAATAATAGAAGGAGCAATGGATAAAATATCGGGCAGCACTTTGAAAGGACTGAGGTTATGCGGGAACGTTTGGCAAGATTTATGCAGGGGCGGTATGGGGTAGATCAATTTAGCAACTTCCTTGTAATACTTGCGTTAATCCTGATGGTGGCTGAGTTGTTTATTCCTGTAGTCCATATTCGGTCAGGATTAAGCACGGCAGGCCTTTTACTGCTTCTGTATGCTTATTTTCGGATTTTTTCAAAAAACCATTATAGGCGTTATGCAGAAAATGAACGTTTTATGAAGTATTTTAATAAAGTACGTTTTTTCTTTGCAAGGAAGAAAAGCCATTTGGAGCAAAGGCGGACACACCGTATTTATAAATGCCCTTCTTGTAAGCAGTCGATCCGTGTCCCTAAAGGAAAGGGAAAAATTGCGATTACCTGTCCAAAATGCCGGACAGAGTTTATTCGGAAAAGCTGAGGAATCCGTATGTTTGGATATGTACTGCCAGATCAGAAGGAACTTAAAATAAGGGAATTAGAAGCCTATCAGGGATATTATTGTGGTTTATGCCTCGCATTAAAGAAGCAGTATCATTTTTTAGGGCGTCTTTCCCTGAACTATGATATGGCTTTTTTGGGGCTTTTGCTGACTTCGCTTTATGAGCCGGAAAGCCAGAAAAATATGCACCGCTGTATATTGCATCCAGGCAGGAAGAGGCTGGTGATACAAAATCAATATCTGGAATACGCCGCGGATATGAATATACTTTTGACATATTATAAATGCATGGATGATTGGCGGGATGAACATGATTTATTGCATTCTGTTTATGGAAAGCTTTTGTTTTTATCTGGAAAAAGGGTCTGTAAAAAGTACCCGCAGAAAGCGCTGCGGATACAGGGATATTTAGAAGAACTCTCATTGTATGAGGAGGAAAACAGCCGGAATTTAGATGAGACAGCAGGTTGTTTTGGCAATATTTGCGCAGAACTTTTTAATTATGGCAGGCAGTGGGAAACTTCCCTGCATAGGATTGGTTTTTTTCTTGGGAAATTTATTTATCTGCTGGATGCTTATGATGATTTGGAGCGGGACAGGGAAAAAGGTTGTTATAATCCTTTTCTGGCCTGTGGGCAGCGGGAAGACTTTGAAAAGTGGGTGCATGGCCTTTTAAAGATGATGATGGCGGAGGCCAGCAGGGAATTTGAAAAGCTTCCCATTGTAGAGGATGCAGATTTATTGCGTAATATTTTGTATGCAGGTGTTTGGGGAAAATTTTTCCAAATTGGGAAACGGAGAAAGAAAGGGGAAAAAGAGGGAGAGAAACAGGAGGACAGAAATGGCAAATCCGTATAAAGTCTTAGAGGTGTCCCCGACAGCTTCTGATGAAGAAGTCAAGAGGGCGTACCGCGTACTTAGCCGTAAATATCATCCGGATGCCAATATTAACAATCCTGATAAAAAAGAGGCAGAGGAAAAGTTTAAAGAAATCCAGCAGGCATATCAGAATATTATGAATGAGCGGGAAACTGTAGGAGGGCAGGGAAAATGGGGCTCTGGCTTTGGTGATTTTTCCAGCCGCCAATTTTACGATGAGCCGGATTCAGATGTGTATCATATGCATCTGATGGCTGCAGGAAACTATATCCAAAAGGGATATTTTAAAGAAGCAAATAATGTACTGAAGCAGGTGGAAGACAGGACTGATATGTGGTATTATTTTAGTGCAGTTGCAAATGCTGGTATGGGGAATAATATTATGGCCTTGGAACATGCAAAGACAGCAGTCCTTTTAGATCCTGGGAATGCGCAGTACCGGGAGCTTGTAGCACAATTAGAGTCTGGAGGGAACTGGTATCAGGAGATGCAGAACCCATATCGGATGAACCAGATGGATGCGGGGGACTGTTGTGCACAGTTCTGTTATACTGGTGTATTGTGTAATTTATGTTGCGGCGGCAGTTATTATTGCAATGGGGGATATGGGACATTTTGCTGCTGATGTTTAATTTTATGTTATTTAGAATGAGGTTTTAACTATGCGGGAGATGACATTTAAAATGGAACGGCCAGGGCTTGTGTCGGCTGGTGATACGGTAAAAATCAGTGAAAAGAAAACAGCGCTAAATTATTCGTATATTATTGAGCCGGCTGTTGCAATGTCTGGCTGTTATAAAGTAAACCAAAGGCTGAAAGCAAGGGAAGGGACTGTAAAGGAAGTAAAACATACAGAACGTGGTTTTTATGTCATTGTTACATTTGAGGAGGAATAAACAATGTTGGAAAAAGGAATCAAGGGAAAGCTTGAAAGTATAGTAACAAAGGAAAATACGGCAAAAGCTATGGGGAGTGGGGAGTTGGAAGTCTATGCAACTCCTGCAATGATTGCGCTGATGGAGGAAACAGCTTATAAAAGCGTAGCTTCAGAGCTGGAAGCAGGTTCGGGTAGTGTTGGGACTTTCATGAATGTAAAACATGTAGCAGCGTCTCCGGTTGGCATGAAAATTACCTGCCAGTCGGAACTAGAGAGCGTGGAGGGAAGGAAACTCACCTTTAAAGTGGAAGCATATGATGAGACAGGATTGATAGGGGAAGGTATTCATGAACGTTTTATCATTGTGAATAACAAGTTTCAGGAAAAAGCAGATAGTAAACTTGGTTAAAGGATTGCCATGGTATTCGTTTGAGGCAGCCTGGAAGAAGAAGGCGAAACATTTTCCACTGTTTTGCCTTCTTTTCTTTTGGCCACATTCTTTACATCTATTGTCTTATTTATTATAATAGAGATTAGGGCGTGTTTGAAAATTCATTCCAGGAATGTTTAGTTCCTTACGATATGCATTCCCCTTTTTTGCGGCGGGATTAGCACTCTTATGGAGAGTGTGCTAACAAAATTGTAAGATAGTTTTAACAGTATCTTAATAAATTGGCAGAAGGAATGTGTGCAGAAAAAAGTATTTAGTACTATAGTCTTGTGATAATTTGAAAGGGGGATTTTTATGCAAGAAAATATAACAGAGAAGAAAAAATTAGATATTACAAAGCTTTCTAATGAACTGACTTATCAGAGATACCTTTTTAACAGGAACCAGATGAAGCAGCTTTTTCAGAAGCTCAGTGTGCCAGAGTATATTGCGTTGCAGAATATATCAGAAATTAGCAAGGATTCTGCAATTTATTCTGGCAGGACTTATCTGAAGGACTTAGCGGAGAGTATGCACCTTACAATCCGCCAGACTTCTAAAATGGTTGGAAATTTAAAGGACAGGGGGTTGTTGGTATGGTCGCATGATGGAGATGGGAGCGAAGGGACATATGTAACGATTACTGAGTCTGGGGAATCGCTTTTAAGTGAACATGAGGCTTCCCTTGGGGAATACTATAAGAAAGTGATTGGTAAGTTTGGGGAAGATAATTTAATCCAGCTTCTTCAGTTAATGAAACAGTTAGATACTGTAATGGGCGGTGAGCTTGAAGGATTGGAAGGAGAGGATAATAATGAAACAGATGAATGATTATACAAAGCGGATGGAGCAGGTCTGCCGTAAAAATGACAGCGTTGCAAGCCGTTTATATGCGGAATATGGGGTTAACCTTGGACTGCGTGATGAAAATGGGAATGGTGTCTTGACAGGGCTTACTAATATTTCCAAAATTATTTCTTCCCACGTTGTTGGAGGTCATAAGGTGTCATGTGATGGGCAGCTCTGGTACAGAGGCTACCGTGTGGAAAAGCTAATTCAGGATTTGGGGGAGGACAAGCTGGGATTTGAAAAAATTGCTTACCTGCTGCTTATGGGGGAATTGCCTTCAAAGGAAGAGGAAGCGGAATTTGCAGGGCTGATTGGTAAGTGCAGGAAATTGCCGACAAATTTTACAAGAGATGTAATTATGAAAGCTCCAAGTGAAGATATTATGAATTCTATGACAAGAAGTATCCTGACGCTTGCCTCGTATGACACGAGGGCGAAGGATACAAGCCTTAGCAATTCCCTGAGGCAGTGCATCCAGTTAATCAGCGAGTTCCCATTGCTGGCAATCTATGGATACCATGCATATAACCATTTTGAAAAACAGGATAGCATGTATATCCACCATCCAGATTCCAGTCTATCAACGGCCGAAAATCTTTTGATGCTTCTGCGCCCGAATCAGAAATATACCCGGGTGGAGGCAAAAGTTTTAGATACAGCGTTAATTCTCCATATGGAACATGGCGGCGGCAATAACTCCACTTTTACGACTAGAGTAGTAACATCTTCTGGCTCCGACACATATTCTACAATTGCGGCGGCAATGTCTTCCTTAAAAGGACCAAAGCATGGCGGGGCAAATATAAAGGTGATGGAGATGATGGATGATATTCGTGTAAATGTAAAGGATTATTCCGACAAGGAAGAAATCGCATCGTATTTAAGTAAATTAATGGATAAAGAAGCTTTTGACAGGAAAGGACTGATTTATGGCATGGGACATGCCGTGTATTCGCTTTCTGACCCAAGAGAGAGGGTATTTAAAAAGTACGTTGAAAATTTGGCAGAGGAAAAGGGAATGCAGGAGGATATGGAATTATACCAGAATATTGAAGAGATTGCCCCTCAGGTTATCGCAAAGAAGCGCCGTATATACAAAGGGGTAAGCCCCAATGTCGATTTTTACAGTGGTTTTGTCTATGATATGCTTGGGATTCCAAGAGAATTATATACAGCGATTTTTGCAATTGCCCGTGTTGTCGGATGGAGCGCACACCGGATTGAAGAATTAATCTGTGCAGATAAGATAATACGCCCAGCATATATGAGCGTTATGGTAGAAAAGGAATAGTTTGCACCAGAAAGCGGGGGACAGATGAAATCGATTTTAGAGTATGAAACAGTTGATTATGACATGGAAAACCATGCCCTTGTAATTATTGACCAGACAAAACTCCCAAATGATATTGTGCTGCTTTCGTTGACAGCAGCACAGGATATATGGGATGCCATTTATCTGTTAAAGGTACGTGGGGCGCCTGCAATCGGCGTGGCGGCGGCATTTGGGCTGGCAGCGTTGGCACACCGGATCCTAACGCAGGACAGGGATGCTTTTGTGGAAGAGTTGATGGAGAAAAAAGAATTTTTAAATTCTGCACGTCCGACAGCCGTTAATTTATCCTGGGCTTTGGGGCGGATGATGGACGTCTGCCATAAAAACCCGGAAGCGCCTGCTGAAGTTTTAAAGAGGCTTTTATTAGAGGAAGCTTTTTTAATGAAACAGGAGGATATTTCTGTCTGTAAAAAAATTGGGGAATATGGGCTGAGTGTTTTGAAGGAGGGGGATGGGATTTTGACTCATTGTAATGCAGGGCAGCTTGCTACTTGTAAATATGGGACGGCAACTGCGCCGATTTACATTGGGCAGGAAAAGGGATATCATTTCCGTGTCTATGCGGATGAAACACGCCCTCTTTTGCAGGGTGCACGCTTAACTGCATTTGAGTTATATTCTGCAGGAATTGATGTTACCTTGCTCTGTGACAATATGTTGGCAAGCCTGATGCAACAGGGGCTTATCCAGGCAGTTTTGGTTGGGTGCGACAGGGTTGCGGCAAATGGGGATACTGCAAATAAAATTGGGACTTCTGTTGTGGCTGCAGTGGCGCATTATTATAAGGTGCCATTTTATGTATGCGCCCCAACTTCAACAATTGACTTTAATACCCCCACAGGAAAGGAGATTGTGATAGAGCAGAGGGATGCAGCAGAAGTTTCTGAAATGTGGTATCAGAAACCAATGACTGTGAAAGGAGTCAATATTTATAACCCGGCTTTCGATGTGACGGAAAACAGCCTGATTACGGGATTTATTACAGAACGTGGCATTGTAAAATCCCCTGCAGATTTAAGGAGCTGCTAAAGAGACAGAAAAGCAAAGAAACCGTTATCTATTATAAATAGCAATGGGGAAACCTTAAAAATATCTGAATATTCACCGGAATGCTTGCAGTTAAAGGAAGAATAGGATATATTGGTAGTATTCGCAGTTTATTATGGTGTGCTGGCATCGTTCCAGGATTAAGCCTGTATACTAAAACCAAGAAGGAGAAAAATAATGAAAGAACTGATTCAAGTAAGAAATCTTTCCAAAACCTTTTCACTTTCCGCAAAACAGCAAAAGATTGAAGGGACAAAGGAAAAGAAAAAAACAGCCGTCAAAGATTTATCTTTTACAGCGTATGAGGGAGAAATTTTTGGCTTGTTAGGGCCAAATGGCGCTGGGAAGACAACGACGCTTCGGATGTTAGCGACATTAATCCGCCCGGATTCTGGAGATGCAGTAATTGATGGAAGCAGTATCTTATCAGATGCAGAGCAGGTACGGAAAAAAATTGCATTTTTAACAACTGATTTAAAATTAGAAGGTTTTTTTACACCAAATTATCTTTTTGATTTCTTTTCAGAACTTCATCAAGTGCCAAAAGAAACCGTGAAAGAGCGTAAAGAAATGCTTTTTCATACCTTTGGCATTGACAGGTTTGCAGAAGTGAAGGTTGCAAACCTTTCTACTGGGATGAAGCAGAAGGTATCGCTTGCTATTTCTTTAGTACATTGGCCAAATGTTATTATTTTTGATGAACCGACAAACGGCCTGGATGTCTTAACGGCAAAGGTTGTTACCGATTTTTTGATGGAATTGAAAAATCAGGGAAAAACCATTATTGTTTCTACACATATTTTCAGCCTAATTGAAAAAGTCTGCGACCGTGTGGGCGTTATTATTAATGGGGGGATGACAGTTTGCGACAAACTGGAACATATACAGGCAGGCATGCCTTTAGAGGACAGGTTTTTTGAAATCTACAAAGAAAGTGTAGGTGATACAGATGAATAATTCCATATTGACAATTATGAAGAAAGAGCTGGCACGTTTTTTTGGAGATAAAAAGGTTGCCTTTTCAACAATTTTACTGCCTGGGCTTATGATTTTTGTCCTTTACAGTTTTATGGGAAGTGCGTTAACAAGCCAGTTTTCTGTGGAGGAGGATTACAAAGCGGAGTGCTATGTAATGAATTTTCCAGAAGATGATACCCTGAAAATGATGTTAAAGGAAGGGTTCCGCTTTAAGGAGATTTCATCGGAGGAAGAGGTAAAGCAGGCAAAGAAGAAGCTGCAGGAGAAGGAAACAGATTTGTGCGTTGTTTTTCCAGAAGACTTTTCTGAAAGAATTGCAGAGCCGCTTCCGGTAACTTCCAGTGCGCTTCCACCGGAAGTACAGATTTTTTATAATTCTTCCGAAACTTCTTCTGAGAAGGCATTCCAGGCAATGTCTAGCGTTTTAAATGAGTTTGAAGGAATGCTTTCTAACCGTTTCGATTTGAATAAAAGCGATGGGGTCGCATATGATTTGGCAAAGAAGGAAGATGCAATTGGCTCCATATTCTCTTCTATGCTCCCAATGCTTTTACTAATTTTTTTGTTTTCCGGGACACTTGCGGTTGCACCGGAATCTATTGCAGGGGAAAAGGAGCGGGGTACAATCGCAACTTTGCTTGTAACGCCAGTAAAAAGAAGCCATATTGCGATTGGGAAGATTCTCGCATTATCGATTATCGCATTGTTAAGCGGCGCATCAAGTACAATTGGAACGGTTTTATCCCTGCCTAAGTTAATGGGGGCTGCCGGTGATTTAGATGGGTCGGTTTATTCGGTGACAGATTACCTTTTGTTGGCGGTTGTGATTTTATCTACTGTCATGGTGTTTGTTACAGTACTTTCCCTGATTTCTGCCTATGCCAAAAGCATTAAGGAAGCGCAGTCTTATGCAACGCCTGTCATGATTCTTTTAATGGTAGTTGGGATTACTGCTATGTTTGGCAATGGGGCAAAGGAAGAACTGTATTATTATTGTATCCCAGCCTATAACAGTGTTCAGTCAATGGTGCGTATTTTTGAATTTAATGTATCGGCAGGCACGATGCTTGTGACAGTTGTTAGCAATCTGGCTGTAACATTGCTTGGGGCATTTGTCTTAACAAAAATGTTCCAAAGTGAAAGGATTGTTGGTTAATTATGGTTTCTACAGCTGTAATGAATTATTTGTTAGAGGTAGGCGTCCTTGGCTTTGTATTTCCTCTTGCCGTACTGATGGCATGGAGGCTTCGGACAAGAAAGAACCTGATGCCGGCACTTGTTGGGGCGGTAACATTTTTTGCTTTTGCAAAGCTTTTTGAATCGGTTCCATTTATGCTGTTTGTTGGCATAGACCATCCAGTTTCTAAAGTAATCCGTTCTAATGCAGTGTTGTATGCCCTTTACCAGGGGATTTTTACCGCACTTTTAGAGGAAATAGGACGGTATTTGGCATTTTCTTCTTTTCTTACGAAGCATAAGGAGAGCCGGCAGACAGCGGTTACTTATGGAATCGGGCATGGCGGGCTTGAGTGCATGTTTGTTATTGGTTGGGGAAACCTCCAGTACTATATGGGGGCGGTTCTGCTTAACAGCAGGGGCAAGGAAGAAATAAGCTCTTATCTGGATAAGGAACAGTTAAAAGGGATAACACTGCAAAATATACCAGAATGTGTAATGAATACGGTATCGGGGCTCTTATTGTTCGCGCTGCAAATAGCCATATCTGTGCTTGTTTTCCAGGCAGTGCGGAATGCTGTAATCAGGAGACGGCTAATCGTCTATGCAATGTTATTCCATGCCATGTTTTACCTGCCGCAGGGATTATACCAGGCAGAGGCTGTCCCGCAGTTTGTAATGGTCTTGCTACAGATCCTTGTATTTATGGTTGTATTTATTTTAGCGTTTAATATATATAGGAAAATGGGAGAAAATGAAAAAAGGAAGGCAAAACAGCAGAAAACAGGGACAGTGTCCCAAGAGGGGAAAGGCTGGGCATTGGCAAATAAGAAGCTAAGCAATATTGAAGAGGAAAATAAGGGACTGTAAATAAATAATTGTTCAAGTTAATTATTTACAGTTCCTAAGAACGGCCATAAATAGTGACAATGTTTTTTGCTGGAATGGGGGATTTTGATGTTACAGAAATATTTCCGCTTTACAAAAAAAAGAATCCTGACGTTTTTGGTGTTTTTCATTTTTATTATTGCCCTACAGGTTATTTTGACAGGTCCGTTAACTGCCAGGCAGAAGGTAACAGTAGATGCAGGGAATTCGGAAAGTGCTGTTATTGGCATTTTGGACAAAACGGAGCTTGTCAGGCAGAAGTTTAAATTTGACAGGAAGGTGATTTTGTCAGAATTTGCTTTAAGTTTTGGTTCCTTTGAACGGGATGAGGTTGGGGATGAACTTAAAATCCAGATATTAGATGGCGATAATAATATGGTGTATGAAACAACTGTCCCAGTTGATAAGATTACGCCAAATGCCGCTTACCGGATTGCTATGGATTATACCGTAACAATTCCCCAAGGAGCAACCTGCTGTATCAGGATAAGCTGTAGTTCCAAAGACAGGGAGTATGATACGGTTCCAACGCTGAATACGACAAACCGTACGAATCCCAATACTTATATGTCTACTTTAAAAATGCAGACACGTAAAAAATGTTTAAATATTTCTTATACGTATTATTACCATCAGATTTTCCCGGTGATTGCAATTATCTTGGAATTTGCTGTTCTTTTTGTGTTGTGTTTTGAACGTGTTTCTGAATATAGCGTTATGCTCCGCAAAAGGAAGAAAAAGGGGCAGCGCCAGAAAGAAAAGGCAAAGATTCTGGAGGAGCAGGCAAAGGAAAAGAGGACAAATAGTAAAAATGCTTCTGCAAAAGTCCGCTATTCCCGCTCAAATACAATAGATGAAAAGAAAAAGAAGCGTCTTAGGAAACTTCAGCGGAAAAAGAATAAAGAGCAGCTTTTAAAAGACAGGAAGGCATTTTCGTTGAAAGAGTTTGTAAAATGGTGCCTGATAGAGCCAAAGGTAATCCGGACAGTTAGGATTGTTATGACAGTCTTAAATCCGCTGCTTGTGATGTTCTGTATTGAACTGATGAATGAAAACCTTTTGAATATGGGGCCGAATGCCTGGATTTTTACATGGATATTGCTGCTTGCAGTTCAATTCCTATTGTTTGCTGTTTCTGGTAATATGGGAATTTCAGTGTTAATACTAAATTGTATTTTGTTTCCATCCGGCCTTGCAAACCTTGTATTAATGAATGTCAGGGGAACGCCTTTTTTGCCTTCTGATCTTTTGGCGTTGAAAACGGCAACAGAGGTGGCGAGCACATATACGATTTCTTTGACCCCTGCACAATTTGTCATGCTTCCCGCATTTATCCTGTGGTGTTTTATCTTGTTCCGCATCCGGGATAAGAAAAAAGAGACAAAGCTGTACAGGAAAATCGGCCGCCATTTAGTACCGGCTTTCCTTTCCTTTGCTGTTATTGGCGTTTTATATTATACCCCTATCTTGGAAAGATGTAAGATTACTGACAATGTATGGAATAAGGTAGCTTCTTGCAGGACAAATGGGTTTTATATGAATTTTTTTCTGAATATCCATTACCTGACAGTCTCTAAGCCATCTGGTTATTCGCAGGAAACGGTTGCAGAGATTTTAGAGGAGTTTAAAAAAGAACAGGCAGATGCCCAGGCGCCAGTTTCCAATCCGGCAGACAGTAAAAAAGAGTTTACGTCAAATAAAGATTACAATGCAAATAAGGCTTTAAATGGAAAACAGCCGAATATTATTTTAATTATGAATGAAAGCCTTGCCGATTTTGACCAGATTGGCAAAACAAACTATAACCGTGACCCATTGGAGTTTTTACATGGGATGACAGAGAATACAATTTATGGGAAAGACTATGTCTCAATCTATGGGGCGGGGACAAGCAATTCTGAATTTGAGGCTATGACAGGAAATACAATGAAATTTTTCCCAAGCGGCTGCAATGTTTATCAGCAGTTTATGCATGAGTCAACATTTTCAATGGCATATTACTTGAAATCCTTGGGTTACAGTACAATGGCAGTCCATCCAAGCAGCGGTGCGAACTGGAACCGTATTAACACTTATAATAGTATGCGGTTTGACCGTTTTGTGACGATTGAGGATTTTAAAAATCCAGAATATGTGCGATATATCAGTGACAAGGAAAGTTATAAAAAGGTAATTGAGCTGTATGAAAAGAAAAAAGAAGGCACTCCTCTATTTGTATTTGATATGACAATCCAGAACCACGGCGGATATCTGACAAATACAAAATGGAAAGACCCAGTTTCTGTGAATGGGGCATATTATGAGGAAACAAAGGAGTTTCTTTCTGCAACAAAGGTTTCAGATGATGCGTTTGCTTATTTAATTGATTATTTTGAAAAGCAAGAAGAACCGACGATTATCTGTATGTTTGGGGATCATCAGCCTTCTATTGAAATAGAGTTTTATGAGGAGATTTTTGGGAAGAAGCAGAGGGACTGGTCGTTTGAAGAGATTCAGAAAAGGTATGTGACGCCATTTGTTATCTGGGCAAATTATGATATTGAAGAGGGAAAAGACGTGGTGCTCAGCAACAACTACCTTGAAAATCTTCTGTTAAAACAAGCAGGGATTGAACTCCCGCTGTATAACCAGTATATTGAAAAGGTTTCACAGGAAATCCCTGTAATGAATGTCAATGGTTATATGGATTTAGATGGAAATTGGCATAAATATGAAACAGATGAAACAGATTCTATAAAAGAACTTCTTCACAATTATGAACTTTTGCAGTATGCTTATTACAGTGATAATGATAAAGGGAAAATGCGCAGCCTGTTTCAGATGGCAGAATGAATAAAAGAAGGAAATGAGGTTAACAATGGAAAATAATAAACTGGAAAAAATAATGGATGAGATGAAAAAAAAGGGAGATGGCGCACCATCCGAAGAGTTTATGGAACTTTTGAAAAGTGCAATGGTATGTGTCCCAGCGCTGATGCCAAGAGATACAAAGCCAGAAGTGATGAGCCAGCTTCTAAAGAATCCAGGTAAAATGCAGGCAATACCAGAAGGAGTGCGTCCGCAGCCATGCATCTTGGAAAATGAAAAGCAGGATAAGTTCCTTGCTGTTTTTACTTCTGAAGCTGAATTAAATAAAGGGGGAAAAGCGCCGAAGTTTCCTCTTTACTTAAATATGGAGTTTTCATCTTGCGTAGATTTTTTAAAGAAGCGTCCTGATTTAAAAGGGGTGGTAGTGAATGCTTATACCCATAATATTATATTTCAATTAAATGAGCAGAACAATGCGCAGCCAAAGACGATTCAAGTTTCTTTGGAAGAGTTCCACCATCTGACACGTAATAAGATGGAATCGTTTTATTTACCAAAAAAGCTTTTTACGGAAAAGGAAGAGATGGTTTCCAGGCTTTGCAAAGAGCAGGGCGATTATATGAAGGAGCTTTATGATGAATTATATACAACGGAGGTAGCATGTCCTTATACAGCAGAAAATTTTGAGTTTATGCCGTTAAATATTAGTGAAGACCTTCTTTTGGTACAGATTATAATGCCAAGGGAATTTCTGATGTTAAATACCTGTTCTTCTGTATTTGTGGCATGGGATCAAAAGGAGCAGAAAGTATGGTATTATGCAATTGTGCTGGAAGGGCCGGAAAAAGGAATCAACCTGCACCAGCTTTTGGAGGATGGAAAGGATGTTGATTTGGGGCAGGCGCCTTCTGAAGGAAGTGAATTAAGCACAATACTGGATTTGATTCAAGGGTAAGGAACTCAGTTCCTAGAGTGTGTTTGAGAATGAATTTTCAAACACGCTCTAGCTGTAAATGGAGGAGAAGTATGAAAAAAAAGCTGGCAGTGTTTTTATGTGCTTGTAGCCTGGCGGTAACTACTTTGGCTGGCTGCAGCAGCCCATCGTCAGAAAAAATAGGGGTTGGAACGCCAGAACCAGAGAGAAAAGAGATTGACCACAATGAAGAAATGGGATCCAACCTTGGACTATGGGGCAGGGCAATGGGCTCTGTCCTGCTTTATTTGAATGATGGGAGTCCATATTATTTTGGCGGCTATATGGCGACAGAAGAAAATAAAAAATCAGCCGGAAATATCTTGGCTTCAAGCTGGGAGATTAATAACCGGAAGGAACTTTTGGCGCAAATTCAGTTTTTGCTAAAAACCGGAAGCCGGAAAAATTTTTATGAAGAAGCAAAAGCTATGGAACAGATGTCAGAAAAAGAACTGAAAAGGGCAATGAAACAGCTTAGCGGCGATTTATTAATCCATTACCAAATGGTACAGTACAATTGGGAAACATGGCAGAAGAAAGGGCTGCTTGCTTGGGACATGTGCCGGATTTCCCATTTAGCCCAGTGGGGCTATATTGCAGGCTATGTTGATGGCAAGGAAGCACAAGCATTGATAGAGCCTGCCGCAAAAAAGCTGAAGGAAAAATTTACAAGCTGGGATGAAGTACAGAATAATTGGCTGGATGGTTACTGCCTGTTTGCTGATATTGACAGGGAAGCTTCCCATTCAGATTACACCAACCGTCTGGCAATTTATGAAAAACTTAAGGCAGAACAGTCAGAAGGCGACCTGCTGTATGATGACAGCCTGTTTACCGCTGAAATCCTCCCGGTTTCTGGCGTATCTTGGCAGGAGCTCCTAAAAGAAGCAGGGTAAAGTTTTGCTTGTGTGGTTGGAAAGCGATGCAAGGGAAGAAGGGGGAATTTATGAAACGGATTATACTGGCGTCCGCCTCTCCACGGCGGAAAGAACTGCTTTCCCAGGTAGGGGTGGTTTTTGAAGTAATTCCCAGTATGGAAGAAGAGATATGTAAAGAGAAAGAGCCGGCAAAGTTAGTGGAACTGCTTGCAAGGCAGAAAGCGGAAAGCGTGGCAGCAGGGGTAACAGGGGAGTATATTGTCATTGGTTCAGATACGGTAGTTACAAAGGATGGGGAAGTCCTTGGAAAGCCTTCTGATAAAGAAGAGGCTTTTAGGATGCTTTACAGTCTCCAGGGGGCAACCCACCAGGTTTATTCTGGTGTTGCGCTGGTTTCTTGCCAGAATGGGGAAAAAGAAATACGGAGTTTTTCTGTAATGACAGAAGTGGAAGTGCTCCCTATGGAAAAACAGCAGATTGAGGGATATATTGCAACTGGCGATTGTATGGATAAAGCAGGTGCATATGGGATTCAGGGCTGTTTTGCAGAGTATATTAAAGGGATACATGGTGATTATTATAATGTGGTTGGGCTGCCGCTTTCCCGCTTGATGCAGGAGCTTAGGAGGCTGCTTTAAAAGCGCACCGCCTACGTTCTGGCAAGAATTGCTTTGCAGTTCTTGTTGGCAACCACTATGTAACAGTGCAATTTTCTATAACATAAAAAAGGTGCGGAGATGCCTTTCCAGGCTCGAAAACATCTCGCCAGGTAAGGTTCTGCCGCACCTAAGGAAAATCTTAGTCTTCTTTTAATTCTGCAAAAGCGCCCTGTTTCATTGCACGGACTTTTGAAGAAAGGCCGAACAGGTTGATAAAGCCTTCTGCATCTTTATGGTTATAAAGTTCACCAGTCGTGAAGGAAGCGATAGATTCGCTATAGATGGAGTATGGTGAAGTTGTCCCCATCTTTATGATGTTTCCTTTGTAGAGTTTAAATTTAACTTCTCCGGTTACATATTTCTGGGTAGATTCAATAAATGCCTGCTCTGCTTCGCGGAGAGGGGTAAACCATTTTCCCTCATAAACAATATCAGCAAATTTATTGCCCATATCTTTTTTTGCAGTGTAAGTATCGCGGTCAAGAATCAGTTCCTCAAGCTGTTGGTGTGCCTCCATTAAAATTGTTCCGCCTGGTGTTTCATATACGCCGCGTGATTTCATGCCGACAACACGGTTTTCTACGATATCCACTATGCCAATCCCGTGCTTTCCGCCTAACTTGTTTAAAGTACGGATAATATCAGAAACTTTCATTTCCTGTCCATTTACTGATTTTGGAACGCCTTTTTCAAAAGTCATGGACACAACTTCGCCTTCTTCCGGGGCTTTTTCCGGTGTTGTGCCAAGGACAAGCAGATGGTCATAGTCAGGTGCGTTAGCGGGATCTTCTAACTCCAAGCCTTCATGGCTGATATGCCAGAGGTTTCTGTCACGGCTGTAGCTGTTATCTGCAGAAAATGGAAGGTCTATGCCATGTTCTTTGCAATATGCAATTTCAGATTCGCGGGAATCCATTGTCCAGTGCTCGTCCCTCCATGCGGCAATAATTTTAATATCTGGTGCAAGCGCTTTGATACCAAGTTCAAAACGAACCTGGTCGTTCCCTTTTCCGGTAGCGCCATGGCAGATGGCGGTAGCATTTTCTTTCCTTGCAATTTCAACAAGCCTTTTTGCAATAAGCGGGCGTGCCATAGAAGTTCCAAGGAGATATTTATTTTCGTAAATAGCGTTTGCCTGTACGCATGGGACAACGAAATCATCGCAGAATTCATCTGTGACATCTTCTATATATAATTTGGCAGCACCGCAAGAAAGTGCCCTTTCCTCTAACCCATCCAGTTCACTTTCCTGTCCAACGTCAATACAGACGCAGATAACTTCATAATCGTAGTTTTCTTTTAACCATGGGATAATTGCTGTTGTGTCTAACCCGCCAGAATAGGCGAGGATTACTTTTTCCTTCATAATTATTTCCTCCTGTAACAATATGTTTTTATAGGCTGCCATAAAAAGCCATATGTCTTAGTATAAGCAGAAATCCTACAAAAAGCAATATTTTGTTTGCGTTTCAAAACTATTAATAAATATACATCAAAATGAATATTTATGCAAGGGCTTTTTCTCAGAATTGAAAATGGAGAAGCCGTGAAGTTACTATTCATAGCCTTTCTAAACAATATATGTAAAACTTGATAGCGAAGCTGCCCAATGTTTTGAATATTTACAATCTTAAAAAGGTCTTGCATAATTATAAATAAAGACGTATAATAGCAAAGAAATTGCTGCTGTCTGTTTTAGGCGATGTGGTAAAAGCAGCAGATTAAGAGGAACAGAAACGGAGGATTGTTATGAGTACGGAAGAAAGAGAAAAGTATATGGATAAAATTACGGTTAAGGCAGAAACGCTGATTGAAGCGCTTCCTTATATCCGTGATTTTAATAATAAAAGGGTTGTTGTTAAATATGGCGGAAGCGCGATGCAGGATAAGACGCTAGAGGAAAGCGTTATTAAGGATGTGGCTTTGCTGAAATTGGTAGGGATGCAGCCCATTATTGTCCACGGCGGAGGAAAGGAAATTAACCATTGGATTGACAAGCTTGGCATGGAAACCCATTTTGAAGAGGGGTTTCGGGTAACGGACAAGGATACTATGGAAGTTGTGGAAATGGTATTAAACAGGGTAAATAAGTACCTTGTCCAGATGGTTGAGCATCTTGGCGTAAAGGCAATTGGCATTTGTGGGAAAGATGGCGACATGCTCCATGTAAAGAAGAAAATGCCAAATGGGAAAGATATTGGTTATGTGGGGGATGTGGATACTGTTACGACTGATATTTTAGATACTTTGCTGGAAAATGATTATATCCCCATTATTGCACCGATTGGGATGGATGATAAGGGAGAAACTTATAATATTAATGCAGATGACGCCGCATGTGCTATTGCCGGCTCCATCCGTGCAGAAAAGCTTGCGTTCCTGACAGATGTGGAAGGGGTATGTATGAACCCAGAGGATTCTTCTTCCCTTGTCCCGGTGTTAAACCTGATTGAGGCAAATAAATTGATTGAAAGCGGCATTATAAGTGGAGGGATGCTTCCGAAAGTCAACAATTGCATTAATGCAGTAAACAGCGGTGTAAACAGGGTGCATATTTTAGATGGCAGGAGGGAGCATTGCCTGCTTTTGGAATTTTTTACAAAAAGAGGTATTGGAACTGCAATTATTGGAGATGACAGCGAGCCATATTCCAGTGAAAAATAATGTTTTGTACAGATTGTATCATTAGAAAGCGTCTTGAAATGGCGTAGGAGGATTACGATGGAAAAAGATTTAGACCAATATTTAATTCACACATATAACCGTTCTGTTATATTTGAAAAGGGTGAGGATGTCTATTTATATGATGACCATGGGAAAAAATATCTGGATATGGGGGCCGGTATTGCTGTTTCTGCACTTGGTTACAGCAATGAGGAGTTTAAGCAGGGTGTGAAAGGCCAGATTGACAAGCTGATCCATATTTCCAACCTTTATTATACCAAGCCTGTCCTTTGTGCAGCGCAATATCTGGCAGAGGCTTCTGGCATGGACCAGGTATTTTTTACAAACAGTGGGACAGAAGCGATTGAAGGTGCGCTTAAGCTGGCGCGGAAATATGCTTATTTAAAAAATAAGGACAGCAAAGGGGAAATCATTGCTATGGAACATTCATTTCATGGACGTTCCATGGGAGCTGTTTCTGTGACAGGGACAAAGCATTACCGTGAAGCGTTTGAACCATTGATTGGCGGCGTTTCTTTTGCGGTTTACAATGATTTGGAAAGTGTGAAGAAACTGGTTACAAAAGATACCTGTGCTATTATTTTGGAAACGGTTCAGGGAGAGGGCGGAATTTATCCAGCTAGTGAGGAATTTTTAATGGGAATCCGCCGCCTATGCGATGAAAATGATATTGCAATGATTTTAGATGAAATCCAGTGCGGCATGGGGCGTACTGGAAGAATGTTTGCCTATGGGCATTATGGTATCCTGCCAGATATTATGACAAGCGCTAAGGCGCTTGGGAATGGCGTCCCCGTAGGCGCTTTTGCTGCTGTGAAAAAATTTGCAGAAGCCATGCGCCCAGGGGACCATGGGACGACATATGGCGGCAATCCTTTGGCAGCCGCTGCTGTTTGTAAAGTATTCGAGATATTTAAAGAGAAAGAAATTCCAGGCCATGTCCAGGAAATGTCTTTTTACTTTTTTGAAAAACTAAAGAGCCTTGCTGAAAAATATCCTTCTGTGATTACCGATGTGCGTGGAAAGGGGCTTTTGATTGGGTTGGAAGTTTCCTATGCGAATGGGGAAATTGTGAAGAAGGCAATGGAAAAAGGGCTGGTGCTTTTGACGGCGGGCTCAAATGTTGTACGTATGGCGCCGCCTCTTGTCATAGAAAAAGAGCAGATTGATGAATGCCTGCAGATTCTTGATGAAGTTTTTTCAGAGTTGTAATTGGTATGGTTTTGTAATATTGGGAAATAATAACTCCAGGTGCAAAAGGATGCATTTGGAAGTGCTCCTTTTGTGTCAGTTTATTTTGGCAGAAAAGGAGTTTTTTTATGTGGGGAATGGTTATATCAATTATATCAGGTATGTTAATGGCGCTTCAGGGGGTTTTTAATACACAGGTAACAAAGCAGACAAGTGAATGGGTATCGGCATCTTTTGTCCAGCTTTCTGCATTGGTTGTCTGCCTGGCTGCGTGGTTTGTGACAGGGCGTGAAAGCAGTTTTAGCGGGATTTTCCATGTCAGGCCGCTTTATTTGCTTTTGGGCGGGGTAATGGGAGCTTTTATTACTTATACTGTAATTGTAGGGATGGAACAGCTTGGGCCTGCAAAAGCAACGCTTTTTATTATTGCAGCGCAGCTTATCGCAGCTTATGCCGTTGATTTATTTGGATGGTTTGGCGCAGAAAAAGTGGGGTTTGACTGGCTAAAGCTTGCAGGTGTGGCTGTCTTTATTGCAGGGATTGTCCTATTTAAATGGAAAGAATTATTTTAGGGCGTGTTTGAATCTTACTTTTTACATGATGTGTTTCAAACATGCCATAGGCACGTTCCAGCCAAAAAAACTTAAGAAAGAATTAAGATTTTTGTGAATTGTAACTCTTGTAATCGGAGGGGAAATTCGTTAGAATATAATCGGAGTGTGCAGTAAAGTGTATTATTTTCATAAAAAGGGCAGCTTTGTTTTTGGCAGGAACGGAGGGTTTTTATGAAAAAAGATACACATATTATCATTGGGTTCTGCCTGCTTTTTTTCATCCTTGCAGGCTTTCTTTTTGTAAAACAGCAGAGGGAGAGCGCAGGTTTTGCAGAAGAAAGTTTTTTCGCGCAGGGAGAAGTGGCAAGTTCTGCTTTGCCAGGGACGGCAGGGCAGAAAGATGGGCAGGGCAGAAAAAAGGAAGCACAAAAGGATAGGCTGGCAGAAGAAAAACAGGAATGTGCTGTCTATATTTCTGGTGCGGTGAAGCATCCAAGGCTGTACCGTTATCATGGCGTGGCAAGGCTTTGTGACGCGGTGGAAAGCGCAGGAGGTTTTTTAAAAAATGCTGACAGGGATTCGGTTAACCTTGCAAGGATATTGGAAGATGGGGAACAGATTCATGTGCTGACAAAAAAGCAGGCTAAAAAACAGGCTTCTGCCTCTGGTAAAGAAGCGGCTGGCAATGCAGAAGGCAGTATGGCAGGTTTGGTTAATATTAATAAAGCTTCTTTAGAGGAATTAATGTCTTTACCCGGAATAGGGCAGGCAAAGGCGCAGCTTATCCTGGATTACCGCACGGAGCATGGCGTTTTTGCTGTAAAAGAGGATTTAATGAAAATATCCGGTATTAAAGACGGCATATACAAAAAAATAAAAGACTTGATAACAATTACATAATTTCAGGGGGATAAAAAGGAATGGCCAGGAAAGTATTGGTAGTGGATGATGAAAAGCTGATTGTAAAGGGGATACGTTTCAGCTTGGAACAGGATGATATGGTAGTGGATTGTGCATATGATGGGCAGGAAGCGCTTGACCTGGCTTCCCAAAACCAGTATGATGTAATTTTGCTGGATGTGATGCTCCCGAAGTTTACCGGTTTTGAGGTATGCCAGCAGATCCGTGAATATTCAGATGTCCCGATTATTATGCTGACGGCAAAGGGGGACGATATGGATAAAATCCTGGGGCTGGAATACGGTGCAGACGATTATATTACAAAACCGTTCAATATATTGGAAGTAAAAGCGCGCATTAAAGCGATTATGCGGCGCAGCGAGCCAAAAACGCCTAAGGCTGTGGAAAATACAGAATTGTCTTTTGGGGAACTTAAGATTAACACGGAAAGCCGCCGTGGTTATATCAGTGAAAAGGAAGTTAACCTGACGGCAAAAGAATTTGATTTGCTGGAGCTTTTAATGACGCACCCAAATAAAGTATATGGCAGGGAAGAACTGTTAAATACGGTTTGGGGATATGAATATCCTGGCGATGTGCGTACAGTAGACGTACATATCCGCCGTTTGCGTGAAAAAATTGAAAATACCCCAAGTGAGCCAAAGTATATCCATACCAAGTGGGGGGTTGGGTATTATTTCCAGAAATAAATGTAATTTAGGGACTGTAGGGAAGTAAATTCAAAGCAGTTCCTGTATTGGAGGAACTGTTTTGAAAGAGAAATGGAAAAATCTGTGGTACAGGTTGCGTACTTTGCGGGTACAGGTATTTTGCGTGATGTTTTTAGTTGGAATTATACCGCTTGTCCTGATTTCAAATATATTATTAAAGGCGTATAATGCCCAGATTATTTCCCAGAAAACAGAAGAACTTCAATCCTATGGAAATGTAATTTCTAATCTAGTACTTTCTTCAGGCTATCTTTCAGGCAGGGAATCCAGTGAAGTGGAGCACGAAGCAGAAGAGGTGGCCAATGTCTATCAGGGGCGTGTTATGATTGTTGACCAAAACCTGAATATTATTAAAGATACCTATGGGCTAGAACAGGGCAAAATTGCAATTTCAACGGAGATTGTCCAGTGTTTTAATGGTTCTAATGCAAAATATGTCAATGAAATTGGTGATTATATCCAGTTGACGATTCCTGTTATTGAACCTTCAGGAGAACGTACAATTGGCGTTATATTAATTAGCTTTTCTACAAAAAATATCCATCTCGTAGAAGAATCAGTGAATTACCGTGCAATCCTTCTTTTAATTGCATTTGCTGTTTGTATATTGGTGTTCTCACTGTTGTATTCTTCTTTGCTGTCCAAACCTCTTTTGAAGGTAACAGAATCCATTGATGAAATTACAAGGGGTGATACGGATGTTTCTTTGGAATTAAGTACATATTCCGAATTAATTACAGTATCGGATTCTTTTAATAAAATGACAGGCTATATACGGGAGCAGGATACGGCAAGGCAGGAATTTGTGTCGAATGTGTCCCATGAGTTAAAAACGCCGCTGGCTTCTATGAAAGTATTGTCTGATTCACTGTTATCCCAGACAGGAATGCCGGAAGAACTGTACCGGGAGTTCTTAGTAGATATTACAAATGAAATTGAGCGTATGACAAAGATTATCAATGACTTACTTTCTATGGTAAAAATGGATAAGAATAATGCGAAGATGAATATCCGTAATGTCAGCATTAATGAATTGTTAGAACAGCTTTTAAAAAGGCTGCGCCCAATTGCCGCAAAGCGGAATATTGAATTGATTTATGAGAGTTACCGCCCTGTGGCGGCAGATGTCGATGAGGTTAAAATTTCTATTGCGCTGAATAACTTGATTGAAAATGCAATTAAATATAATTATGACGATGGCTGGGTGCGTGTTACCTTAAATGCAGACCATAAATTTTTTTATGTAAAAATTGAGGATTCCGGGGTTGGCATTCCAGAGGAATTGCAGGATAAGGTATTTGAACGGTTTTACCGCGTAGATAAGGCGCGGTCGCGTGAAACAGGAGGGACAGGTCTTGGCCTTGCATTGACCAGGAACTCTATCTTATTGCACCGTGGTTCTGTGAAACTTTATAGTAAGGAAAAAGAGGGGACTACTTTTACAGTGCGCATTCCTTTAAATTATGTTGCATCGGATACTAGTTTATCGTTGGGTGAAAAGAAAGGGGTATTTCCGTGAAAGATAACCGTATAATCCTGCCTTGCCTGAACAATAGGATGGTGCTGTTTACTATATTTTTTGGCTTTTGCCTTCTTTTAGCAGGATGTGGAAAAAGGGAAAACAATGATGCAGAGGGTTTTTCGGTTTACTGCCTGGATGCAAATGATACAAAGATTGCTTCTGAAAAATATACGCCGAAGGGGAAAGATACGGATTCATTAATTCTTGAACTGGTAGGGAGAATGGGGAAAGAGCCAAAGGACATATCTTTGAAACAGGCGATTCCAGATAATGTAAAGCTGGATGAATATTCTTTTAATGGGCAGGGGGATTTAAGCTTATATTGGTCTGCTTCCTATGGGAATTTTACTGGGGTTTCAGAAATCTTGCGCCGTGCTGCAATTGTAAAGACACTCTGCCAGATTCCAGAGATCCAGAATATCCAGTTTTATGTTGCGGGACAGCCGTTGACAGATTCTAACATGAATGCGATCGGTTTTATGATGGCGGATACTTTTATTGATAATACCGGGGAAACAGCCTATATGCAGACGGCTTTGTTAGGGATGTATTTTTCTGATAGGCAGGGAACGGGCTTAGTAAAAGTCCCTGTAGAAATTACTTACGATGCAACGATTCCGATGGAACAGCTTGCGATGGAGCAGTTGATGAAAGGCCCGGATTCGATTGAAGGGACTGGTAAAAAAGGGCTGTTAAAAACAGTTCCGGAAGGGACAAAAATCAATAAAATCTCGGTAAAAGAAAATACTTGTTACTTGGATTTATCTTCTGATTTTATGGAAAAACGTTCTGATATTTCGGATGAAGTAGCAATCTATTCCGTTGTAAATACCTTGGTAGAGCTTCCTTCTATTAATAAGGTACAGTTTAGCATTGATGGAAAACAAATGCTTTTATTTGATGACAGGGTAAGCTTTGGGGAACCGTTTGAATGTAACCTGGATCTTGTGGAAAATTAATTCTTGCATACGTAACGGTCCAAAATTTTATCTATTTTTGGAAGGGGGGATTTTTTATCAGACGCCCGTTTTTATGGGCAGCAGGGGTTCTTTTTGCCGCTTTTTATATACTGCGCTTTTATTATGGTAAACAGCTTGACAGGCAGTATTATTGTTTGGATTCTTATCTGGAGGATTCTGCAAAAGCGGTGGTATATGGTACGGTAGGCAATATAGAACCCAAGCCTGCTTCTTATTTCTATTTTCTAGAAAATGTATCTGTCTGCCTGGAAGGCAGCAAAAAGACATTTTCTTTTTCTGATTTTCTTGTTATTACAAAGAAGGAAGATGCCTCTTGCCTTAAAATTTTTCCCGGCAATCTTCTGAAAGTTACAGGGATAGTTTATCCATTTTCTTCTCCTTCAAATCCTGGGCAATTTGATGAAAAAAGTTATTATAAAGAACAGAATATTTATTATAAAATGCTGTCTTCTAATGTATCTATCCAAAGCAAGAAGGAAAACCTATGGAAAAAGACACTTTTTGTATTCCGCAATAAGCTTTCTGGCGTGTACCAAAGCTGTATGGGTGAAAAAAATGCGGGGGTTGTCTGCGCAATGCTTTTGGGTGAGAAATCTTTCCTGGATGTAGAAGTAAAGTCGCTATACCAACTAAATGGGATTGGGCATATCCTTGCAATCAGCGGCCTCCATGTTTCTATCCTTTGTGCTTTTTTGGGTTGGCTTTTACAGCGTTTAAAAATCCCGCGCCCACTGCCTTTTTTCCTGACGGTTCTTTTTTTAGCAGGATATGGTTCTTTGGCTGGTTTTGGAGTTTCAACAAGCCGTGCAGTTGTTATGATGGTATTTCTGCTAGCTGGCAAGGAGTTGGGAAGAAGCTATGATGCATTGACTGCGTTGGTTTTTAGTGCAGTCCTTCTTTTTCTAAGAAGGCCGTATGCAGTCTGTTCTGGGAGTTTCTTGCTATCTTACAGCGCAGTTCTTGGGAGTATTTTAACATTTCCTGCGATGAAAAGCTTTTTCTATGGTACAAAAGAGCAGCAGCAAAGATACAAACGCAAGCAGAAACGCTATTTAAAAGAAAAACAGTGCAATAGCTGTTTTCCCCAAGCCGCCGTTTTTTTCTTGCTGCTGCCGCAGAAGTTTCTTTCTTCGCTTCTTTTTAGTATTTCTGTCTGGGTTACAACGCTTCCGGTTGTCCTTTATCTTTTTTATGAAATACCTGCTTATGGCATTTTATTAAATCTTTTCCTGCTTCCATTTGTATCAGTTCTTGTTGTCTTGGCTTTGGCTGGAGGCTTGGCAGGCTTATTCTTTTTGCCGCTTGGGGCTTTGGTTTTAGCTCCTGTGGAAAGGCTGCTGTCCTGTTATGAGCGGCTTTGCCAACTTTTTTTGGAGCTGCCAGGGGCAGTTTTGGTTTTTGGGATGCCTGGGTTAGTACAGATTGCAGCCTATGCTATTTTCTTAGCTGCTTTTGTTTTGTATTGGAATTATGCATACAGGCAGCATGCGGATCCTGCTAATGCCTTGCAGGGCAGTTTTGGAATATGCCGTCTGTTTTCTAAATGGGATGCTGCCGGGAAAGCCGCCCATATTATTTCAATAGCCCTTTTTCTTTTTGGAGTTTCCTGTCTTTTTTATAGGAAACCGATGAAAGGACTGTGTGTTACGATGTTGGATGTTGGGCAGGGGGATGGGATTTTTGTGCAGGGCGCTGGGGGAAAGACCATATTAATTGATGGTGGGAGCAGCAGTATTTCTGATGTGGGGACATACCGAATCCTTCCATTTTTAAAATATTATGGTATTTCTAAAATAGACTATATGGTTATGACGCATTCCGATGAAGACCATATTTCCGGACAGCTAGAGCTTCTAGAGGACGCATGGAAAAAAGAAATCTCGGTTGGGTGTTTGTTGATGCCTTGCCTAAAAGAAGAAGCCTACTCAAAAAATGGCGAAAGATTAAGGGAGGTGGCTGCGCGTGCGAAAGTTCCTGTAAAATTTATTCAGGCAGGAGATAAAATCCAGGAAGGGAAACTTACCCTTTTATGCCTGCATCCAAAAGCAGATTTTTCTAGTAATTCAGCCAATGCCCGTTCAACCGTCCTAAGCCTTTCTTATGGTTCTTTTTCAATGCTTTTTACAGGTGATTTGGAACAAGAGGGGGAAGAGGCGCTTTGCCGCTTTTTGTCAGAAACGGGAAAAATCGAAGCGTCAGGAAATACTTTTTTAGGGCAGGGCAGCCATTATGAGAGTTATGGCTTAATTCCAGGGAAATATGACGTCTTAAAGGTGGCGCATCATGGTTCTAAAAATTCAACAGAGGAAAGGCTTCTTTCGTTTGTTTCCCCTAAAGCTGCTCTGATTTCCTGTGGGGAGAAGAATAGGTATGGCCATCCGCACAAAGAAACGTTAGGGCGGCTTGCAGAATATAAATGCCAGGTTTTTAGGACAGATTATAATGGGGCGGTGCAAATCCGTTCTGATGGAATAGGTTTTATTGTGAATTGTTATAAGAAAAAGCGTTGATAACAGACAAAATTTAGAACGACATTCTTTACGTTTGACGAATTTCTGTGGATGCTTTACAATGAGTTAGAAGTTGTAAAATCTATAATGATTAGATATTTTGGAGGTAATTTATGAAGAAATCCTTTTATGCTGTTATAGCATTGCTATTTGTAATTGTGGTGGGGCTGTATTATTATTTTACGTTTCCATCTATCAATATCCATGAGCCGATGTTTTGGGGCGTTTTACTTATGATTTTTCTTTTGCTGTCTATATTCTTTGCAGTACGGAGTTTGCGTGTTATGCTTGGAAGGGGAAGGCTTCATTTTTCGGATGTAAAAAATTTTCCGGTTTTTGCGAAAATTTTTCTAGCGCTGTCGGCGCTTACCCTGGCATTTTATATTGTGGGGAGCATTGCCGGAAGTACCCTTTTGCGTGCTAAAACGTATGCTTCCCTGCTTTCTGTGAAGGAATATGAATTTAGCGAGGATATTGAAGAAACAAACCAGGTTACAGATATAGCGCTAATGGATTCGGAAAGCGCCAGGAAATTTGGTAAACGTAAGATTGGTTCACTGTCTGATGTGGTAAGCCAGTATGAGGTAGAGGATGACTATACCCAGATTAGCATCCAGGGGCATCCGATGAAGGTGTCCAGCTTAAAATATGCCAGTTTTTTTAAATGGTGGAATAACAGGGATAATGGGATACCAGGTTATGTAAAGGTAAACCCCGTAAATTCAGAGGCAGAGTATGTGGCGCTAGGGCATGGGATGAAATATGTGCCGTCAGGATATTTTAACTATAACCTGCAGCGCCATGTACAGCTTTCTTATCCTACGAAAATTATTTCTGGTTACCATTTTGAAATTGATGATGAGGGAAACCCGTTTTATATCTGCCCTACAGTAAAGCCCAGGGTAGGGCTGTTTGGCGGCATGGATGTAAATGGGGTGATTATCTGCAATCCTGTGGATGGGAAATGCAGTTATTATCCGGTAAATAAAATTCCAGCTTGGGTGGACTGTGTCTACGCTGGGAAGCTGCTTACAAAAAAGTATGACTGGTATGGCACGTTTTCGGGCGGATTTATTAACAGTATGATTGGGCAGAAAGGATGTAAAATTACTACTGATGATTTTGGGTATAAAATTATTGGGGATGACGTATGGGTTTATACGGGCGTCACTTCTGTCAATGGCGACCAGAGCAATATTGGTTTTGTATTGATGAACCAAAGGACGAGCGAGGCAAAATATTATAAAGTGTCTGGTGCAGAAGAGCATTCTGCGATGGAGTCCGCCCAAGGCGCCGTGCAGGAAAAAAGGTATAAAGCTTCCTTCCCAAGTTTGATCAATGTGTCTGGGCAGCCAACTTACATTATGGTGTTAAAAGATTCTGCAGGGCTGGTAAAAATGTATGCAATGGTAAATGTAGAACAATATAATATTGTTGCGACTGCCCAAAGCCAGGCGGAAGTATTTTCAAAATACCGGAAGATGTTGGTAAGCGATGGGGACATGAAATCAGATGAAGAAAACTGGAGAAAGAAAACAGTGACAGTAGAACGCGTCCAGTTTGTCGATACGGAAGATGGCACTGTGGTATATATCAAAGATACAGAACATGGTGTGTATAAGCAGGCATTTAAGGAGAATGAGGATTTAATCCGCATTTCAGAAGGGGATGTAATTACTCTTTCATATGAACAGGTTACAGAGGATGCAAATGAAATCCACCTGCTTCGGGAGTTTGAGTTTTCTGTGGCAGGGGAACCTGAACCTACGCCAGAGCCATAATTTTTATTGTGGCTTTATAGCAAGTGTGTTATGATTACTAAAATATGTTTGAAAGATGCCATAAAAATAGTAACATTTGAAATAGCAGCATGGAGATAACAATTATAATTATAATATAAAGGAGGCAACAGAATGGACAGGTTAAAAGGAAAAGTAGCAGTGATTACAGGAGGAAATTCAGGCATTGGAGCCTGCACAGCAGAGCTTTTTGCTAAAGAAGGGGCAAAAGTAGTGATTTCTGCCAGAAGGGTAGCACAGTTAGAAGAGGTGGCAGAAAAAATTAAAGCAGCGGGAGGGGAGGTATTAGCAGTCCCATGCGATATTTCTGACAAGGAACAATGCAAGGCTGTCATGGAAAAGACAGTAGAGGCTTTTGGGACAGTTGACATCTTGGTAAATAACGCTGGTGTAGTTGACAGCGGCATTGAGGCAATTGAGAAAGTAACAGATGAAACAATTGACACCTTGATTGATATTAATACAAAGGGAACGCTTTATATGACAAGGGAAGCTTCTAAAGTTATGGTGGAAAAAAAGGCTGGCTCGATTGTGAATGTTTCCAGCGTAGCAGGCTATACAGGGGGAGGCGGCGTTGCATATGTATCAAGCAAGGCAGCAGTGATTGGCATGACAAAAAATATAGCGATGCGCTGTGCAAACGTGAATGTGCGTTGTAATGCCCTCTGCCCAGGAAGTGTAATCACGCCAATGACAGCAGGGATGAAGAAAGAGAATTTAGACCCAGATATGATGGGGGCTATGGCAAAGCATGCTGATTTATCGCTTCCAGTTTGTACGGCACAGGAGGTTGCGAATGCGATTTTATTTTTGGCAGGCGAGGAATCCAGTGCAATTACCGGACAGGTGATTGTCATTGATCATGGTGCAGATTTGTAGGGATTTTGGGCGAAGAAAAACAACATGACAAATAAAATGCTTTGTGTTACAATGAGGTAAATTTTGGTTAATTTTAGCAATCTTGTGTCTGCGCGCTGATTGGCACAAGATTGTTATAAGTACAAAAGCAGCGCAGAAAGAGGATTAAAATGGATTACAAGAAGGCAGGAGTAGACATTGAGGCCGGGTATAAGGCGGTAGAACTGATGAAGGAGCATATTGCGGGCACAATGCGCAGTGAGGTTTTAACAGATATTGGTGGATTCTCTGGTGCATTTTCCATAGAGGCTTTTAAAGGGATGGAGCAGCCGACGCTTGTATCAGGGACAGATGGTGTTGGTACGAAGCTAAAGCTGGCTTTTGAGATGGACAGGCATGATACGGTAGGGATTGACTGTGTGGCGATGTGTGTCAATGATATTGCCTGTGCAGGAGGTGAGCCATTATTTTTCTTAGATTATATTGCCTGTGGGAAAAACCAGCCAGAAAAGATTGCTTCTATTGTTTCTGGGGTGGCGCAAGGCTGCCAGCAGGCAGGCGCTGCTTTAATAGGCGGGGAAACGGCGGAAATGCCAGGATTTTATCCGGAAAATGAATATGACCTTGCAGGTTTTGCAGTTGGCATTGTAGACCAGAAAAACATGATTACTGGGAAAAGCATCCAAAAAGGTGATGCTTTAGTAGGGATTGCTTCTTCTGGCATACACAGTAATGGTTTTTCCCTGGTTCGGAAAGTATTTGACATAAAAAAAGAATCACTAGATAAAACATATGAATCACTAGGCGGCAAATCACTTGGGGAAGTCCTGCTTACGCCTACTATTATTTATGTAAAGGCGCTTCGTACAATTCGGGAAGCTGGCGTTACTATCAAAGGATGCTGCCATATTACTGGTGGCGGATTCTACGAGAATATCCCAAGGATGCTGCCAGAAGGGTGCAGGGCGCAGATCCAGGCAAGCAGTTATGAAATCCCGCCTGTTTTTGGCATGCTTGCAAAAGACGGCGACATTACAAAGGAAATCATGTATAACACTTATAATATGGGGATTGGCATGATGCTGGCGGTTTCGGCGGAAGATGCAGAAAAGACAGTAGAGTTAATTGGACAGTCTGGGCAGAAAGGCTTTATTGTCGGTGAAGTTACAGACGGGGAGAAAGGTGTTACGCTGGTCGGGTAAAGATGGGGGAATCAGCATCAATTGAGCCGCCAAAGACGGCATGGGGGATTGTTATGCAGAATATTGCAGTATGTGTGTCTGGCGGGGGGACAAACCTCCAGGCAATTATAGACGCAGTGGAAGACGGTACAATTCAGGGTACAAGGATTGCGCTTGTAGTCAGCAATAAAGAAGATGCTTATGCCCTGGAACGTGCAAGGAAAGCAGGGATTGAGGCAAAGTATGTCAGCCCAAAGGGATATGGCGATTTAGATGGCTTTGGAAGGGCAATGTCAGAGCTTTTTTCAGAATATAAGGTTGATTTAGTTGTTTTGGCAGGTTATCTGGTGATTATCCCGCACAGCCTGGTTACAGCTTATGCAGGACGGATTATTAATATCCATCCATCCTTGATTCCGGCGCATTGCGGAAAAGGGTATTATGGGCTGAAAGTCCATGAAAGCGTCCTTGCTGCAGGGAATAAAGTGACAGGGGCTACTGTGCATTTTGTGGATGAAGAGGCCGACCATGGCCCGATCCTTTTACAGAAGGCTGTAGAAGTAAAAGAAGGGGATACGCCTGAAATCCTGCAAAAAAGAGTAATGGAGCAGGCAGAGTGGAAGATTCTGCCACAGGCAATTAACCTGATTGGCCAGGGAAGGGTTATGGTTACAGATGGGATTGCCCATATCAGGGAGGAATCAAGCGAAGAGAGGAGCGTTTTTTCATGAAGGTTTTAATCGTTGGGAGCGGCGGCCGTGAACATGCTATCGCCTGGAGCGTTGCGCAGAGCAGCAAGGTTGATAAGATTTACTGTGCGCCGGGAAACGGGGGAATCAGCCAGTATGCAGAATGTGTTTCGATTGGTGCAATGGAATTTGATAAGCTGGCGGATTTTGCAAAAGATAAAGAAATTGATTTGACTATTATTGGGATGGATGACCCGTTAGTCGGCGGCATTGTTGATGTGTTTGAGGAAAAAGGGCTTCGTGTATTTGGCCCGCGTAAAAATGCGGCAATTATTGAAGGCTCGAAAAGTTTTTCTAAGGACTTGATGAAGAAGTACCATATCCCAACCTGCCATTATGAGGTATTCCATTCACCAGAGGAAGCTTTGCTCTACCTAGAAAGTGTATCTTTCCCAATTGTCCTGAAAGCAGATGGTTTGGCGCTTGGGAAAGGGGTGTTAATCTGCAATACGCTGGAAGAGGCGGAATCAGGCATTGCCACGTTGATGTTTGATAAGCAGTTTGGCGCTGCTGGGGAAACTGTTGTCATTGAAGATTTTATGACAGGACGTGAAGTATCTGTCCTGTGTTATTGTGATGGAACGCATATTAAGCCAATGACAAGCGCGCAGGATCATAAACGGGCAAAAGATGGCGATATGGGCTTAAACACAGGTGGAATGGGGACGTTTTCCCCAAGTCCTTTTTATACGGCAGAAATCCAGAAAATTTGCGAGGAACAGATTTATCAGCCTACGATGGATGCTATGAAAGCGGAAGGCAGGGATTTTGTTGGGATTCTTTTTGTCGGGCTGATGTTGACAGAGGACGGCCCAAAAGTCTTGGAATATAATGCTAGGTTTGGCGACCCAGAGGCCCAGGTTGTCCTTCCACGTATGAAAAATGATATTATTGATGTGATGGAGGCATGTATCGACGGGAAGCTTTCGGAGGTTGACCTTCAGTTTGAGGAGAATGCGGCAGTCTGTGTTGTGCTGGCTTCAGATGGTTATCCTGAAAAATACGAGAAGAATAAAAAAATAACTGGGCTGGAGAAATTTGAAAATAGGGATGGGTATTATGTTTTCCACGCAGGTACGAAAAAAACAGAGGACGGCATTTTTACAAGTGGCGGCCGTGTGCTTGGTGTTACGGCAAAGGGAGCTGATTTGAAAGAAGCAAGAAAGAATGCCTATCAGGCAGCAGAATGGGTTTCCTTTGAAAATAAATATATGAGGCATGATATCGGGAAAGCGATAGATGATGCAGAATAGAAATGGAGGTTATTCAATGTATTCATTTGAAGAAGTGGAAAAATTTGATTCTGAGGTTGCAAAGGCAATTGAAAACGAGACGGGAAGGCAGAGGGAAAATATTGAACTGATTGCTTCTGAAAATCTTGTCAGCAAAGCAGTTATGGCAGCAATGGGAAGCACGCTGACCAACAAATATGCAGAAGGTTATCCAGGGAAACGTTATTATGGAGGCTGTGAACATGTAGATGTAGTAGAAAACCTTGCCCGCGACCGCGCGATGGAACTTTTTGGATGCACTTATGCTAATGTACAGCCACATTCTGGTGCACAGGCAAATATGACAGTATTTTTTGCATTAATGGAACCAGGCGATACATTTATGGGGATGAATTTGGATCATGGCGGACATCTGACACATGGAAGCCCTGTAAACCTTTCTGGAAAATATTTCCACTGTGTGCCTTATGGGGTTAATGACGAAGGATTTATTGACTACGATGAAGTTGAAAAAATAGCAAAAGAATGTAAGCCAAAGGTAATTGTTGCAGGTGCAAGCGCTTACGCGCGTAAAATTGATTTTAAGCGTTTCCGTGAAATCGCAGACTCTGTTGGCGCTTACCTGATGGTAGATATGGCGCATATTGCAGGGCTGGTGGCTTCCGGTTACCATGATAGCCCAATCCCATATGCCCATGTAACAACGACAACCACCCATAAAACATTGCGTGGCCCACGTGGCGGCATGATTCTTTCTAGTGAAGAATTTGCAAAGGAAGTCAATTTTAATAAAGCACTGTTTCCTGGAATCCAGGGCGGCCCATTGATGCATATTATTGCGGCGAAGGCTGTCTGCTTTAAGGAGGCGCTTGAGCCAAGTTTTAAAGAGTATGGGAAAAGCATTATTGACAATGCGCAGGCTCTTTGCAAAGGGCTGCAAGACCGTGGCATTAAGATTGTTTCCGATGGTACAGATAACCATTTAATGCTTGTTGATTTGGCAGAAAAGGGGCTGACAGGGAAAGAGGTTGAGAAATGGCTGGATGCAGCGCATATTACTTGTAATAAAAATACCATTCCGAATGACCCACAGTCGCCATTTGTTACGAGTGGTATCCGGCTTGGGACGGCTGCTGTTTCTACACGCGGGTTTAAGACGGATGATATGGATAAGGTGGCAGAAGCAATTTCCCTGATAATCGCTGATCCAGAAGGAAATAAAGGAAATGCATTGGAAATCGTGAAGGCTTTAACAGATAAATACCCTTTGTATGAATAGCCTTGGAACGGAAATTGATTAGTTGCAAAAAGCGAAGTGGATGATGTTCCACATGCGGAAATGGGGGAGTTTATGTCACCAAAAGAGCAGAATTATGAAAACCTGGCAGAAGGTATTATTGAAAAGCTGGCGCATCGGAATATGGAAGGGTATTATTGCAAGGACCGGGAGGAGGCGAATGCAAAGGCAAAGCGTTTCCTAACGCCGGACTGCTCTATTTCCTGGGGCGGCTCAGAAACGATTAAAGAAATCGGGCTGCTGGATGATTTGTTGGAAGCAGAAGGGGAATATGAGCTTTTTGACCGAACAAAGCCTCATCCGGGAATGACTGATAAAGAGTTTTATGGAAAAATGGTTACAGCAGACTTTTTCCTGATGAGCACCAATGCAATTACAATGGATGGTGAACTCGTCAATATTGACGGGAATGGAAACCGTGTTGCCTGCCTTTGTAATGGCCCATCCAATGTTATTATAATTGCCGGGATGAATAAGGTAGTGCCAGATGTAAAAAGCGGGATTGCCCGCGTACAAAATATTGCCGCGCCGCCAAATGCAGTAAGGCTTCAGACCAATACGCCATGTATGGAGTATGGGAGATGCACAGAATGCCTTGCAGATGGCTGCATGTGCTGCCATACTGTTGTAACCCGGATGTCCCGTACGCCAGGAAGGATTAAAGTGATTCTGGTTGGGGAAGAACTTGGGTATTAAGGAGCTTTTGTGGATACGATAAACCTGATTGAAAAGCTGGAAGAGACGCATATTCTGGAAAAAGAGGAATATATCTATCTGATAACATCCTGTAAAAAAGAGGAAACAGAGATTTTATTCCAAAAAGCAAGGGATATGCAGAAAAAATACTATAAAAATGAAGTCTATAGCCGCGGGTTAATAGAATTTACGGATTATTGTAAAAATAATTGTTTGTACTGCGGCATCCGCAGCGGGAATACAAAAGCAGAACGTTACCGCCTAAGCCAGGAAGAAATCCTTTCCTGTACGGAAGAAGGGTACCGTTTAGGATTCCGTACGTTTGTGCTGCAGGGTGGTGAGGACTGTTACTATAGTGCAGAAGATATTGGGAATCTGGTGTCAGAAATTAAGAAAAGATATCCGGACTGTGCTGTTACCCTTTCTATAGGAGAACAGGAACGGGAGGTTTACCAATATTGGTATGGTTGTGGGGCAGACCGCTATCTGCTCCGCCATGAAACGGCGACAAAGGAACATTATGAAAAGCTTCATCCGCCCGGCCTTTCTTTTGAACACAGGATACAGTGCCTGTATTGGCTAAAGGAGATTGGGTATCAGACTGGAGCTGGGTTTATGGTGGGATCCCCTTATCAGACAGCGGGACACCTTGCAAATGATTTATTGTTTTTAAAGGAACTTATGCCGCATATGGTTGGAATTGGGCCATTTATTGCACAAAAGGATTCCCCTTTTGCAAATTGCCCAAATGGGACGTTAGAAGAAACTCTTTTGCTGCTGGCGTTAGTCCGCCTGACATTGCCGCATGTGCTTTTGCCAGCGACGACTGCACTTGGGACGATCCATCCAAAAGGGCGTGAACTTGGTATCCTGGCGGGGGCAAATGTTGTTATGCCAAATCTTTCCCCGGCAGAGGTACGGGAAAAATATCAGCTTTACGACAATAAAATCTGTACTGGCGAGGAATCCGCCCAATGCCTAAACTGCCTGTCAGAACGGGTGTCTTCTATTGGATATCAGCTTGTTTCCAAACGTGGGGATTGCGCAGGGTTTTTACCATAGTAATTTAAAAAGAAAACGGAGATAAAAGGGTGAAAGAAAAAAAGAGGAAAGGAAAATATGCAAACACACATCTTTCACCCTTTGTGTTTGCGCTTCAAATGAAAATGCACGCATTTTCTCTTGAGGCTTGGTGTAAATTATGTGTAAATGTAAAAAGAAAGCAGGAAACCTTGCAAATGCAAACAGGGAGGCCGCCGTTTGCGTAACCGTGAATGTGACAAACATTGTAAAATATATTTCTTTTGCAGGGATTGCAATTGTCGGGATTATTTTTGGCACAAGATGTTATGCAGAGTGTACAAAAGAAAGCAGGAAAGAGGAATAGTCAGTTTATGGGCAAAGATTTATTTATCGCTGAAAAACCAAGTGTTGCCAAAGAATTTGCCAAGGTGCTTGGCGTCAGCGGAAATGCTGGGAATGGATACCTGGAATCTGGGGATTCTGTTGTGACATGGTGTGTTGGGCATCTTGTGACCATGAGTTACCCGGATGCCTACGACCCGGCTTTGAAAAAATGGTCGCTTCAAACGCTGCCATTTTTGCCTGAAAAGTTTCTGTATGAGTTGATTCCCGATGTAAAAAAACAGTTCCAGATTGTAGCAAGGCTTTTAAACAGAGAGGATGTTACAAGGATTTATGTCTGCACTGATTCCGGGCGTGAAGGGGAATATATCTACCGTCTGGTAGACCAGATGGCAAATGTCCCAAAGACAAAGGAAAAGCGGAGGGTTTGGATTGATTCCCAGACAGAAGAAGAAATCAGGCGTGGGATTGCGCAGGCAAAGCTTTTGGAAGAATATGACAATCTTTCTGATTCCGCGTATTTGCGGGCAAAAGAGGATTATCTGATGGGGATTAATTTTTCCCGCGTGCTTTCACTGAAATATGGAAGGGCGGTTATGGATTACCTGAATAACGGTAAGTGGACAGCGATATCTGTCGGGCGCGTTATGACTTGTGTCCTTGGGATGGTAGTGCGGCGGGAGCGGGAAATCAGGAACTTTGTGAAGACGCCTTTTTACCGCGTAATCGGCGGATTTTCTTATTCTGGCCAAGTTTTTGATGGGGAATGGAAAGTGACAGAACAGTCGAAATACTTTCAGTCGCCTGCCCTTTATAAAGAAAATGGTTTCAAAGAAAAAAAGGATGCTTTGGGACTTTGCAGCTTCCTTGGTTTTTCAGGGCCACTTCCAGAAAAGGATGGACAGGATGTATTTAGCGGCTCTGAGGCAAAGGCAATTGTCGCAAAGGTAGAAAAAAAGAAAGAAAAGAAAAACCCGCCTCTTTTATTTAATCTTGCAGAGCTTCAGAATACCTGTTCCAAACTATTTAAAATCAGCCCAGATGAAACGCTGAAAATTGTACAGGAATTATATGAAAAAAAACTTGTGACATATCCCCGTACAGATGCCAGGGTGCTTTCTACAGCAGTATCAAAAGAAATCAGGAAAAATATTAACGGCCTTTGCCAGTATCCTATTGTTTCCGAAATAGCGGCAAGCATTTTGGAAAAGCAAAGTTTTCAGGGGCTTTCCAAAACACGTTATGTCAATGATAAGCAGATTACAGACCATTATGCAATTATCCCGACTGGGCAGGGGTTTGGCGCTTTAAATAGTGTCAGCTTAACCGCAAAACGGGTATATGAAGTAATTGTGCGGCGTTTTTTATGCATTTTTTATCCGCCTGCGGAATACTTAAAATTAGGGATTGTTACAGAATATAGGAAAGAATCTTTTTTTGCAAATTTTAGGGTAATGGTAAATGCCGGTTATCTGGAGATAGCCAGTGCCTCTTTTGCAGGGAAGAAAGCAGGGGAAGAAGGGTTTGCCGATGGACAGGAAAATACCGTGAACCAGTCAGCCCTTTCCATGCTCCAGGGGCTGAAAAAGGGAATGGAAGTAGATTTTTTATCAATGGCAGTAAAAGAAGGGGAAACTTCGCCTCCAAAGCGCTATAATTCAGGTTCTATGATTCTCGCTATGGAAAATGCAGGGCAGCTTATTGAAGATGAAGACTTGCGTTCCCAAATAAAGGGGAGCGGAATCGGGACAAGTGCAACCAGGGCAGAAATATTGAGTAAATTAGTAAAAATCAAGTACCTGAACTTAAATAAAAAAACACAGGTAATTACGCCAGAGCTTTTAGGGGAAATGGTATATGATGTTGTCAGTACTTCTATCCGCCCGCTGTTAAACCCCGAACTTACTGCAAGCTGGGAGCTGGGACTTACACAGGTAGCGGAGGGTACGATTACAACAGAAGAATATATGGAGAAGCTGAACGGGTTTATTACAAGGCGGGTACAGGCAGTGCAGCAGACAAATAACCAGGTGGCGCTCCACCGGATGTTTGACCAGTCAGCCGTTTATTATAAAGCAGCAAAGGAAAAAACCAAAAAAGCAAAGGCTGCACCGAAACGGGAGGTAATTACATAATGTATGAGCAGTTAAAAAATAAAACGTTATTTAATTTAGATGAAACGATTGCAAAAGAGATTTTCAGCGATGTGACATTTCCGTGGGAAGTTCTGCCATTAATTAAGGATTTTATCATGACGCTTGGGAAAAGCCTGCCAGAAGGGGAATATGAACATCTGGCAGAAGATGTCTGGATTGCAAAAACAGCTTCTGTTGCGCCGTCAGCTTCAATTAGCGGCCCATGTATTATTGGAAAAAATACGGAGGTACGCCATTGTGCATTTATCCGTGGCAGCGCTATTGTTGGGGAAAATTGTGTGGTAGGGAATTCTACAGAACTAAAGAATGTTATTTTGTTTAACAATGTGCAGGTACCACATTATAATTATGTCGGCGATTCTATCCTTGGCTATAAATCCCATATGGGGGCAGGTTCTATAACATCAAATGTAAAATCGGATAAATCAAAGGTAGCAATCCGCTATAAGGGGGATGTTATCCAGACCGGCTTGAAAAAAATGGGCGCTGTCCTTGGGAACTATGTGGAAGTTGGCTGTAATAGCGTCCTGAATCCAGGGTGCATTATTGGAAGCAATACAAATATATATCCGGTATCTATGGTGCGTGGTTTTATTCCGAAGGGAAGCATTTATAAAAGACAGGGGGAAATTGTGGGAAAAATGTAAAAAACAGGTAGACGAAACCACAAATTTGTCCTAAAATATAAACAAGACTGCGATTTGTTTCGCAGATAAAAAGCATGATTGAAAGGAGCAGAAAACATGATTTATTCACAGGAAGTAGAAAACATGTGCCCAGTTGCTCAGGGTGTCAACCACGGTTGTGCACCAATCCCTGAAGAAGCAAAGTGGGTTAAGGCAAAAGAAGTAAAAGATATCTCTGGTTTTACACATGGCATAGGCTGGTGCGCACCACAGCAGGGCGCTTGCAAGCTGACCCTCAATGTAAAAGAGGGTATTATCCAGGAAGCATTAGTTGAGACAATCGGATGTTCTGGTATGACTCATTCTGCAGCAATGGCTTCAGAAATCCTTCCAGGGCGTACTGTAATGGAAGCTTTAAATACTGATTTGGTGTGTGATGCAATCAATACAGCAATGAGGGAACTCTTCTTGCAGATTGTATATGGACGTTCCCAGAGTGCATTTTCAGAGGACGGCCTGGCAGTTGGCGCAGGATTGGAAGACCTTGGGAAAGGGCTTCGCTCCCAGGTTGGTACAATGTATGGCACGTTAAAGAAGGGGCCTCGTTACCTGGAGATGGCAGAGGGCTATGTTACAGCGATTGCTTTAGATGCAGATGACTTAATTATTGGTTACAAGTTCGTTAGCCTCGGGAAGATGACAGACTTCATCAAGAAGGGTGATGATCCGAACACAGCATGGGAGAAAGCTTCCGGACAGTATGGTCGTGTTGATGATGCTGTTAAGCTGATTGACCCAAGAACAGATAAAGAAATCGAAAAATAATATAAAGGAGGCAAACGAATCATGGCATTATTTGAATCATATGAAAGAAGAATTGACAAGATTAATAGCGTATTAAGCAGCTATGGGATTTCTTCTATCGAAGAAGCAGAAAAGATCACAAAAGATGCTGGGCTTAATGTTTATGACCAGGTAAAAAGCATCCAGCCAATTTGTTTTGAAAATGCTTGCTGGGCGTATACGGTAGGCGCAGCAATCGCAATTAAAAAAGACTGCCGCCGTGCAGCAGATGCAGCAGCAGCAATTGGTGAGGGATTACAGGCATTTTGTATTCCTGGTTCTGTAGCAGATACCCGTAAGGTAGGCCTTGGGCATGGAAACCTTGGAAAGATGCTTTTGGAAGAAGAGACAGAGTGCTTCTGCTTCTTAGCCGGACATGAGTCTTTTGCAGCAGCCGAAGGCGCAATCGGAATTGCAGAAAAAGCAAATAAAGTGCGCAAGAAACCGCTCCGCGTCATCTTGAATGGCCTTGGGAAAGATGCTGCACAGATTATTTCCCGTATCAATGGATTTACTTTTGTAGAAACAGAATACGACCCATATACCAATACCGTAAAAGAAGTCTTCCGTAAGCCATATTCAGAAGGGCTCCGCGCAAAGGTTAACTGTTATGGCGCAAACGATGTTTGTGAAGGCGTGGCAATTATGCATAAAGAAGGTGTTGATGTATCTATTACAGGTAACTCAACAAACCCAACGCGTTTCCAGCATCCAGTAGCTGGTACATATAAGAAGGAATGTATTGAGCAGGGTAAGAAATACTTCTCTGTAGCATCTGGCGGTGGTACAGGCCGGACCCTCCATCCTGATAATATGGCTGCAGGCCCAGCTTCTTATGGTATGACAGATACACTTGGCCGTATGCATTCTGATGCTCAGTTTGCAGGTTCTTCTTCTGTTCCTGCCCATGTGGAAATGATGGGATTGATTGGCGCAGGAAATAACCCAATGGTCGGCATGACAGTAGCAGTAGCCGTTTCCATCCAGGAAGCAGCCGACAATGGGAAGTTTTAAATAATTCTTGTGGATGAAAAATGCTGAAAAGCCGGAAAGAACCGCAGCCCTATGGCTGCGGTTCTTTTTATTCCCGCGTAAAGCAAAGAGAGGATGAGTAAGTTTACTTGCGTCATTTAAGCACGCTTGTGACGCCCTTTATTATGTGAATGCTTTCGATACTTCCAGCCACTTTTTCTGGGGCAGCAAATATTTTAAGGTTTGGGGGCTGATAGGTAAATAATATAAAGCACAAAAAGAAAATCATGGCTAAGGCAAATAATAAGGAGGAGTAGGGTTTTAATTTACAGGACAAAGTAAATTTATAAGCAAGGTAAAATGCAATTACCGTGTTTACAATAAAGATACCAATATCCAAAATAAAAATGTCTTTTCCTAAAATGTAGTTATAAACATAAAAAAGAACCGGAATCAGTATTGTCCCAACGAGAATCCCAAAAGAAAGCGATGAAGCAATACAAGGATACTCTTCTTGGAATATGGGAAGTATTAGAAGGGAGTATAGTACCATAGGGAAGAAAAGCAATTTCATATGTTCCCATATGGATTCATTGACTGGCACAAAAAGGCCGGCAATCGCATTATTCCCTGTCCAGCCGTATAAAAAATGGGCAAGAGTGCCCGTGGCCAGGACAAAAAGTATTCCAGCTATTGTAAATTTTTTTAAACGTTCCATAATTACACCTCTTAAAGAGTATATGTTATTTTACCGTATTATTCTTAAAATGCTTTTGGCATTGGTACTTTTTATAGGCGCTTGTCTTTGCCTTAACTACCTCTTAATTAATCGTTTGATTTTGGGAAGTATGAAACTCCCTAACAAATATAAATTACACAGATATACAAATAGATTTCCAATATACGAATAAAGAGTAAAGCGTCCTTTCATAGCAACCTGTGCTGATAATGTCTTTGTATCAGACTGAAAGTAATCGGTCTGTGCCAACACACAGCCCTTAACATTTGAAACAATCGACATTCCGTTATTTGTATGTCTGATT
>CAJUJR010000008.1 GCA_910586605.1 uncultured Lachnospiraceae bacterium | reverse complement strand
GCTTAGCAACAGCAGCAGAAAGCATAATAAGACGTGCTGAGGAAGGCGCAAGGGCTGACAGACTGGAATCAGCCGCAGAAGGCCTTGCGGTAAGCTATCCAGAGAAGATAGCCGGGGAAATTGCAAAGGAAGAGGCACTGGAAAAAGAAATAGATACAGTGAGGACAGGGAGGCGGATTAAAGCCAGCCTGGCAAAACGTAAGACACTCAATAACAAACCCACCTCATTTATCAATAAGTACACGTTTGGGGAATATGGGAATGAACTGAACCAATACCTTGCAGGGAAAGACAACAAAGTATATACCTCATGGGCTGACATGAAAGAGCTTGCGGACATACTTGGCATAGAAGTCTCCGGGAAGAAACTGACCCAAAAGGAAGCAAAGGCAATCCGTGATGCATTGAAAAATGCAGGGTTTGCGGAAGGCGGCATTGCCTACGAAATAAACAAATCCATAAAAGGAAATGGGGATGATGGGATTGCCACCTTAAAGAAAGGCGAGGCAGTCCTCACGCCAAAGCAGACGGAGGCATTGCAGGACGCATCAGAACGTTATACCAAATTAGAGCCAAAGGTAACGCCGGAACAGGAAGCGTACCTTATGAAGTCGCTTGGGATTGCCCCTACCCTGAAAGATGTCTGGCAGAACATGGAACAGGCATCAAGGGCGGTCGAAGTCAGCAACTGCTATAACAAGTCAGCAAATGTTTCTATTGGGGATGTGCATGTACATGTAGACGGGAGCAATGTAACAGACCCTGATTCATTCTGTGACGCATTCCGCAGGTCGAATAAAATGCAGAGAGTCATACAGGCTGCAACGCTTGAGCAGATTGCCAGTCCATACCCCAACACACTTGCTGTCTGGAATAATTAATTGAGTTATTTTGGGGCGGTATAATGCCGCCCTTCTTTTAAAATAGATTGCTAAAAGGAGGTTGTAAGCAATGACAAAAAACAGGAAAATCAAACTTTTAATAAATGACAACATAAGATTGTCAGAAGAGAACAAAAAGTTACATGAATTAAACAATGAAGAAATCAGTAAAAAGATAGTAGCTGAAATAGCGCGCTATTCTGATGTGATAGATAAGATGTATGAGAAGCATAGGGAATTAAATAGGTTGAGAATTGCAGGGATCAGGAACAGGTGGCGGTACAGGATGATGCTGTTAGGGCTGGAGATTAGGAAAATGTTTAGAGCATGACACAAGACGAAAAAATACTTAAGTGACAATAAAATAAAACAATATGAAGAAAGCAGAGGGATGTAATATGGGATTTATTTTAGAAGTACAGAACCATCTTAGGTACAGTGATGAAGAAAGGGACATAATTTGTTCTGTAGGAGACAGGGTTGTATGTGAAGCAGGCGGGAAGCGTTATATAGGCAGAATTGCTTCCATTGGTTATTACAAGGAAGAAGAGGGTGCAGAGCCAAGACAGGCAATATACATTGACACCACCAAGGGCAGGAAAAGCTATTCTGGCGAAGTCATTATGCTGGACGATATTACATATCTTTATAATGATACGGCAGAATATAAGTCAGAAGCAATGGGCGAGCTGATAGATATACTGCATGATAAATGGGATGACATGACAGGGCAGGAAAAGGGTAGGGTTGGAAAAATACTGATGTGGTTCTGGCAGTTGGCAGAACAGAAATTGTAATCCTGCTGCCAGACGGGAGATTATTGACAGTGATGGTGTGAGGGTGTCTGTAGTATGGACACCCTTTTATAGTGGGATTTTATTATAGATGGAGTGTGAATTAACTAAGAATGACAGAATCAAAAAAGTTAGAGATGCCATTTTGGCTGAAATTAAATTTAACAATAAAGGAAGCGTCAGCTTATTCAAATATAGGGATTAATAAAATAGAGGAACTGTTAAAGCAACCGAAATGTGATTTTGTATTATATGTTGGCAATAAAAAGTTGGTAAAGAGGAAAGAGTTTGAGCAGTACATATCAAAAAGTTTGGAGATATAGGAGCAGTCTAAACACCTGTTCCTTCTAAATGGAGGGATAGTGTGGTACAATTTAAGCTGTATCAAACTCTTTTTGTTAGGGATAACGGAAAGGAGTTGGTTCTATGGGTAAAAGTTTAAAAGGGAAGGAGCTTGGCATAGGAATAAGCCAGAGGAAAGATGGGCTGTATACAGCCAGGTTTACGGACAGGCAGGGGAAACGCAGGCAGAAATATTTTAAGAAATTGCAGGAATGCCGTAACTGGCTTGCAGATATGCAGTTCCAGGATGAACATGGAAATATAAATGTTTTAGGTGATATGACAGTTGATGCATGGTTTGATTATTGGATTGAGAATATTAAAGGTGACAACATAAGAAGAAGTACAAGAAAAGAATATGAATCACGATACAGAACGAAAATTAAAGAACATATTGGCAATATGCTTCTATCAGAGATAAAGCCTTTTCATTGTCAGAATATTCTTAATCAGTTAATCAATGAAAATAAAACATCAACGATAAATAATAACACAAGAGGATTAATGTATAGTTTTTTTGAATCTGCTGTTGACAATGAATTGATTAAAATTAATCCAATCAAAAAGAGTGTGAAAGTCATTGAACGAAATAAAAAGGAAGAACGTAGAGTTCTCACAAGAGAGGAACAAAAGTTATTTCTTGAATATGCAAAGAAATCACCTCATTATAATCAGTATGCTTTTGTATTACAGACAGGACTTAGAGTGAGTGAAGTGGCAGCATTGAGATGGCAAGACATAGACTTTACAAAAAGAATAATGTCAGTTAAACACTCATTGATTCTTGGAGAAGGTGGAAAAGTAGAAATAGGAGATACAAAAACAATGTCAGGTCAAAGAGATATACCATTAACTGATGAAGCGATCAATATTTTAAAAGAACAAAAAAAGAAACTATCTCAAATAAATGTAATCCAGATGGAATTTCGTGATTTTGTTTTTCTTAATAAGAGTGGAAAGCCGATAAACAGACATTTGTATAACCGTAGTATTGGAACAGTAGCAAAGAGAGCAGGTATTAAAAGGTTATCAATACATACGTTAAGACACACATTTGCTACAAGATGTATTGAAGGTGGTATGAAACCAAAAACATTACAAATGTTATTAGGTCATTCTGATATGAGAGTAACAATGGGATTGTATGTTCATATAACAGAGGATGAAAAGTTTAAAGAAATGCATGAAATTGAGAATATGCTGGTTATATAAATTGGTGTAGAAATTGGTGTAGCAGACAGTTATAGACACTGGGAAAGCCCATAAATACTGGGAGTTTCTTAAAAATAAACCCAAATGCTGCAATTTTGATACATCCCTGATAAAAACCGGATAAGTCAGGCTGTTATCCTTAGAGCAAGTTTTAAAATTACTTTATGCAAGATGTGTTTTACGATTTATTGGAAACTTGTTGTCATAAGGAGGATACGATGATGAAAAAAAAGAAACCAAGGAAAAGATATTCTGTTTTATTTCTTTTTGTACTGACATTATTTATAGCAGGGATTTTGTTTTTTTACCGTGCATATCAGGCAGATCCGCTAAATGCTATGGATCAGGAACCCTTTTATGCTAAAAAAGAAAAGATGGAATTTGGCAACATCCCCAAAGGGGTTGCCTTGGGCAGCAGGCAGCAAAAAGAATGCCGAAAAATTTATCAAAGGGACAAAAAATTGCTTGTCCTTGTAAACAGGGAACAGGAGCTTCCGGAAGGCTATACTCCGACTCTTAGGACAATTTCAAATGGGAGGCTTTCGGCTTCTGGATTTTTATATGATGATTTACGGAAAATGCTTTCGGACGCGGGGGGTTCAGGGCATCAGTATTGGATTGCTTCGGCATGGCGCAGCCGAATGCGGCAGCAGGAACTTGTTGATGAAGATATCCAGGCGCTGTTAAATAAGGGCATGGATTATGAAGAGGCGGAACAAGAGGTTTATAAAGAAACACAGCCGGCTGGCCACAGTGAACATGAAACAGGGCTGGCGCTTGATATTTTATGCAGCAGTAACCCGGATATGACGATTTCACAGGAGCAAGAACCGGGAAACCGGTGGCTGCGCGAAAATTCGTGGAAATATGGCTTTATCCTGCGGTATCCAAAGGAAAAGGAAGAACTTACCCAAATCAGTTATGAGCCTTGGCATTTCCGCTATGTTGGGAAAGCGGCTGCAAAATTTATGTACCATCATAACTTGTGTTTGGAAGAATTTTACCAAATCGCAGTAAATCGGGTAGATAAAGCGAAAAAATAGCCTGTTTCCTTATTGCATTATTCTTTTACTTTCGATATACTAAAGATAAAGATAACTAGTAGTCTTAATATCAAAAAAGGAGGTAAATAATGAGAACATATGAACGCCCTGTGGCGATTGCAAATGATGAATTGGTAGAAGGGGTTTACATGGCAAGCGGTGATGGTGTCAAAGAAGGCAGAGACTGTTATACAGCAACTGCAAAAATTCATCAGACGCCGGAAACGGGCAGGGAGGATTACCGTATTCAGTTTGATGCAAGGCATGCTGCTAAAGACAATCATCATTCTGGCAAGCAGAGGATGGAGATATCTTTTAATATGCCGGTTGAATATGTTAGTTCAGGAGGAAAACTTGAAAGTGGTAACCATACCCAGACATTGAAGATTGGTTATAATTATCACAACAATGCATCTGATAATATTGGGTTAGGTGATTTGGTAGTCAAGGCAGATGCTGGTCTTGCAATTACAAATACGGTACTTGTTGACGTTGGAATGGATTGTGGCCAGCACTAATCTTTACTTAGATTACAAAATGGATTTTAAAACATATTTCAGTGATTCTGCCGTACCAGATGGCCTGAGGTATAAGGAATACAGAGGAGGTATCCCTAAAGGAATCTCCTCCTGTATTGGCGTCTTGCCTGGCCATTGGAAATTAGGTTTTTGGATTGCTGACTTATATCATTGTTTGCTAAAATCAACAGGTTTTTATATGTTTGTCTATCTCTTTTTTCATTATGATAGCTGCTTCTCTGTCAGGCGTACAAAATAACTGCCAGACAGGGCAGTGCTTTTCTAATTGTTCTGCAAAAGAAATATTCCGTTCCATAAGATTCCCATCCCAAGCAGGGGAAATCAGCCTTTGTATGATAGCAAGGATTTTTTCAGGTGTTTCAGGCATAGTGCATATATTTTGCTTTGCCTGTTTTAAAAAGGTAATCCCGCCTAACGGATAGTTTTCTGGTGTACAGATTCCAGAGGTGCCGCACCAAGGCTGCCCATAAACATAGGCAGAGTTATTTTGGATTCCAATCATATTTAAGTCCCCATTTAACAGCGTTGTCTGGAACAGTTCTTTCCATAGATTTGTATGGGTTGATTTTCCTGTACCGGATTTCCCGGAAAAAAGCCATGCTTTTCCCTGGTACAGCAGAGAAGCAGAATGGAGGAAAAAAAGCCCTTTTTCACTGGCAGCAATTAAAACGGCAAAACGTATTCCGTGAAAGATATCTTCCATTTGTTGTTCCAGTAAGCTATTGTCACAAAATAATATGGCCTGCGAGCCATTTTTTTTGACATGCATTTCCTGCAAGACGGGAAATTTGGGGAAGAGGAATAGGTAATCGCTTTTGGCATCTATAAGGATAAGTTCCTCTGTCCTTACAAGCACTGTTCCATTTTTTAGGAAACGGGGCGGAAGGCAGGAAATCTGTATGGTTAAATCTGCATTTTGCTTCTGCCTGCTGCCAAACTGGCTGAAATATTTGTCAAAAAGCATTTGCGGCCCTTTATAGATAATGTGTAAAGGGCCAGCAGAAAAAGAAAGTGGGTTCCATCCATAATCTTCTGGCTCTTTTGTTTCTGCGATTCCTACCGTTTTTAGATATTCCTGAAAGTTTATGATGTCATTGTTTAGTCCTTCTTCTGAAGCGTTTTCTATTGCAAATTCTTTTTTTAAAAGGCAGAGAAGTTCTTTTTTTCCAAGCCCTTTTTCCAAACCTTCCCATAAAATTTCACCAGTTTCATTAAGTGAAATCCCGGCAACATGGTCGGCAACGCCCTGGCCATAGGGAAGTACAAAAGTTTTTCCGCCGATTTTTGTTTTTAAAAAGGTTTCTTTTAATTTCATATTCATCCTCATTTCTATATTTAAAAACTAACTGGATAGAGCACTAGAGCGTGTTTCATGCTTTTTGGGAGGATAGAGTTTCAATTATGTTGTAACATTGCCGCTGTTTCTTCTGCAGACAACAGGACACAGCGCTGGTTACGGATAGCATATACATTTTGGCAGATGGTAAGCACGGAAGGACGATGTGTTGTAACGATACATGTCCTTGGATAATCATCTTTCATAATATTATGCAAAATATTCCGTTCCGTATCGACATCCAGTGCAGAAGTAGCCTCATCCATTAAAAGGATTGGTGATTTTTTAATCAATGCCCGTGCAATGGAAAGCCTTTGTGCCTGCCCTTCTGAAAATCCTCCGCCCCGTTCACCGATTTTACTTTGTATGCCATCAGGAAGTTTTTTTATGAAATCCCAAGCGCATGCGGTTTTCAGGCAGTCAATGATTTCCTTATCTGTGGCGTCCGGTTTTACATTGCGCATATTTTCTGCCACAGTCCCCGAAAACATAGTGTTTCCTTGTGGTACATAGGAAAACAGCTGGCGGATGGAAGGAGAGTATGTAATCCGGTCCGCTTCCCTTCCTTCTGCATAGATTTCCAGGCTGCCAGCCTGTGGTTCTAGCAGTGCAAGGATAATCCTTAAAAGGGTAGTTTTGCCTTCACCAGACGGACCTACCAGGGCTACGATTTCATGGGGTTTTGCAAAAAAGGAGGTCTTACAGAAAATCTGGTTTCCATTGTAGTATGCGTAATCCATGTCTTTTATGCTTAGGGAAAGGCCGACGTCTTGGTTTCTATTATAAAATTCTTCTACCTGGTGATGGGCAGAGTAATCTTCCCTTGGCATTCCCAAAATATCAATCAGCCTTCCGGCGGAGGTAGTAATCCCGATTGCGCTTGGCACCATTTGCATCAGGGAGTTTAATGTGCCGGTAAGCGTTCCGGACATGGATAAAAATAATGTCATCGTACCATAGGAAATACTGCCTGTCCATACCCGGTAAATCCCCATCCCATAGCAGCTATAGGAAACGGCCAGGCCAACAAAGGACATGAAGATGGAAATCAAAATACCAAGTTTTTGGTATTTCTTTTTTAAATTCCAGAAATCATTCTGGTATTGGCGCAATGTCTTGACGTAGAGTGGGATGAGGTCAAATGCTTTAATCGTCTGTATATTGGAAAAAGTTTCCTGGTTAAACCCCATCATCCTTGCGCTAAGCTCAGCACTTTCCCGGTTGCGGGACTGCATCCTGGAAAGCAGGGTTTTGGACATAATAAGGCTGACGGGCATTCCGGCCATAGCTAACAAGGCAAAAGCGGGATCATAATAGAGGACGATTGCCAATGCAGAAAGAAAGCGCGCTGTGTTGATAACAAGATTTGGAATCCAGCTTAAAACGCCGTCTGATATAGTAGAAACGTCACTGCTCCAGCGTGTAAGCAAATCGCCAGTGTGGTATGCCATCAAAGGCTCCAGCCTGGTCAGGAGCATCTTTTCAAAAACATCGGCCTTAATTTCATTGTTTACCTTGATGGAAATCATCATGGAGATATAGTCTAATGCCTGGGACAGCAGGAGGTTGGCAAGGGTAAAGCCAATATACATGGCGAGGGTTTTTATTAGCTCTGACGCCCGGTGCTGTGTAATAATGTCTACAAGGTCTTTGGATAAAACACTGGTAAACAGGGAAGTGCCCGTTCCAATCAGGCCGATTCCCGTATAGATAATAATGGCAAGCCAGTATTTTCGTACATAAGCATAAATCCATATGGTCTGCTCAATCATTTCTTTTAATCTGCCTTCGCGGATTCTTTTAATATAAAATAGAATTTTTTCTTTCATAGTTTCCTCTCATTTTTCAATTGGAGCGCGCCTGCGAGGGTCAAATGTAAACCTATATCCAGTATACCAGAAAGAAAGGACTTTCTCAACTAAAGCCGTATGTTGCTTTTCTAAAAAAACCGTGATAATATGGGAACGTGTTATAGCAAATGCTATCCTGGAGGTGATGCCATGGCAAGGACAGTAGGGATTGGGATACAGGATTTTGAGAGGGGAATAGAAAGAGGCTGTTTTTATGTGGCTAAAACAGTTTTTATAAAAGATTGGAAGATACGGTGAATACTGTTTTGCAGCAGATTGAAGAAAAAGGATACGGGCAGGGGCTTGTTTCACATGGTCTTGAGGAAGGGCATATTTTTAAATATGGTTTTGCCTTTAAAGGAAAAAAAGGTTTTGATTGGCTCAGATGCCATGTAGATAGGGGATATATAGGTGTTTTTGCATTGTAAAGCGGCATAAATATAGAAATGAGGTAAGTTATGACAAAACAGGAATTTCATAAATTATTGGAACAGACAAAGGTAATATTGGATGGGGCTACCGGTTCAAACCTGCAAAAAAGGGGGATGCTGGCTGGGGTTTGCCCGGAAGAATGGATTTTGGAAAACCCGGATATCTTGTGCGGCCTTCAGAGGGAATACATTCAGGCTGGAAGCACAATTATTTATGCTCCTACATTTTCTGGAAACCGGATTAAATTAGAAGAATATGGCCTGGGGGAAAAGATTGGCCAAATGAACCGTGATTTGGTGGCAATTTCTAAGGATGCTGTGGCAAAAGAAAATGCAGAAGGAAGGGTATTTGTGGCGGGCGACCTGACGATGACCGGAAAGCAGGTAGAGCCTGTTGGAAGCCTTCCGTTTGAAGAGCTTGTTTCTATTTATAAGGAGCAGATTGGGTATCTTGCAGAAGCTCAGGTGGATTTGCTGGTTGTGGAAACAATGATGAGTTTGCAGGAATGCCGTGCAGCAGTGATTGCGGCAAAGGAAACAACAGATTTACCAGTGATGGTTTCGCTTTCTTTTACAGAGGAGGGAAGGACGCTGTTTGGCACAGATCCGGCAACAGCATCCCTTGTGCTGACAACGCTTGGCGTAGATGCAGTTGGGGTAAATTGTTCTACAGGACCGGATAAGATGCTGGGTGTGATAAAGGAGATGAAGCGTTACAGTGATTTGCCCATTATAGCAAAACCGAATGCAGGGCTTCCGCAAATGGAAAATGGGGAAACCATCTATGATATGGAGGCAGGGGAATTTGCAAAGGAAATGTTTCTTCTTGCAATGGAAGGGGCAGATATCCTTGGTGGATGCTGTGGCACAACGCCAGAATATATTGAAAAGATGGTTTGTCTTTTAAAGGAAAAAGGATGTATGGAAAAGACAGGCTGTTATAAACGTGGAGATTTTGTAGTACGGCGTGCCTTGTCGGGGGAACGGTTTACAAAGGAAATAGATTTAGATGGGCCATTTCAGGTAATTGGGGAGCGGATTAACCCAACTGGGAAAAAGGCATTGCAGGCGGAACTGCGCAATGGAAGCCTGGATTTGGTAACTGAGATGGCAGAAGAACAGGAGGCTTTTGGGGCTGCTGTTTTAGATGTGAATATGGGGATGAATGGAATTGATGAGAAAGAAATGATGCTAAAGGCAGTAAAAGAGTTAAGTATTGTGACGGATTTGCCTCTTTCTATTGATTCAAGCCATGTTGAGGTTGTAGAGGCAGCGCTCCGCCTATATCCGGGGCGTGCGTTAATCAATTCCATTTCTTTGGAACCAGAAAAGTTTGAAAAATTAATCCCGATCGCGGAAAAATATGGTGCAATGTTTATTTTACTGCCATTATCTGAAAAAGGGCTTCCTAAGGATATACAGGAAAAGAAAGAGATTATCCATACGATTTTAGAGGAAGCTTTAAGGCAGGGGATGTCAAAAGAAGATATTATTGTGGATGGGCTGGTTGCAACAGTTGGAGCGAATAAAAAAGCAGCAGTTGAAACGCTTGAGACAGTCACTTATTGTAAAAATGAGCTGGGGCTTGCTACGGTATGCGGTTTGTCTAATATTTCCTTTGGCCTTCCAGAGAGGATGTATGTAAACAGTGTATTTATGGCAATGGCAATCCAGGCAGGGCTTACGATGGCAATTGCGAACCCTTCCCAGGATTTGCTGATGCATACTGTTTTTGCGGCAGATTTGTTAATGAATAAAGAAGAAGGGGATATCCGTTATATTGACCGAGTGGCAAAGAGAAAAATCAGCGTTGTGGCAGGTGAAGTTTCCGCGGAAAATCTTGTGGTTAAGGAGCCTTTGGAGGCAGGGAAGGCTGCAGAAGAAGAGGGAAGCCAGGATGTGCTTTTTCAGGCAGTTGTAAAGGGAAGGAAAGAAAAGGTGCCAGAGCTTGTCAGAAAGTGGCTGGAAGAAGGGGCCCAGGCACAGGAAATCATTGATGGAAGCCTGATACCAGCAATTAACCATGTTGGGGAATTATTTGACCGCCAGGTTTATTATCTGCCACAGTTGATTTCCAGTGCAGAAGCAATGGAATGCGGCATTGGGATTTTAGAACCAATTTTAGCAGAAAATAAAAGCAACAAGCCGGCTGGGACAATTGTAATTGCAACGGTTGAACATGATATCCATGATATCGGGAAAAATCTTGTGGCTTTGATGTTAAAAAATTATGGTTACCATGTGATTGATTTGGGAAAGGATGTCCCAGCAGAAAAGATTGTGGCAAAGGCAAAAGAAGTGGATGCAGATATTATTGGGCTGTCGGCTTTGATGACAACAACGATGATGGAGATGAAAAAGGTAGTGGAACTGGTAAAGAGTGAAAAACTGCGTGCCAAAATAATGATTGGCGGGGCAGTAATTACTCAGGGGTTTGCAGATGAGATTGGTGCAGACGGTTATTCAAAAGATGCGCAGGAGGCCGTTGTGGTAGCCAGGAAGCTGTTAAAGGCATAAAAAGGCGGAGCATTTGTGTTTAGAAAGGTGGAAAGAATGGAAACAAAAACGGTAGACGTGATTATTCCTGTGTATAAGCCGGGGGAGGAATTAAAGGAATTGCTTTCCCGTCTGATGAAACAGAGTATTTTGCCAGAGCATATTTTTATTTTGCAGACGATAGAAGAAGGAGAGCCTCTTATAAAGCCGTTAGAGGAACGGATTCAGGTTTTTCCGGTAAAAAAAGCAGAGTTTGACCATGGGGGGACAAGGGCGTATGGGGCAGAATTGTCAGAAGCGGACTATATTCTTTTTATGACGCAGGATGCAGTCCCTGCAAACCGTGAAGTAATCGAAGAACTTGTAAAGGCGATGGAGAAAGAACATGTTGGGATAGCCTATGGAAGGCAAATGGCAAAGAAGGACGCCGATATAACAGAGCAGCTTACACGCCTTTATAACTATCCGGAACAGGAGCAGTTAAAGACACGGGCTGATTTGGAAACGCTGGGGATTAAAACATATTTCTGCTCGGATGTCTGTGCAATGTATGACCGTGTACTTTATATGGAACTGGGAGGCTTTTCTTATCCTGCTATTTTTAATGAGGATATGGTTATGGCGTCAAAAGTAATCCAGGCAGGATACAGAGTTTTTTATGCTGCAAAGGCAAAGGTATTCCATTCCCATTCCTATACTTGCAAACAGCAGTTTAAGCGCAATTTTGATTTGGGGGTTTCACAAAGCCAGTACAGTGAGATTTTTGAAAATGTTTCTTCAGAGAAAGAAGGGGCAGGTTTTGCAAAAAAGACGATTCTGGAACTTTGTAAAAAAGGGCATCCTGGAAAGGCCATTTATTTTGTATGGCAGTGTGTGTTCCGGCTGGCAGGGTATAAGCTTGGCAGGAACTACGAAAGGCTGCCGTGGAAAATGGTTTTGCGTTGTACAATGTCGCCGGGGTATTGGAAGGATTAGAAGATTTGTCAGAAGGAAGGAAGTATTATATGGACCAGATTTGTATTAAACGGCTGGAGGTATTTGCAAAGCATGGAGTAATGCCGGAGGAAAATGTCTTGGGGCAGAAATTCCTGATTTCTGCAACGCTATATTGTGATACAGAAAAAGCAGGGAAATCAGATATAATTGCAGACGCTGTAAATTATGCAGAAGTGGCAGGGCTGATAAAGGAAGAGGCAGAGGGGCAGGTATTTCATTTGTTGGAACGGCTTGCATGGTTTCTTGCCAGGAAGATTTTGCTTACTTACCAGATGGTCCAAAAGGTGGAATTGGAAATTGAAAAACCGTGGGCGCCGGTACTTCTGCCATTGGAGACAGTATCTGTTAAAATCAGCAGGGGGTGGAACCTGGCATATCTTAGTATTGGCTCTAATCTGGGGGATAAGGAGGAAAATTTGATACAGGCAATTCAGATGCTTGGTGAAGATGAGGAAACGGAAGTAGTAAAGCAGTCTTCTTTCTTTGTGACAGAGCCGGTCGGCGGTGTTAAGCAGGATGATTTTTTAAATGCCGCCTTGGCAATAAAAACGCTGCGTTCGCCACAGGAGCTTTTGGAGCTGATTGATTCCATTGAAAAAAGGCTGAAACGGGAGCGGCTTATCCATTGGGGTCCAAGGACAATTGATTTAGATATTATTTTTTATAATAATGAGATAGTCCAAGAAGAAAATCTTGTGATACCACATATTGAAATGGCAAACCGGATGTTTGTACTAGAACCACTATGTGAAATTGCACCATATGCGATACATCCTGTTTTTCAAAAGACAGTGATGGAGTTAAAAAAAGAAAGGGATGAAAAAGCGATATGACATTAAAAGAGTTAGAACCCGGAAAGACTGCTGTTGTAACAGTAGTAGGGGGAGAAGGTTCTTTAAGGCAGCATTTTCTTGATATGGGTGTGATACCAGGAGCTGAAGTTACATTAGTAAAATATGCCCCAATGGGAGATCCGATGGAGCTTCGGATTCATGGCTATGAATTGACGCTGCGGCTTGCAGATGCGGCGCAGATAGAAATTGATGGGAAAAGCATAACGATAGATTCTGTACATAATTCTTCCAATGAATTTTCTGATGACAGGAGAAAGAAAAAGCGGGAGCATCCGGGGCTTGGGGAAGGGGGCAGGTATCATGTAAAAGCGGATGAAAACCCCCTTCCAAAAGGGACAACACTTACTTTTGCCTTGGCAGGAAACCAAAATTGCGGGAAAACGACATTATTTAACCAGCTGACCGGGGCAAACCAGCATGTTGGAAATTTTCCGGGCGTAACAGTTGACCAAAAAAGCGGCGTGATCAAAGGGCATCCTGATACATTGGTAACAGACCTTCCAGGTATTTATTCTATGTCGCCTTACAGTAGTGAAGAAATTGTAACAAGGCAGTTTTTGATACAGCAGAAGCCGACTGCTATTATAAATATTGTGGATGCGACGAATATCGAACGGAACCTGTATCTGACAATGCAGTTGATGGAACTGGATGTCCCGATGGTTCTGGCCTTGAATATGATGGATGAAGTACGTGGGAATGGGGGCTTTGTAGATATTAATGAATTAGAAGGGATGCTTGGGATTCCTGTTGTACCTATTTCAGCGGCAAAAAATGAAGGGATTCACGAGTTAATCAGCCATGCAGTCCATATTGCGCAGTATTGTGAAAGGCCGGGAAGAATTGATTTTTGCAATAAAGATGAGCATGGCGGTTCTGTGCACCGATGCCTGCATGGGATTATGGAACTTGTGGAAGACCATGCAAACAGGGCTAAGATTCCGCTCCGTTTTGCAGCAAATAAGCTTGTGGAAGGGGATACACAGATAAAGGAAGCATTGGAACTGACGGAAAATGAGGAAGAGATGTTAGAACATATTATATGCCAGATGGAACAGGAAAGAGGGCTTGACCGGGCAGCAGCAATTGCAGATATGCGCTTTTCCTTTATCCAAAAGCTGGTGGCGGAGTCTGTTACAAAGCCAAAGGAGAGTAGGGAGCATGAGAGGAGCCAAAAGATTGACCGGGTCTTGACAGGGAAATATACGGCAATCCCTATGTTTGTGCTTATTATGGCTCTGGTGTTTGGGCTGACATTTCATGTGATCGGGGCATGGCTTCAGTCGTTGCTGGAATCAGGGATAGAAAAGCTGACGGAACTTGTGAATGCAGGGCTTAAGGCGGCAGATGTTAGCCATGTGCTACATTCCTTGGTGATTGATGGGATTTTTAATGGAGTGGGGAGCGTAGTAAGTTTCCTGCCAATTATTGTGACGCTTTTTTTCTTTCTGTCAATGTTAGAAGATAGTGGGTATATGGCTAGGGTGGCGTTTGTAATGGATAAGCTGCTTCGGAAAATTGGCCTGTCGGGAAGGAGCATTGTGCCAATGCTGATTGGCTTTGGTTGTACTGTGCCCGGGGTGATGGCAAGCAGGACGTTGCCATCGGAGCGCGACCGTAAAATGACAATTATGCTGACGCCATTTATGAGCTGTACGGCAAAGCTCCCGATTTATGGGTTCTTTACAGCGGCATTTTTCCCGAAATACGGCGGTCTTGTAATGGTAGCCCTTTATTTTGCTGGGATTGCTGTGGGAATCTTGGTTGCATTGGTGTCTAAAAAGTTTATGTTTGAGGGGGAAGCAGTCCCGTTTGTAATGGAACTTCCTAATTACCGGATGCCGGGGGCAAAAAATGTGGCGCAGCTTCTGTGGGATAAGGCAAAAGACTTTTTACAGAGGGCGTTTACGGTTATTTTTATTGCAACAATTGTAATATGGTTTTTACAGACCTTTGATTTACGTATGAATATTGTTTCGGATTCACAGGATAGTATCCTGGCATCTGTGGCGGGCTTTATTGCTCCGGTATTTGCGCCGCTTGGTTTTGGGGATTGGAGGATTTCCACTTCCCTGATTGCCGGCTTTATGGCGAAAGAAAGCGTGGTTTCCACATTGTCTGTTTTGGCGGGTCCTACAAAAGCGCTTTTTGCAGTTTTAACGCCGTTAGCGGCTGCTTCTCTTTTGGTGTTCTGCCTGCTTTATACCCCATGCGTGGCGGCAGTTGCATCTATTAAAAGGGAACTTGGGATGAAGTGGGCTGTCTGTACAGTTGTTGGGCAATGTGCCATTGCATGGATATGCGCGTTTATGGTATATTTTATTGGTGGGTTCTTTTTTATGTCATAGGAAATTGCGCTGTTACATAGTGGTTTTCGACAAGAATTGCGAAGCAATTCTTGCTAGGGCACCAGCGCTGTCGGTGCCCTTTTTTAAAGGGGAGATGCGATGAAAAAGGACTTAACGCAGGGAAAGGTAACATCTTCCTTATTGTTGTTTGCCTGCCCGATGATTTTGGGAAATCTTTTGCAGCAGTGTTATAATATTGCAGATACATTAATTGTAGGCAGGTTTTTAGGGGCGGATGCTTTGGCTGCCGTAGGTTCGGCTTATTCTTTTATGACTTTTCTGACCTCTGTAATCACAGGGCTGTGTATGGGGAGTGGAACAGTATTATCTGTTTGGATTGGAAGGAAGGACAGCCAGAGGATGAAAAAATGTATGGCGGCGTCTTTTTTGTTTATTTTGTTAGTGTCTGTCATTATTAGTATATTGGCTTTTGCAGGAATTTCTTTTATTTTGGATATGCTGCATGTACCTGCTGGGATTTATGGGTTAATGCAGGAATATATGTGGATCATTTTTTATGGCATCTTTTTTGTCTTTCTTTACAATTTTTTCGCTTTTGTATTGCGTGCAGCGGGAAATTCTGTTATGCCATTGTGCTTTCTTGGAATTGCTGCTGTTTTAAATATTGTGTTAGATTGGCTGTTTGTCGTAGTTTTCAAGAAAGGGGTTGGCGGCGCGGCTGCCGCCACAGTAACCGCACAAGCGGTATCAGGGATTGGCATTAGTATGTATGTGTGGCTGAAGGAGACTGGGTTTCGCCTGCAAAAAGAAGATTTCAGATTCAGCAAGGGGACAGTGAGGGAGATTATATGGCATTCTATGGCGGCATGTGTCCAGCAATCTGTTATGAATTTTGGTATTTTAATGATTCAGGGATTGGTGAACCGTTTTGGTGCGGCAGTTATGGCGGCGTTTGCAGCAGCAGTGAAAATTGATTCTTTCGCTTATATGCCTGCACAGGAGTTTGGAAATGCATTTTCTGTTTTCATATCACAAAATTATGGAGGGAGAAAAACCGGGCGGGTGAAAGAGGGGATACGGCAGGCGGTAAAGGTATCGGTTTTGTTCTGCCTTGCAGTATCTGCCGTTATTGTCCTTTTTGCGCCATATCTTATGCAGATTTTTGTTGATGGGGGAGAAACCAATATTATACAGACAGGTACAGGTTATCTCAGGGTAGAAGGCAGCTTTTATTGTGGGATTGGGATGCTGTTTTTATTGTATGGTTTTTACCGCGGCGTGGAAAAGCCTGGGATGTCTTTGGTTCTGACAGTTATTTCCCTGGGAACCCGGGTGTTTCTTGCATATATGCTTGCCCCTGTCCCATTTATTGGGGTCTGGGGGATTTGGTGGGCAATTCCAATCGGATGGTTCTTGGCAGATTTAATCGGAGTGCTTTTTATCCGTAGGACGCTTGGTAAATTATATTAAATAGAAATATCGGAGGGAAGCATGGAAGCAAAAGAGGTTTTAGAGCAGGTAAAAAATGGAACGTTATCTGTTGAAGAAGCGGAAAAGTATTTTAGGAAGCAGCCTTTTGAGGAAATGGGATATGCAAAGCTTGATTCCCACAGGGAGATACGTTCCGGATTTCCTGAAGTAGTTTATTGCAGTGGGAAACCAGATGAATATCTACAGTCCATTTATCAGAAATTATACGCTTTCAATGGAGAAGTTTTTGGGACAAGGGCAGACAGGCGTCAGTATGAATTGGTACGTAATGTATTGCCGGAAATTACCTATGATGAAATCTCACATATTTTAAAAATAGAAAAAAAAGAGAAGGAACATGTTGGGAAAATAGTTGTCTGTAGCGCAGGTACTGCAGACATCCCAGTCGCAGAAGAGGCGGCGCAGACGGCAGAATATTTTGGGGCTTTTGTAGAGCGGATTTTTGATGTGGGCGTCAGTGGCCTCCACCGCCTTTTATCCAGGCTTGATTCTATCCAGGAGGCAAATTGCGTGGTGGCAGTTGCGGGGATGGAGGGCGCGCTTGCAAGTGTAATCGGAGGGCTGGTAAGCCGCCCGGTTATTGCTGTCCCAACTTCAATAGGATATGGGGCAAGCATGAATGGGTTGTCGGCGTTGCTGACAATGATAAATTCCTGTGCAAATGGAATTGCAGTAGTGAATATTGATAATGGCTATGGCGCTGGTTATATTGCAACACAGATTAATAAGTTGGCTGTTTCACAATAATGCTTTTAAGGGGATACGCTGTTATTCCCTTTTTATCTTGCTTTTTTTGATATTTTATTATAGGATATATTTATGATAGCGCCGCTGGAAGCAGTATAAGGCGGCAGTCTTTTAATAGGCAGGAATGAGGTGGATTGTAGATGGTAAATGAAGAAAAAATCCGTATCATGACGCAGATAGCCCTGGATGAGACAAAACGGTATAAAAGTGAAATTGAAGAAAGTGGGTATTACAAATCAGATTATATCCGCGCGCATGTAATTTCTGTTGTATGGAATCTGACAGTTAGCTATGTCTTGGTTTTATTTTTAGTTGCGCTTTACCATGCAGATTATATATTTGTAAATGTCGCCCGTCTGGAATATGATAAACTGGGTTTTGCGGTACTGGGGATTTATGCGGGGATTGTAATTTTAAGCCTCTTTTTTTCGTATTTTCATTTTAAGCGGAAATATATAAAAAGCCTGTCTGCTTTAAAGGAATATTATACAAAGTTAAAAAAGCTGGAGGATTTTTATATGCAGCACCAAAATAAGGAGGAAGCAGGGGATGGCACAATTACTGGTGTTTAGGGAGCATTTGCAGAAGTTTTATCAGAAATACACTACTTTTCTAAACCTCCTGTTTCGTTTTGTAATTGGGTTTATTGCATTTTCTTCGGTAAACCGGATGGTTGGATACAATACAGCGTTTAACCAGGTTTCAGTGGAGCTTTTGTTAGCGGCGGGAAGTATGTTGATGCCGGGAAGCGTGCTTTTGTTTTTTACGGCCTCCTTTGTTGTAGTCCATATTTTTTATGTTTCCAGGGTACTTGCGCTTATCATTGCTGTTATTTTTTTAATATTTTATTTTGGTTATGCCAAATTTGTGCCAAAACATGCGTATATAATATTTGCAGTCCCAATCGCGATTCCGCTTCATCTTGTGCATGGGATACCAATTATATTGGGGCTTTTTATGACGCCGGCTGCAATTGTGCCGATTTCGTGTGGGGTCGGGATTTATTATTTATTACAGTCTGTTACATCTGTTGTCAATGTTTCAACGGATACCAGCATTAATCTATACCAGGCAGTCTTGCAGCAGTTTTTAAGCTGTAGGGAAATGTACGTAATGATTATTGTTTTTTCTATTGTAACAGTGGTTGTCTATATTTTGAGGAACAGGGAATGGGATTTCGCTTTTGAGATAGCTATTTTTGCAGGGGCGGTTGCCAATACAATACTGTTTCTGGTTATTAATTACCTTTTTAACATAAATATAAAAACAGTTCCCTTTTTACTGGGAATGCTCTGTTCTGCCGCTGTAGCATGGTTTGTGCAGTTTATGAGGCTTGCATTGAACTATACAGGGGTAGAGAACCTGCAGTTTGAAGATGAAGAATATTACTATTATGTAAGGGCGGTGCCAAAGATGAATGTGGCGGCGCCCAGTAAGAGGGTGAAGAGGATTAATGTGAGGCATTTTTCAGAGCATATGCCAGACTTAAAGGATGAAAAGGGCAGAACAAAAATTTCGGATGAGAATGAGAGGTAAGTATGGAATCAATTATTCAGGCAATCCAGGATACCTTCTACTTTCTGTCTTTGCCACGGATGACATTGATTGATTTAGTAGAGGTAATCATTATTGCTTTTGCATTATATCATATTATTCTGTGGATGCGGAAAACCAGGGCATGGAATCTGTTAAAGGGAATCGTTGTGCTACTGCTTTGTTACTTGATTGCGTATTTTTTAGATATGAGCACGATATTATGGATTTTTAACAGGACGCTTGCAATCGGTATTACGGCGCTTGCAGTTGTGTTCCAGCCGGAGCTGCGTAAGGCGTTAGAAGAGCTTGGAAGGAAAAATTTCGTGGCGTCCATTATCCCATTTGATGATACAAAGGATAAGGTAGAACGTTTTTCTGACCGTTCTATCAATGAAATTGTAAAGGCGACGGTAGAGCTTGCCAGGGCAAAGACAGGGGCGTTGATTACTTTGGAGAAGGATATCAGCCTTGCCGAGTATGAGCGGACGGGGATTAACATTGATTCTGCAATCAGCAGCCAGCTTTTAATTAATATTTTTGAGCATAATACGCCGTTGCATGACGGAGCTGTGATTCTTCGGGAAGACAGGGTGGTATCTGCAACTTGTTATCTTCCTTTGTCAGATAACTTGGGGCTTTCAAAGGAGCTTGGGACAAGGCACCGTGCTGGCGTGGGAATCAGTGAAGTAAGTGACAGCACTACAGTTATTGTTTCAGAAGAGACAGGGAAGATTTCGGTCGCAGTACGTGGGAAGCTGTTGCGTAATGTAGATGGCGAATTATTAAAGAAAAAGCTTGGGGAACTTCAAGGGAAAAGCCCTGAAAAAAAAGAAAAAAAGAAGTTCCATATTGGCAGGGGAATGAAACATGTTAAGGTACATGCACATAAAAAATGAGGATGTTCATGAATAGTAGCTGCTATTCACGGCCATTCTAAACATCACAGGAGGAATGCAGGTGAATCAGGAGGCAAAAAAAGAGATTGCAGAATTTTGGAAGCAGATTTTTTTCCATAATCTCTTTATTAAGATATTATCCATTATCGGGGCTGTCCTTGTGTGGCTTTTAATTATGAACATTGACGACCCATATAAGACAAAGGGATTTATTGTGCAGGTAGAGACAATAAATGAAGAAGCGCTGCATTCTGTAAATAAAGTATATGAGGTAACAGAAGGAAGTACAGCGAGTGTGTCTGTCCGTGGTAAGCGAAGTGTTATAGACAACCTTGAGGCAGGCGATATCAGTGCAACGGCTGATTTATCTGAACTATCTTCTGTCAATGCAGTAGCAATCAGGGTACGCTTAAAGAAAAAAGTGTCTTCTGATGTTATGCTGGAATGCAGCCAAGTGCTTAAAGTTTCACTGGAAGATATGGAAACGAAGCAGGTGAAAGTTACGGTTGATGCAGAAGGGATACCTGCAGAAGGTTATTCTGTAGGGGAATGCATCGCTAGGCCTAATGTAATTGAAGTGACAGGGGGCGGCTCTGTAATAGACAGGATTAGCTCTGTTCGCGTTACCTTAAATGTAAATGGCGCAAGCCAGAATTTTTCTAAGATGTTAGAGCCGACAGCTTATGATAAGCGTGGAAACCGGGTAATTTCATCAACCTTATCATTTAGTGACACGCAGGTAAGGGTAAAAGCAAAGCTTTTACAAAATAAGACAATACCAGTAAAAGCACAAATTATTGGAAAGCCTGCGAAAGGGTATCAATATGTTGGGGTTGATTGCCTTCCGGAAAAAATAGAAATTGCAGGCTCGGAGAGAGTTTTGGCAGATATTTCAGAACTCGTAATCCCGGTTGATATTTCGGGTCTGACAAGTACATCTGCCTCCCTGGAACAGGAGGTGGAGGTTAGGCAGTATCTTTCCGATAAAATTACAATCCCTGAGGAATATCAGAGAATCTCAATTAAAATAACAATTGAGAAATTGTTAAGGAAAAAAATTCAGATTAAGGCTGGGGATATTAAACTGCAAAATGTAGAGCGTAAATGTGTGGCAGAGGCATATGATAAGGAAAGGATTTTGGAGTTTACAGTAGAGGGACGGGAATCCGTCTTAAATGGGTTGTCAGGACATGATATTTCTGCTTATGCAGACTGTGCAGGGCTGCCAGTGGGGATTCATAAACTGACTGTTAAATTTGGGCAAAATCCTCCTTTTAAGCTTATTAAGGGTGACTTTGTGCGGATTGTAATCAGGGAGCAGGACAATCCACAAGATCTTGTTACCCAGCCTCCGGCAGCGACAGAAGAACCAACAAAGGCGCCGGAAGAGTCAGAGGCTCCTTCGGAAGAGCCTGGGGAGGAGTGAGAAAAACCGATAATTACTGTTTTACGCAGGAAAAACGCAAAAGCAGCGTTTTTCCAAAGCCGGCAAGAAAGGAGATATCGTGATTTTAAGTGCCAGCAGGCGGACGGATATTCCCAATTATTTTTCAGGGTGGTTTTTTAATAGGCTTGAGGAAGGTTTTTTATATGTCAGGAATCCGGTTAATGTGCATCAAGTCAGTAAAATTCCTTTATCTCCTGAAATAATCGACGCTATTGTATTTTGGTCAAAAAACCCTGCGCCTATGATAGGAAGCCTAGACAGGCTGAAAGGGATTCCTTATTATTTTCAATTTACGGTAACTGCATATGGACGTGATATCGAAAGAAATATTCCAGATAAAAAACAGGTAATATTGCCTGTTTTTCAGGATTTGTCTGGCAGGATTGGAAGCAACCGGGTAATCTGGAGGTATGATCCTATTTTTTTTAACAACGCATATACAAAGGAATACCATCTGGCTGCTTTTGGATACATAGCAGAAAGGCTGAGGGGTTATACTAAAAAGTGCATTATCAGTTTTGTAGATTTATATGCAAAGAACAAAAAGAATTTGGAATACCTACACTGCCATATGCCAGGAAATGAGGAACTGACAAAATTTGCAGGGAGGCTGGCAGAACTAGCGCATAAAAATGGAATGGAACTAGCGGCTTGTGCAGAGAGTATGGATTTGTCCTGCGTTGGAGTTGCTAAAAGCTGCTGTATTGACAGGAAATTACTAGAAGAAATAACTGGGTGCAGGATTTTGGCAGAGAAAGATAAAAACCAGCGTAAAGAATGCGGCTGTGCAGAAAGCATTGATATCGGCTGCTACAATACCTGTAGGAATGGCTGCCAATATTGTTATGCGGGCTATAGTACAGAAAGTGCTGATAGAAACTGTAAAAATTATCATCTGGATTCCCCATTGTTGTGCAGCGTATTGCAGGAGGGGGACAGGGTAACGGAACGTAAGGTGGAATCTTTAAAGGAAATGCAGATGGGTTTGGATTTTTTTAATATTTAAAATTGCTTTGGGATTTATAATGTTTGGAGCAGTGTCTTTAGAAAGGGGGAAGGTTATGAAACCAGTGATATTATGTTATGAAAAATGTACTACTTGTAAGAAAGCTTTAAAATGGATAGAAGAAATGGGGTATGATGTAGAAATCCGCCCAATTAAAGAAGAAAACCCTACTGCAGAGGAGTTAAAGAAATGGCATGAAAAGAGCGGTTTGCCGTTAAAAAGGTTTTTTAACACCAGTGGAAACCTGTATAAAGAAATGAAATTAAAAGATAAACTTCAGGATATGAGCGAGGAAGAACAGTACCGGCTTTTGGCAACAGATGGAATGCTGGTGAAGCGTCCGCTCCTGGTGGCAGAGAATGGTGTTTTCCCTGGTTTCCGCCAGGAACAGTGGGAAGAAATCTTATAGGGAAGTTTTTTGGGAAGTATAAGCCAGCACAGCCGCATAAAGCGGCTGTGCTGGCTTATATCATAAGAAATGCCAGGATTTAAGAAAATGGAGAACGGATAACTGGTTGGATTTGCTGCCCTTTCAGGGCTGCTTCAACAGTATCAGGGATTAATTCGGTATGGGCAATCATGGAATTGCTTTTTTTCACATAGTTATCCTGGCCAAAAGGGACAAAATAGACATTTTTTGCATTCATTAACTGTCCCAGGTTTTTAAAATTCATGCCAAGCGCATCGTTTGTTGAGACAGAGATAATCAGAGGTTTTTCATTCCTAAGATGAGCTTTTGCCGCCATAAGCACAGTGGTATCTGTTATGCCATGGCATAGTTTTGCCATAGTATTTCCTGTGCAAGGAGCAATAACAAGGGCATCCAGGTAGCCTTTTGGGCCGATTGGCTCTGCCTCCTGGATGCTGAAAAGCCCTTGGTTGCCAGTGATTTCCTGTACCTGGCTTACAAAGTCAGAAGCCTTGTGGAAACGGTTATCCATTGTGCTGCTGTGCTCTGAAAAAATAGGGATTATATTATAATTTTCTTTCATAGTTTTAAGTACTTCTAATATTTTGCTGTAAGTACAAAAAGAACCAGTAATTGCAAAACCAAGCGTAACTGGCGTCTGTATTTCTGTTTTCATGTTTTTTCCTCATTTCTGCGCTGCCTTTTAAAAACAAAGGCTCTGGCTGTTTTGTGTCGCAGCGCGGATACAAAACATTCCGCCTTGTTGCTTGCTCTGGAAAAGAGCTAAAATCTTATGTGTTGTCACAAGGATTTTAGTCTTTTTCAGAAATCTATCGTGATATAGTAACATTTAATAATTTATTTTAAGTTCTTTTAATTGTTCCTGTATTTGGTCAAATAATATTTTAGCAGATGTTTTTGGGGAATATTTGCCTGGTATTCCGGGACAGAGCTTTGCTGTAATCCCTTTTTGCAGGCAGTAATTAAAATCAGTCCCCCCAGGGCTGGAAGCGATATCAATAATGACGGTGTCGCTTTTTAACTGATCGATGATTGGGGCGGTAATGACCATTGCCGGGGCAGTATTAAAAATAATGTTAAACTTAGAATAACTGCCATCTTCCAAAATCTGGTACCCATATGCTTTGGCACGTGACTTTGCCATGGGACTCCGTGTAGAAATGCTGACATTGCATTTTAGCCCGGCGAGCTTGTCGGCAAGGACTTCACCGCATTTTCCAAATCCAACGACAAGCACTTGGCTTTGGTGGAGGTTTAAATCACTTGCCTGTATTGCCTCACAGATTGCGCCTTCCGCAGTGGCGACTGCATTTTCAATTGCGATAGCAGGGTTTTTGAAATAATCAATATATGCAATCTGGCTGTTATTACAAAAATCTATAAAGTCTTTTGGAAGATTTCCGCCAAGTACAATATGCTGCGTGGTAAGGCTTTCTTTTAAATGGGCCAGGAGTGTTGGCGGGGCTGGGATAGGCAGAAGCACAAGCACTTTGCCAGAGAGTTCTTCATAGCCGGCGGCCTCTACATCCAGTTCCGGGGCTGTTTCCGCCAGTACAACCTGATAACCGCAGTTTATGAGAAATTCCCCAAGGTATCTCTGACGGCGGTCCGTTTCCGCAGGAAAAGGAGTGTTGGTATGCATAGGATATCCCTCCAAATTATTTTTTACTGGTAACTGTATGCCTGTAAAAAAGTTTCCTTTGTTAAGAATATCTTATGCGCCAGCAGAGAATTGGTGAATTGTTACTATAGCATTTAACAGTGCCATTGCATTTGTTTTCTGTTTTTGTTATAATGAAGGAAATGCACGTTTGGAGGATAGAGTGAATGTATTGTAGAAATTGTGGAAATCAGATAGCAGATAATGCTGCTGTTTGTGTAAAATGTGGGGTTTCTGCCGGGGTTGGCACAAGTTACTGTCCAAATTGCGGGCAGCCGACGATGCCAGGTGCGGCAGCATGTACAAATTGTGGGGTGTTTTTAGCCCAGCCGGTATCCCCGGCAAACCAAAAGTCAAGGATGGCCGCCGGCTTGCTTGGCATTTTTTTGGGAGGGCTTGGGATACATAATTTTTATCTGGGGAAGACAAACCGTGCCTTAGTCCAGCTTCTGGTCTGTTTAATTGGCGGCGTTATAACCTGCGGACTGGCTGCGCTTGCTATGGAGATATGGGGGTTGGTTGAGGGAATTATGATTTTGTCAGGAAGCATTACAGAGGATGGAAATGGGGTACCGTTAAAAGACTGACAGGGTGAATTGTTACTTAATAATCCTTGCTTTTGTGTATCTTTTCTTTATATCCTGATGCAGGGTATACGTGGGAGGAGCTGATACGAAATGATAAAAGTTGCAATATGTGAAGACAGCAGGATGGACCGTGAACTTTTGCAAAAAATTATTACTTACCTTATGCAGGAGCGGGGACTTGCTTTTCAGCTTGGAGTCTTTGAAAATGGGGAAGCTTTAATGGGGAACTATAAAAGCCAGCCATTTGATTTGATATTTTTAGATATTATGATGAGTGGGCTGGATGGTCTGGAAACCGGTAGGAGGATACGGCAGGCTGACGTCCAGGCAGAGATTGTTTATTGTACTTCCAGTAAGGACTTTGCAATTGCTGCCTATGAAATCCATGCGATGGGTTATTTGTTAAAACCATATGAGCCGGGGCGGATAGGTGCGATGATTGACTATTATATGTTAAAGCATCCGCAGGAGAAACGGAAATACATTGAAGTTAAATCACACCGGAAATCGGTGATTATCCCATTTAAAGATATTCTTTTCATGGAGTCAGACAACAAAGTGGTTTATATCCATACAACAACACAGGGGGATGTAAAGGTATATAACCGGCTGGATGTTCTGGAAGCAGAAGTGCAGGATGAAAGGTTCCTGCGGTGCCATCAGAGTTATCTTTTGAATTTGCAGTATGTAGCCGGAATTGTGAATTCTGATTTCATTATGATTGACGACAGCATGATTCCCATCCGCAAGAGCGGAAGAGGTCTGATCGTGAAGAGATATAGGGAATATTTAAAAGAAATGCTTCAAGAAGAAGAGATAAATCCAGTTATTAATTAAAATAAATAGTTATTTCTTAAAAAAATGTGAAATTGATTGCAAATACCACTCTCTTTTGTTATGATGACCATACATAATCTAATGCTGTATATCAGGTATTGGTTTTGTGTACAGTTTTTACAGCAGGGTTTACTTGTTTAGAGGTACTGTGCGCAAGGAAGATAACACAGGATTAAACTACATCATAATCCAAATTGTATGAATGGAGGACTAGTTAAGAATGGAAATTAAAGCACTGACAGAGAGTGAAAAGATTACAATGAAATGCGTATGGGATTTGGGTGATGGTACAAGGTTGGCGCATATTTTGGCGTTGGCAAATGAAAAGTATGGGAAGGACTGGAAGTCACAGACAGTTTCCACTTTTTTGGGGAAACTTGTTTTGAAAGGATATTTAGACCAGTATCGTGATGGAAGGTATTTTTGTTACCGTATTTTAATTAGTAAAAGTGATTACCGTTGCCATGAGCTTGCAAGGGAAATGCATTTTTGGGATGATGGTGATATGGAGCTTTTTGCAAGCGAACTTCTGAATGAACAGACTTTTACCCAGCAGGAAAGGGAAATATTAAAGGCAGCGATGCAATAAAACAATAGCACAGATATACAACGGAGGGACAGCGTGTATAAGCGGTGTCCTTTTTCTGTCTGATAGGAAAAGGAAAACAGGATGAAACGGAATGTTTGGAAAAGAGTAGCACTAATCGCAGGCATAACAGTTTTACTGACTGGCTGTGGGGAAGCAAAAAAGGCGTATGATAAAGGAATGGAGCTTGCGAAGGCAGGAAAATATGAGAAGTCCTTGCCTTATTTTAAAGATGCAATTAAAGAAAACGGGGAACAGGCAGAATATTATATTGGGTATGGCATGGCGCTTTGCAGGCTAAACCGTTATGAATTGGCAAAAGAGGAATTCCAGAAGGTAATACAGGAAACAGATAATAAAATTTCCAAAGAAAACAATAAACAGCTTTGCTATGGGATGGCAATTGCAGATTACGGGCTGGGAGACTATGGGAGCGTTACAGAGTATTGTGATAAGGCTTTAGAAATCGAATATCTGGATGATATGGATTGTGATATCCTATATACAAAGATGTCCGCATATTGGCAGCAGGGGGAATGGAAAAAGGCGGAAGAGGCCTGCCAGGAGTTACTTAAAAAAAATAAAAAATATATGGATGCCTATATGGCATTGGCAGGGATAGAACAAAACCTGGGGGAAAGTGATAAAGCGGCCCAGGCATATAAGGATGCAATTGAAACAGACAAGACATATTATGATGCCTATTTTAAACTATATCAGCAGTATATGGCGGCAGGCCAGACAGATGCTGCAAATGAGCTTCTTGACCAGTTAGTGGCGATTAAGCCAAATAAGGCGGAGAATATGATGGTGATAGGGAGAGCCTATTTTTATAAGCAAGAGTATGACAGGGCAAAGGAATACCTGAAAATGGCATATGATGGGAACAATAAAGAGAGCCTTTATTATTCCGGGGCGCTTTCTGCCGCATTGGAACAATATGATGCCGCGATTATGTATTATCAGAAATATATTAAGGAGAATAAAGAAGAATTAAATGTAGAAGTATATTATCAGCTTGCACTTGTCTATATGCAGCAAAAGGAATATGACAAGGCCCAGAGTATGATAACAAAAGGAATTTCTTATGGCATTACTGCGGCATTGCAGGAGCTGAAAAAAACACAGGTAATTTTGCTGGAAAAGCAAAATTGCTATGAGGAAGCAGTGCCTTTGGCGGAGGAATATATCAGGTGCTATCCGGCAGACGTGGCAATGGAAAAAGAACTTGCTTTTATTAAGACGCGAATGAAGTAGAATACAAAAAGGAGGTTCTGTTTTGGGTGAATTATTATATGATACGGCAGAGAGGGAGGAACGTATTATCCTGGTGGGGGTTGCAACCTCAGATACAGAGGATACGATGCAGTCGCTGGAGGAACTTGAGGAGCTTGGGCAGACGGCTGGAGCTGTGACCGTCGCTAAAGTAGTTCAGAATAGGGAAAGCTTCCATTCTAAGACATATATTGGGAAAGGGAAGATTCAGGAAGTAAAAGAGCTTGTGGAAAAATACCAGGCAGATTGTGTTGTTTGTGATGATGAACTGACGCCTGCACAGTATAATAATCTGCAGGATTTGTTAGAAGTTAAGGTGATTGACCGAACGGTAATGATATTGGATATATTTGCAAAGAGGGCGTCTACAAGCGAAGGGAAGCTACAGGTAGAGCTTGCCCAGCTCCGTTACCGTTCCTCCCATCTGGCGGGGGGCCGGTCTGATCTTTCGCGCCTGGGCGGCGGCATTGGCACAAGAGGGCCAGGCGAACAGAAACTTGAAATGGACAGGAGGCTGATAAAAGAACGCATTACATTTGTGCGCAGGGAGTTAGAGCAGGTACAGAAGATGCGTGAGCTTACTAGGAAAAAGCGGCAGGAAAACCCGATTCCCGTTGTGGCGATTGTAGGATATACAAACGCCGGGAAGTCCACGCTTTTAAACCATTTGACAGGGGCAGGCGTTTTGTCAGAAGATAAGCTTTTTGCGACTTTGGACCCGACGACAAGAAGGCTGGAACTGGAAAATGGGGAGGAAATGCTTTTTACAGATACAGTAGGATTTATCCGGAAGCTGCCGCATCATCTGGTACAGGCGTTCCGTAGTACCTTGGAGGAGGCAAAGTACGCCGATGTGATATTACATGTGGTGGATTCTTCCAATCCTGATATGGATGTGCAGATGCAGACGGTGTATGAGACGCTGCAAAGGCTTGAAGTAGGTAATAAACCAATTGTAACCGCTTTTAATAAAATTGACAGTGTATCAGGGGAGATGACATTAAAGGATTTACATGCTGATAAGACAGTCCGTATTTCAGCGAAATATGGTGATGGCGTGGAGACAATGCTTTCGTTAGTAAGTGATGTGCTAAAGGAGAATAAAGTGATCTTGGAGATGGTATTCCCTTATGGGGAGGGGGCAAAATTGAACCAGCTCCGGAAATATGGGCAGCTTCTTTCGGAAGAGTACCAAAATGATGGGATTTTTGTAAAGGCTTGCCTTGATAAGGAGTATTTATATCTTTTCTCAAAATAGGAAAAGAAGAAAATTTGAGGCAGGATGGTGAAAGCCTATGAATATGATTGTATGTGCAGATTCCCGTTGGGGAATTGGAAAGAAAGGGGAACTGCTTGTCCGTATCCCGGCAGACCAGAGGATGTTCCGGGAACATACGGTGGGAAATGTAGTTTTAGGCGGACGTAAAACGATGGAAGGGCTGCCTGGCAAAATGCCGTTAAATGGAAGGGTAAATATTGTCCTGACATCTAAAAAAGGCTATACATTTGGGGATGCTGTAATAGTCCACAGTATGGAGGAAGCGCTTTTAGAGTTAAAAAAGTATGAAGAAGACAGGATTTATATTATTGGAGGCGGCAAGGTATACCAGGAGTTCCTGCCGTATTGTAATAGGGTATATGTCACAAAAGTAGATTACCAATATGAGGCCGATACCTTTTTCCCAAACCTTGATAAGAGTGATGAGTGGGTAATGACGCATGATTCTGAAGAACAAACCTATTATGATTTGGAATATTATTTTACTATCTACCAACGTAGGGATGGCTGAAATAGTCACCATAAATAAATTATGGGATTCTGCCGATATCTATATCAGATAGAGTTTGGGCATTTGATATCGGAAAGAGAGGGGAGTACAGATGAAGTTTATTTCAGGAAATATGGCGGCTCTTAAAGCAGATTCCACAGGGGAGACAGAAGGGAAGATGACAAAAACAGAGGCATGGAAGAAGGCGATTGAGGCGCTGGTTGACCCAACAAGTGGGATGGATGAGCCAGAGCGTGCAAATTATGAACAGAAAATTATGCAAAAGCTGAAATCCGGTAAGCGGCTGTCATCAGAAGAGTTGGATTACCTGCGTATCCACAATCCAGAAATGTATAAAATAGCAGTCAGGGTTGAGACAGAGCGTAAAGTTTTAAAAACAAAGATGCAGAACTGTAAATCAAAAGAAGAGGTACAGCAGGTTGTTTCTATCCAGATGGAAGTATTAAAAGCGATGAAAGGCGACCCTGCGCAGGAATATATGACTGCAATGGTAGAAAAAGAGGTACGGGATTTCAAGAGGACAAGTGAATATGCAAGGCTTCCGCAAAAGCGGGAGAAAGGAAAGAAAACATCCGGGGGAGAAGAACTTTATAAAGAGACAGAAAAGATGGAGGAAGGTGAGGCACTTTGCCAGAAGGCAGTAGCTTATAACAGGATGCAGGTGCAGTGTGACAAGATTGGGGAACTTGCGCAAACCTATCTTTCTGCCTGAAGTACTTCTGATATAGAAATAAAAAGGTATCAGCCATATGGCCGATACCTTTTTGTATTAGAATATATATTGTAACTGTAGTAGCTACCATTAGCCCATTACGACTGTTACATTATATTCTTCTTTTCCTTTTTCATATGGAACAACGGTTGTCCCCGTCAGTTCTTTGCCGTCAACGATAAGTTTTGCAACGCCTTTTTCTACTTGGCCAGGGTTTTCTACGGTGATATGGTAAATCCCTTCCCGGTATTTACGTGTCATCGTGAATTTTGTGCCCATCTCAGAAGGGATGCAAGGGTCGATGCTCAGGCCGGTAAGGGTTGGGGCAACGCCTAAAATATACTGGGATACATTTACAAATGTCCATGCTGCTGTGCCGGTCAGCCAGCTATTCTTTGCCTGTCCAAAGAAATGGGCGTCTTTCCCTGCTATCATCTGTGAATATACATAAGGTTCTGTGCAATGTATTTCACTGATATCTTCAATATAGGCAGGGCAGGTTTTTTTGTAAATCTCAAATGCCCGGTTGCCGCGTCCAAGTACAGTTTCTGCACAAGAAATCCAAGGGTTATTGTGGCAGAAGATTCCAGCATTCTCTTTATATCCTGGTGGGTAAGAGGAGATTTCGCCAAGTTCTAAATGGTAACGGGTATATGGTGGCTGCAACAATACAATACCGTATTTTGTATCAAGTTTTTCTTTGACAGAATCAAGCGCTTCTTTTGCTTCCCCGCTTTCTACACCAATTCCGGCAAGGACACAGAAGCCTTGTGGTTCAATATAAATCTGGCCTTCTTCACATTCTTTGGAACCTACCTTGCAGCTTTGTGCGTCATAAGCGCGGAGAAACCATTTTCCATCCCAGCCGTCCTTTAATACAGCATCGTTCATTGCAGACACTTCTTTTAATGCACGGTCTGCTTCTGCCTGGTCTCCTGTAAAGGAACAGAGGTCTGCATATTCTTTTCCATATTTTACAAACATGCCAGCAATAAAGACGGATTCTGCCACAACTCCATTGTCTGGACCAAATGTCTGGAAAGATTCTCCGGGCTGCTCAGAAAAGCAGTTTAAGTTTAGGCAGTCGTTCCAGTCAGCACGTCCGATTAAAGGAAGGTTATGCGGACCTTTATGTGTTGCAATATAGTTAAAGGAACGTTTTAGGTGTTCCTTTAGCGTCTGGGCTTTGGAAGCATCGTTGTCAAACGGTACCATTTCCTCTAAAATAGAGATGTCGCCTGTTTCACGGATATAAGCGGAGGTACAGGCAATCAGCCAAAGCGGGTCATCATTAAACCCGGTTCCAATATCGGCATTGCCCTTTTTGGTTAGCGGCTGGTATTGGTGATAAGAACTACCGTCTTCAAACTGGGTAGAAGCAATGTCGATAATTCTTTCCCTTGCACGCTCCGGAATCAGGTGGACAAAGCCAAGAAGATCCTGGCAGGAATCACGGAAGCCCATTCCACGTCCAATGCCTGACTCATAATAGGAAGCAGAACGCGACATATTAAAGGTTACCATGCACTGGTACTGGTTCCAGATATTTACCATGCGGTCGAGTTTTTCTTCATCAGAAGATACCGTGAATTTGGAAAGGAGATGTTCCCAGTATTCCTTTAATTCTGTAAGCGCTGCGTCTACCTGCCCATCGGTCTGGAATTTGGCAAGGAGTTCGTCGGCAGGTTTTTTATTGATGACATCCTGCGCCGTAAACTTCTCATCCACTGGGTTTTCGCAATAACCAAGGACAAAGATAAAGCTTTTGGATTCACCTGGCGCTAAGGTAACTTGAATTTGTTGTGAAGCAATTGGAGACCATCCGCTTGCGACGGAATTATGTGATTTCCCTTCTTCTACAACCTGTGGGTTTGTGACGCCGCGGTAAGCGCCTAAAAATTCATCACGGCTTGTATCAAACCCGTCAATTTTACTGTTTACAGAAAATACAGCATAGTGGTTTCGGCGTTCACGGTATTCTGTTTTATGGTAAATTGTTGAATCAATAACTTCTACCTCGCCAATATTTAAGTTGCGCTGGAAATTTGTCATATCATCCATCGCATTCCAGAGGCAGAACTCAATATAGGAAAAAATGGTAAATGTTTTTTCGGATGAAGAGTTGTTTGTAAAAGTAAGCTGGTTTACTTCACAGTTGTCGTTTAGTGGGACAAATGCAAGTAAAGAAGCCTGCAGTCCATTTTTGCTGGATGTAAAGCGGCTGTAGCCCATCCCATGGCGGCATTCATAGGAATCCAGTTCTGTCTTGACTGGCTGCCAGCCAGGATTCCATACAGTGTCACCTTCTTTTACATAATAATAGCGCCCGCCTTCATCATTTGGGATATTGTTGTAGCGGTAGCGTGTCAAACGAAGCAGTTTTGCATCCTTATAAAAACTGTAACCACCACATGTATTGGAAATTAAAGAAAAGAAGCTATTGCTTCCTAAATAATTTATCCATGGAAGTGGTGTTTTTGGGGTAGTGATGACATACTCCCTGTTTGGGTCGTCAAAGTAACCAAATTTCATAAATCTCCTCCATTCTGCCTCCCGGCATAAATCAGGAACTGCCTATTTTGTGACAGTTCCTGATTCAGATATAATAGAATGATAAAAGTATATCGTAATTTTTAGGGAAAAGCAAGCATAGATATACTACTGAAAGGTTTGAAAAAACGGAGGCATACATGGAAGGGAAGCAGAAGAAAAGCTGGAGGGAAAGAGCAGGGCAGGCAGTATGCCTAGCGTTGCTCTGTATGGTGATGGCAGGGATGCTTTTTTCAGGGAAAGAAGTAATTGGCATATCTGCTGCAATCCATCATAGCAAGGGGCAGGGAACGGAGGAAGAAGGGGAGGGGGAAAACAGCGCAGGGCAGAAAGTTGCCTACCTGACTTTTGATGACGGGCCGAGCGTCCTTACAAAAGAATATTTAAAAATTTTAAAGGAGGAGGATGTACATGCCACCTTCTTTTTAATCGGGCAGCAGGTGGATGGGGATCTGGTTGACGTCGTACGGCAGGAAGTAAAAGACGGGCATGAGATTGGGCTTCATACTTATTGCCATGTGGCGGATAAAATCTATTGTTCTGGGGAAACTTACTGCCAGGATTTGGAAAAAACAAAACAGTGCCTGGAAACTAAGCTGGAAGTCAGCCCAAAGCTGTTCCGTTTCCCTTGGGGAAGTACAAATTCTTATGTGCGGGGATATAAGGATCATGTAGTGGAAGAAATGAAGAAAGAGGGACTTGGATATGCAGATTGGAATGTAAGCGGGGAAGACAGTGTGGGATGCCCGTCGCCGGATTCTATCCTTTCAAATGTCCGTAAGGATTATTTAAAATATGATGACCCGGTTATATTGCTGCATGATTCAGCAGCTTGTAAATCGACTTTAGAAGCTTTAAGGCCGTTAATACAGGAATTAAAGGCAAATGGATATTCATTCCGGACATTGTCTGAGCGGGAAAGGCCTTGCCATTTTGGAGAGAAGCAGTGACAGTTCAGTAATCGTTATATTCCTCTATGTCAAGCAGGTCGTTTGCCAGAAGGAAAAGGTGATGGAATTTGTGGGGAGGCAGGCTGTATGCAATCTGGAAAAATTCGCTTTGTTCCATAGTAGGGGCTTCGTCATTTTGGAAAAAATTTTGTGGGGTAATTTTTAAGTATTCGCAGATATCAAAAAAATTGCTCATTGTGGGATAATTATGCCCTGTTTCTATGGAGTTAATATAATTTTTGTTCTGGCCAATTTCCAGGCTCATCTGCCTTGCGCTGACGCCCTTGCCTTCTCGTAATTTGGCAAGCCGCAGCCCAAATTCTTCTTTTGATAATGCATATTGGTCCTTCATAGGCAAGCTCCTTTGTGTTATTTTTTATGTCATAGGAAATTGCTGTAATCGTTAGTGGTGCGCTTTTTTATATTATAGGAAATTGCGCCAATTTTCAGTGTGAAGAACGCGTATTTTGCGTTCTTCTTAGGCGCGGCAGCAGCCTTACTTGGCGAGGCGTTTTTGGGACTGGAAAGGCTTCGCACCTTTTTTAAAGTGTATCAAGTTTAAAAATATCATGCGCTATAATTGATGGGTTATTTTTAAAAATTGCGCCATAATAAACATGGCGCAATTTGGTGGCTGTAAATTTTAGCGTATTTTTACAATTCACGGCCATTTACCTCAATTTGCGATAGCCCTTATGAAATTGACCGTGAATCGTAACCTGGTTTGCATAAATACAGATTCGGGAATTGATTTCGTTAAGTGGATATGCTACAATTAACCGTTGTTGGGATTTTTATGGAAAAGGGGGATAATCAATTGAAATATTTCGGTACAGACGGGTTCCGTGGGGAAGCGAATGTTGATTTGAACGTTATGCATGCATATAAGGTTGGAAGGTTTTTAGGCTGGTATTATGGGCAGGAACATAAAGCAAGGATTATTATTGGAAAAGATACAAGGCGTTCCAGCTATATGTTTGAGGATGCGCTTGCGGCAGGGCTGACGGCAAGCGGGGCGGATGTGTACCTTTTGCATGTAACGCCGACGCCAAGTGTTTCGTATGTGGTCCGCACGGAACAGTTTGACTGTGGGATAATGATTTCTGCAAGCCATAACCCATATTATGACAATGGGATTAAGGTTATAAACGGGAGTGGACATAAGCTTGAGGCGGAGATTGAAGAAAAGATTGAAGAATATATTGACAGGCAAAAGGATGACCTTCCGCTTGCCACAAGGGAACATATTGGGTGCACGGTGGATTATGCGATTGGGCGGCACAGATATATTGGCTACTTGATGTCCCTTGCAACCCGTTCTTTTAAAAATATACGCGTTGGGCTGGATTGTGCAAATGGCTCTTCCTATTCTGTCGCAAAGGGTGTTTTTGATGCGCTGGGCGCAAAAACATATACAATTGGCATGGACCCTGACGGGACAAATATAAATGATGGCTGCGGTTCTACGCATATAGGAAAGCTACAGGCATTTGTAAAGGAAAATAACCTAAATATTGGATTTGCCTATGATGGGGATGCAGACCGCTGCCTGGCTGTGGATGACAAAGGGGAAGTGATTGACGGGGATGCTATTTTGTATCTTTGTGGATGCTATTTAAAAGAGAAGGGCGAATTAAATAATAATACAGTCGTTACTACAGTAATGTCAAATCTTGGGCTGTATAAAGCGTTGGATAAGAAAGGGATTTCTTATGAGAAAACAGCGGTAGGGGATAAATATGTCAATGCCAATATGGTGGAAAATGGGCACTCCCTTGGCGGGGAGCAGTCAGGCCATATTATATTCAGCAAATATGCTGTGACAGGGGATGGTGTTTTGACATCGCTGATGTTAATGGAAGTTATGTTAGAAAAGAAGGCAAAGCTTTCAGAACTCCGTAAGGAGTTAAAGATTTACCCACAGCTTTTAAAAAATGTAAGGGTTGCCGACAAGCCTGCGGCAAGGCAGGATGAAGATGTGCTGGCGGCAGTACAGAAAGTAGAAAAAGCTCTTGGAGGCGAGGGGCGGATCCTTCTTAGGGAGAGTGGTACAGAACCTGTTATCCGTGTTATGGTTGAGGCTGGTACAGAGGAACTCTGCCGCCAGTATGTGGAGGAAGTAGTTGCTGCTTTACATAAAAAGGGGCATGCTGTAGAATAATCACGAAGTTTTTTCAACAAATCCCTTGCTTTTATGAAAGGTATCATGCTATATTATATAAATGTGGACTTGCGGGAAAATCCCGTGTGATATTAAGGAGGAAATTTAAGAATGAGTGTACAGGTAGAAAAGTTAGAAAAGAGTATGGCAAAGCTTACAATTGAGGTTGATTCCACAGAATTTGATTCTGCAGTCGACAAGGCTTACCAGAAGAGCAGAAGTAAGATTTCCCTGCCTGGCTTCCGTAAGGGGAAAGCACCGCGTGCGATGATTGAGAAGATGTACGGTTCAGGTATTTTCTATGAGGATGCCGCTAACATGATTATTCCGGATGCTTATGAGAGCGCTGCAAAGGAAAGTGGGCTTGTGATTGTGGCACAGCCTGAAATCAGCGTGGAGCAGGTTGAGAAGGGAAAGCCTTTTATTTTTACTGCAGTGGTAGCGGTAAAGCCGGAGGTTACACTTGGTGAATACAAAGGAATTGAGGTAGAGAAACAGTCGGTTGAGGTTACACAGGAAGATATTGATGAGGCGATTGACCGTGTCAGGGAGTCAAATTCACGTATGATTACAGTTGACGACAGGGAAACACAGGATGGCGACACTGTTATTATTGATTTTGATGGATATTGTGATGGTGAGCCGTTTGAGGGTGGAAAGGCAGAGGATTATACTCTTGTACTTGGTTCTCATTCTTTCATTGATACATTTGAAGAGCAGTTAATTGGCAAAAAGATTGGCGATGAGGTTGAGGTTAATGTTACCTTCCCAGACCAGTACCAGGCGGAAGAGCTTCAGGGCAAGCCTGCAATGTTTAAGGTTAAAATCCATGAGATTAAGGTGAAAGAGCTGCCAGAGTTAGATGATGACTTTGCACAGGATGTATCTGACTGCGATACCCTGGAAGAGTACAAAGAAGATATGAAAAAGAAGCTCCAAGAATCTAAGGAACAGGCTGCTAAACGGGCAATAGAAGAAGATGTTGTAAATAAGATTATAGAAAATGCACAGATGGAAATCCCTGATCCAATGGTGGATGCACAGACACGCCAGATGATCCAGGAATTTGCACAGAACTTACAGGCTCAGGGACTTTCTGTAGAACAGTATATGCAATTTACAGGCATGACACAGCAGGCAATGCTGGATGAAATACAGCCGCAGGCATTAAAACGCATCCAGAGCCGTTTGGTGCTGGAAGCTGTTGTAGAGGCGGAAGGGATTGAAACATCTGAGGAAGATGTTGATAAAGAAATTGAGACTATGGCAGGGATGTACCAGATGGAGCCTGACAAGCTCAGGGAAATGATGGGCGAGAATGAGATGAAGCAGGTACGCATGGATATTGCTGTACAGAAAGCAGTTAATTTTGTTGTAGAAGCAGCGGTAGAAAAATAAGTTTTAAGACGCCAGTCATAAATTACCAGTTTGCTGACTGGCGTTTGACATTGAATGTTCGTACCGTAGGTACGGTATGATTGGAGGCATGGATTATGGGATATAGTATTCCTTATGTTATTGAGAAAACAAGCAGCGGGGAGCGTTCATACGATATCTATTCGCGGCTTTTACAGGACAGGATTATTATGTTGTCCAATGAAGTAAATGATGATGTTGCAAGCCTGGTAGTATCTCAGATGCTGTTTCTGGAGTCACAAGACCCGGCAAAAGATATCCAGTTATATATTAACAGCCCTGGAGGCTCTGTCAGTGCTGGTTTTGCAATCTATGACACGATGAATTATGTAAAATGCGATGTATCTACAATTTGCATGGGACTGGCCGCCAGCATGGGCGCTTTTTTACTGGCAGGCGGTACAAAAGGCAAGCGGTTTGCCTTGCCAAATGCTGAAATTATGATCCATCAGCCGTCTGGTGGGGCAAAAGGGCAGGAGACTGAAATCAGGATTGTTGCAGAGCAGATTTTGAAGACGAGGGAGCGCCTGAACCAGATTCTTGCTGAAAATACCGGAAAGCCGCTGGATGTAATTGCTGCGGATACAGAGCGTGATAATTATATGACGGCCAGCGAAGCAAAAGAGTATGGCCTGATTGATGAGATTGTTGCCAACCGGAAATAGCCTGGTTCCAGAGAAAGTACCTGGAAAGAACCGGGAATTTGGGCACAGGGTTTCTGTGCGGGAATGGAGATGAAAATGGCGGGTAAAAAAGATGAGGGAAAGTTAAAATGCTCTTTTTGCGGGAAAACGCAAAATCAGGTACACAAGCTGATAGCAGGGCCTGGCGTATATATTTGTGACCAGTGTATTGAATTGTGTTCTGAAATTATTGAAGAAGAATACAATGATGGCGATGCCAGATATGATACCAGTTCTGATATTAATTTACTAAGGCCAAAAGAAATTAAGGAATTTCTGGATGATTATGTAATTGGGCAGGAAGAGGCAAAAAAAGTTCTGTCCGTTGCGGTCTATAACCATTATAAACGTGTCCTTTCACAGAAAAGTGTGGATGTGGAGCTTCAGAAAAGCAATATATTGATGCTTGGGCCGACTGGTTCTGGAAAAACCTTTTTAGCGCAGACATTGGCAAAGATATTGAATGTCCCATTTGCCATTGCGGATGCAACGGCGCTTACAGAGGCAGGATATGTCGGAGAAGATGTTGAAAATATTTTGTTGAAAATTATCCAGGCTGCAGATTACGATATGGAACGTGCAGAACATGGAATCATCTATATAGATGAAATTGACAAGATTACCAGAAAAGGGGAAAATGTCTCAATTACGCGTGATGTGTCTGGCGAAGGCGTACAGCAGGCGCTTTTAAAGATTTTAGAGGGGACGGTAGCCAGCGTACCGCCACAGGGTGGGCGGAAGCATCCACATCAGGAGTTTTTCCAACTGGATACGACAAATATCTTATTTATCTGTGGCGGGGCGTTTGATGGGTTAGACGGCATTATTGGTTCCCGTATTGGCAAAAAGGCAATAGGTTTTAACAAAGAACTTGGCGTGAATGTGGATGACAATGTAGGCGAACTTTTTAAAAAGGTGCTTCCAGAGGATTTGGTAAAGTTTGGGCTGATTCCTGAACTGATTGGCCGTGTGCCGGTAACAGTGGCTTTGGATTTATTGGATGAAGACGCCCTTATGAGGATTCTGGTTGAGCCTAAAAATGCCATTACCAGACAATATGAGAAGCTTTTTGAGATGGACTGCGTTAAGCTGACATTTGAAAAAGATGCAATCAGGGCGGTTGCAAAGAAATCATTTGAGAGAAAAACAGGAGCGAGGGGGCTGCGTGCCATTATAGAATCTGTTGTAATGGATGCCATGTTTGAAGTGCCTTCGGATGAAGATATTAAAGAATGCATTATTACGGAAAAAGCGGTTTTGGGTGAGGAACAGCCAAAGCTGATTCTCCAGAACAATGAAGTCCGTTATTTACCTTCAAAGAGCGGAGCTGTGAAAGAAGCAGAAGGAGAAATTGCTTAGGGATTGTAAATAGTTTGTTTATAGTTCCGCAGATGTAATTGCATACGAGGGCACCAGCGCAGGCGGTGCCCTTTTGTAGCTTAAGGGATTGCATTTTTTCGTTTAAAACAGGAGTAGTGGATATGCAGGAAAATAAGTCAAAATACCCTTTTGTGCCTTTAAGGGATGTTGTTGTATTTCCAGGGGTAACCGTATATCTTGAAGTTGCCCGTGATTTTATGAAGCAGGCATTTGTCAAGGCGATGGAAGAGGATCATAAGATTATTACAACGGCGCAGAAAAACCCGAATATAGAAAATCCCGGTATGGATGATTTGTTTGAGGTGGGGACACTTGCTGAGGTAAAGCAGATTGTCAGGATGCCGGGACAGAGGATGCAGGCTGTGATTACAGGCTTGGAACGTGTTAGCCTGCAGTACCTTGAGACAGAACAGGATTACCTGATGACTACCGTCTGTCCTGTACAGGAGGCGGAGGAGTTGTCCTATTCTCTGGAAACTATTGCGATGATACGCGGGATAAAGGATATTTTCCAGGTGTATGCCAGCTTGAATAAAAAGCTTAATAAAAAAGCGGCAGAAGAGATTTTAACATTGACGGATTTAGATAGGCTGATTTACGATATAACTGCCAATATTACAGTTAATTACGTATTAAAACAGAAAATATTAAGCCAGGAATCAATTATAAAACGGCATGAAGAGCTTTGTGTTTTATTAAACCGGGAAATCGGCATAATGCGGATTCAGGATGATATTGCGCAGAAGGTAAAACAGCAGGTAGAAACAGACCAGAGGGAATATTATCTTAGGGAAGAAATAAAAGCAATTCATAAGGAACTGGGGCAGGAGGATGCTGCTTCTGAGGCGGATCGGTTTGAGCAGAAAGTACAGAAGTTAAAAGCGCCTAAAAAGGTGAAAAAGAAGCTAAAGGAAGAAATCAGCCGTTTCCGCAGGATTCATTCTAACTCTTCAGAAAGCGCAGTAATCCGAGGATATATTGAAACGCTTCTTTCTTTCCCATGGAAAAAGCAGACAAAGGAGCAGCTTGATTTGGGAAGGGCAGAAGGGATTTTAAATGAAAAGCATTATGGGCTGGAAAAAGTAAAAGAGCGTATTTTGGAATTTCTGGCAGTTAAGTCACTGAAGCCGGATGGGAACAGCCCGATTATCTGCCTTGTGGGGCCTCCTGGGACAGGGAAGACTTCCATTGCCAAATCTGTGGCGGAATCCCTGGGAAGGAAATATGTCAGAATCTGCCTTGGAGGGGTACGGGATGAGGCGGAAATCCGTGGGCACAGGCGCACCTATGTCGGAGCCATGCCAGGAAGGATTGCTGTGGGCTTAAAAAATGCAGGGGTAAGGAACCCGCTTCTTTTGCTAGACGAGATAGATAAGCTTGGGAGCGATTATAAGGGAGATCCTGCTTCTGCTATGTTAGAGGTTTTAGACCCAGAACAGAATAAACATTTTTCCGACCATTATATTGAGCTTCCTATTGATTTGTCAAAGGCTGTATTTATCTGTACTGCAAATACAACCGATACGATTCCGGCGCCGCTTTTGGATCGTATGGAGGTGATTTCCTTATCAGGCTACACGGAAAATGAAAAGTTCCATATTGCAAAAGAACATTTGCTTCCAAAGCAGAGGGAGGAACATGGGTTAAAAACAGGGCAGTTTTTTGTCTCTGATAAAGTACTGATTGATACGATACGTTATTATACAAGGGAAGCCGGCGTCCGTAACTTAGAACGGAAGCTTGCCACGCTTTGCCGGAAGGCGGCAAAAAAGATTGCGGCAGGCGAGGCGCAGAAGGTACGGATTACAGAGCGCAATATTAAGGATTACCTTGGGAAGGAGTTGCAACGTATCAACCTTGCCAATGAAAAGCCAGAAAAAGGTATTGTACGGGGGCTTGCCTGGACAAGCGCCGGAGGCGATACATTGGAAATTGAGGTAAATGTGATGCAGGGGAGCGGTAAGCTTGAACTGACTGGTAAGCTTGGGGATGTAATGCAGGAATCTGCAAAACTTGCATTGACTTATGTAAAGTCCGTAACTGCACCGAAGATGGAGGAAGAATTTTTCCAGAAACATGATTTCCATCTTCATGTCCCGGAAGGGGCAGTCCCAAAGGATGGGCCTTCGGCCGGCGTTACGATGGCGACTGCATTTTATTCTGCAATTACAGGGGATAAAATCCTGCCGGAAATAGCGATGACAGGGGAACTTACCTTGCGTGGGAAGGTGCTTGCAATTGGCGGATTAAAAGAAAAGCTGCTTGCAGCAAAGGCGGCAGGGATAAAAAAGGTGTTTGTCCCGGCTGAAAATAAAAGGGACATTGCAGAATTGGAAGAGGAAGTGCTTTCTGGCTTGGAACTGCGTTTTGCAAAAAAAGTGGAAGATATCTGGAAAGAAGCAGTGGTAGCTTAAAGGAGGAATGGATGAAAATCAAAAGTGTTAACCTGGAAACTGTGTGCGGCATAACAAGTAAGCTGCCAGAGAATAAATTGGTGGAGATAGCATTTGCAGGGCGTTCTAATGTAGGCAAGTCTTCCCTGATTAACGCGTTGATGAACAGGAAATCCTATGCAAGGACATCCCAGCAGCCGGGAAAGACACAGACGATTAATTTTTATAATATTAACGATATGCTGTACTTTGTGGATTTGCCTGGATATGGATATGCGAAGGTTTCACAGGAGACCAAAGAAAAATGGGGAAAGATGATTGACCGTTACCTGGAAAATTCCCAAGTTCTCCGCCTTGTTTTTTTACTGGTTGACATCCGGCATAAACCAAACCAGAATGACTGCCAGATGTATGACTGGTGCGTCAGGTATGGTTTTAATCCGGTGATTGTTGCAACCAAGGAAGATAAGGTAAAACCTTCCCAGAAAGGGCGATTAATAAAGGAAATTAAAGAGACGCTGAATGTGGTGGAAGGGACTCCGGTAATTCCGTTTTCTGCCCTGAAAAAGAACGGACGGGATGATATTTGGGAATATATTGATATGGTACAGGAAGCTTTTGCAAATGAATGATATAAAAGTTAGTTCATCTTAAGCAGATTTTGTGTAGAATGAACTAAAGATTATAACAGTTCCTAAGTGAAAGGAGTAATAGCATAGAAACAGAGGGAGGAAAAAATGCAGGAAAAGAAAAAATACTTAACGGGAAAAACAGTTATTGCAACGCTGCTTCTGGCAGTGTCAGTATTTTTATTTCAATATGCGGCAAAAGCAGAAACTTATCTGCTGGCGGCAACAGGGGTACATTTATATGCAGGGGATTCTTTTTCCCTGTCTGATTACTGCAATCAAGAGGAATTGGAAAAAGTTGATTTTTCCAGTTTCCAGTATGCCGTGTCTGGGGAAAGTGAAGATAAGGACTGCATCCGCCTGACATTGGATGGAAAAGTAATTGCAGTAAATGAAGGAACGGCTGTGATAACAATATCATATCTTTTAAAAGAGGAAACAACGCCAAGAGAAGAAAACCTTACAGTGACAGTCCTTTCACCAGAACAGGTTACGGCAACATATGGTGAGGCATTCTGGCTAAAGGCATTTGATTATTATAATCCATATGATACTGCCACTGAGGGAGAAGAGGAAGAAAAGAAATATACCTATTCTTTTTCCGATAGCAGCCTAGCGTTGGATGAAGACAGGGAAGGCCTGTATGTACAGGGATTCCATAGCGCAAATGTATATCTTGAAAAAGGCGGCGAACAGGTCCTGGTAGCAGAAGTTACGGTAAATGCACCAGAACTTGAGGAGAGCAAACTGGCGAGGGCAACAGAGACAGAGGCATTTTTTCCGGTGATTAAGAATTTTATGCTGATGGATGCCACGGAAATACAAGAGGCAGAGGATGGCCAGGAAAATACAGAGAAAATTGGCTGGAGCGTTGAAAACCAGGAAATTGCAGTTATAACAGAGAAGGGCATCAAAGCAGTAAAAGTTGGGAAGACAACGGTGGCAGCCGACTTGACTGCTAAAAACGGAGATACAATGAAGCTTACTTGGCAGCTTGCAGTGACTGACCCAGAGGCAACCGGGGAAGTCCTGGTAATGGCAGTTGGCGTTACAAAGAAACTTCCTGTTACTGGCGCTGGTTCTTATAGCACTTATGATTATGAAGGGGATAAGGATTCTTTCCGTTATTCCAGCCTGGCAGAAAAGGGGAAGCTGACAGGGGAAAGTAAGGGGAAGGAAACAATAAAAGTATTGATTGATGGCAGGGTTGTGGAAATTATTGCCGTTATTACAAACCCTGCTTATAAGGATTATAAGTTTACGATGTATAAAGGGCTGAAGAAGGATTTTAAGCTTTCAGGGCTTGATAAAACCTATAGCACGGCTACATATTCTACTTCGGATAAAACGGTTGCCACTATTACAGAGTCTGGCTCCGTAACAGCAAAAAAGGTTGGCGTAACAAAGCTGAATGTAGAAGTAGATGGGAAGAAAATGACAATCTGGATTGAGATTTCTACAAAAAAAGGATACCAGGCTGCTAAAAAAGGGATTTCTATTTCAAAGACAAAGACGCATTATAGCCAGGCAAAACGGATGCAGAAAGGCTATTATGACTGTAGTTCGCTTATTTCAAGGATTTACCGGAAATATGGGGTATATTTCGGGAGCAAGTCCGGCTGGTCGCCAACTGCGGCTGCAATCGGGCAGTGGTGCAGCAACCATGATATGGTAATTGCAAAATCGGGGATTTCAGATACAAAGCTGGTTCCTGGGGATTTGATATTTTACTCATTTACGAAAAATGGACGGTATAAAAATATCAGCCATGTTGAAATATACGTAGGAAATGGCATGGATATTTCGGCGAGCAGCAGCAAAAATAAAGTAATCCATTATGGGTATAGCCAAAACAATGTTGTGCTGGTTGCGCGCCCGACAAAGTAAAGAGTTGTATTGGAGGAGAGTTTATGGATATTGTTGTTTTGGCAGGTGGACTGAGCGTAGAGCGGGATGTATCGCTGATTTCAGGGAAAGGGATTTGCAAGGCCTTACAAAGCAGGGGGCACAGGGCGGTTCTTTTAGATGTTTTTTTAGGGTATGATGGGGAGTTAGACCTCGATACGGTGTTTGGGCAGAGGGAATCCCTACTTCAGAGGGAAGCTGAAATTGGCGCCAAAGAGCCTGATTTAGAGCAGGTGAAAGCACTGCGGAAAGATGATACAGGCTGCTTTTTTGGGCCAAATGTCATTGAAATCTGTAAGAGGGCAGATATTGTCTATATGGGACTTCATGGTGCAGAAGGAGAAAATGGAAAGCTCCAGGCTGCTTTTGACATACTTGGAATCCGCTATACAGGCTCCGGTTATTTTGGGAGCGCCCTTGCAATGGATAAAGAGATGGCAAAAAAAGTATTTTTGGCAGCAGGCGTCCCAGCTCCAGATGGATTTATTGTTGCAGAAGGAAAATCAGGACAGGAAGCCAGTTTCCCTTGCGTGGTAAAACCATGCTGCGGCGGTTCCAGCGTTGGAGTCAGCATTGCTTGGAATGAAGAAGAATACAGGCAGGCGTTAAAGACAGGGTTTGCTTATGAAAAAGAGTTGCTGGTGGAGGAATATATTAAAGGAAGGGAATTTTCTGTTGGCGTGATTGATGGCAAGAGCCTTCCAGTGATTGAAATTATCCCAAAAGAAGGTTTTTACGACTATAAGACAAAATATCAGTCAGGAATGGCGGCAGACATCTGCCCGGCAGAACTTTCTAAAGAACTGGCAGAAAAAATGCAGGAATATGCAGTAATGGTATATGATGCGTTAAAGTTAGAGGTCTATGGAAGAATTGATTTTTTGCTGGATGATAAGGGCCGCCTGTACTGCCTGGAGGCAAATACGCTTCCAGGGATGACGCCAACGAGCCTTATGCCGCAGGAAGCTAAGGCAGTGGGGATTGAGTATGGGGAGCTTTGTGAACAGATTATTGGGAAATCTTTAGAGAAATACCAAGAGAAAAAAAAACGGAATAGCCCTTCTAAAGGACACTATGGAAGAGGGGATATGGTTCCAGTCTGGACCTCCCAAATGCAGGGAATGACGTTGGAAAAAATAACGGCTGCCTGCCAAGGGGTATATTATGGGCCAAAAGAAATGTATTCAGAATGTGTTTCCATGATTACAACAGACAGCCGCTGCATTGAGAAAGACTGCCTTTTTGTTGCAATCCAAGGAGCACGCGTAGATGGGAATAAATTTGTACCATCTGCTTATAAGGATGGCGCACTTTGCTGCCTCTCAGAAAAGGAGCCAGAAGGGGAAGAAGTACCATATATTGTTGTAAAATCCTGCTTTCAGGCATTAAAAGATATGGCAAGGCTTTATCGGGAAAGCATGGATATTAAAGTGATTGGCATTACAGGAAGCGTTGGAAAGACAACGACAAAGGAAATGGTGGCTTCTGTGTTGTCAGAGCGTTTTTGTACTTTAAAAACACAGGGGAATTTTAATAATGAAGTGGGGGTTCCATTTACGTTGTTCCGTCTTCGGAAGGAACATGAAGTGGCAGTTGTAGAAATGGGGATTAGTGATTTTGGCGAAATGACGCGTTTAAGTGAAATGGCGCGGCCTGATAGCTGTATTATCACCAATATCGGACAGTGCCATCTGGAAAACCTGCATGACAGGGATGGCGTTCTCCGTGCCAAAACAGAAATCTTTACGTCTATGGACCCAAATGGGGATATTTATCTAAATGGGGAAGATGATAAACTGGTTACGGTAGAGGCAGATGGGAAAAGGGCACTGACATTTTTTGGCCTGGGAAACCAAAATGAAGTATATGCCAAAAAGATAGAAAAGCTTGGGTTAAAGGGGACAAAGGTTTTGGTTTCCTCGCCTTTGGCAGAGTTTGAAGTGACAATTCCTGTACCAGGGGAGCATATGGTTTTAAATGCCCTTGCTGCTGCTTCTGTTGCCCTTGGCCTTGGGATGGGGCCGGAAGAAATACAGGCAGGCATTGTTAAGTTTAAGCCAGTAGGAGGCCATAGCGACATTGTGGAAACAGGGCGTTTTACGATATTAAACGATTGCTATAATGCCAATCCGGTTTCGATGAAAGCCGGGCTAGATGTCCTTTCGGAAGCTTCCGGGCGGAAGGCTGCCATTATTGGCGACATGTTTGAACTTGGAAGCGAGGAAAGGCAGATGCACCATGAAATCGGGGCTTATGCGGCAAACAAAGGGATTTCTCTGTTTCTGTGCATTGGGGAACTTGCAAAAGAATGTTATGAAGGTGCAAAGGAAGCGTCTGGCGGTTCAATGGATTGCCACTATTATCAGACAAAAGAGGAAGCATTGGAGGAAATTGGAAGCCTTTTGGAAAATGGCGATACGGTTCTTGTAAAGGCGTCTCATGGAATGCATTTTGAAAAAATTGTTGCAGAACTGGAAAAGATATGTTAGAATAAGCGCGTAAAAGGCTGTGACCGTGTTTAGCATCTTAGGATGCATAAGTAGGCAGGTCTGATTCGGGCAGAGAGAGGGCGTCCCCGGCTGAAAGCGTCCTTACGTTCCCAGGCAGGCTGAATTTCCCACGAGAGCTGCATTTTTGAAGGAGTTTGTATTGGTGTTGGTTTCATGTCCAATGCATATTCTGTGTAGAAAATGACGCTGCCGGGCGTTATCGGAATGAAGTGTTTATGATGGATTTTAAGGGACTGTAAGCAGTTCCTAATAATATAATTCACATAAGAAGCAGGGTGGTACCGCGGCAAAAGCCGTCCCTGGCATGTTTACTGCATGGCAGGAGCCCTGGATAGATAGAGAGAAGGAAGACTCCTGCCATGCGGCAGGAGTTTTTTATGTATAGGAAATTGCGCTGTAATTAAGAAAGGATTAAGACAATGAAGGAAAAATTATCAAAAATTATGGAAGAAGCAATGGCACAGATTGATGAATCAGGCCAGCTTGACAAACTGAATGATATCCGCGTAGCATTTCTTGGGAAAAAAGGCGAGCTTACTTCTGTTTTAAAATCCATGAAGGAAGTTGCTCCAGAGGATAGGCCAAAAATCGGGCAGATGGTGAATGAAGCAAGGAATACCATTGAAAAAAGGCTAGAAGAGCGGCGCGCTTTTTTTGAGAAAAAGGTGATGGAAGAAAAGGTGAAAAGTGAAACAATTGATGTTACGCTGCCTGGGAAAAGAGCCGTGCTTGGGCACCGCCACCCAAATACCATAACCCTGGAAGAGGTGGAAAATATTTTTATTGGGATGGGATACCAGGTTGTGGAAGGGCCGGAAATTGAATTTGATTATTATAATTTTGAGGCACTTAATATTCCAGCTGACCATCCGGCAAAAGATGAACAGGATACTTTTTATATTACAAAGGATATTCTTTTGCGCACGCAGACTTCCTCTGTCCAGGTACATGAAATGGAAAAAGGGAAGCTTCCAATCCGCATGATTGCGCCAGGGCGCGTATTCCGTTCGGATGAAGTGGATGCAACGCATTCCCCGACATTCCACCAGATAGAAGGGCTTGTAATTGATAAAAATATCACATTTGCAGATTTAAAAGGCACATTGCAGGAATTTGCCATCCGTTTGTTTGGGGAAGGCACAAAGGTAAAATTCCGGCCGCATCATTTCCAGTTTACAGAGCCAAGCGCTGAGATGGACGTATCTTGCTTTAAATGCGGCGGAAAGGGCTGCCGTTTCTGTAAAGGTTCTGGCTGGGTTGAGATTTTGGGCTGTGGGATGGTGCATCCGCATGTGCTGGAGATGAGCGGCATAGACCCAGAGGAATATACAGGGTTTGCTTTTGGCGTAGGGCTGGAGCGGATTGCCCTGTTTAAATATGAGATTGACGATATGAGGCTAATGTACGAAAATGACATGCGTTTCTTAAAGCAGTTTTAAAATGAACTGTTTTGGGTGCAGCGTAAAGTAATTGTGCGGATATAATGGATTCTAGGGCAGCATGCCGCGGTTATTTACAGTTATTTTTTTCATGCGGCAAGCTTGGATAATAACAGCATGTTGGTTTAGGATAGAATGGAATGGAGGATTATTAAGATATGGATACATCATTATCGTGGATTAAGGCATATGTGCCGGATTTGGAATGTACAGCACAGGAATATACTGACGCTATGACGCTTTCTGGTACGAAAGTGGAAGGGTACAGGGAATTTGATAAAAACCTAGATAAAATTGTTGTTGGGAAAATCAATAAGATTGAAAAGCACCCTGATGCAGACAAATTGATTGTCTGCCAGGTGCAGGTGGACGAAGAGGGGACAGAGGTACAGATTGTAACAGGCGCCCCAAATGTGAAAGAAGGGGATAAAGTCCCAGTTGTGTTAGATGGCGGCCATGTGGCAAGTTCCCATAAGGATGGGGAGAGTGAGAATGGGTTTAAGATTAAAAAAGGAAAGCTGCGCGGGGTAGAGTCCTTTGGAATGATGTGCTCTATTGAGGAACTTGGCTCTAATACAGATATGTATCCGGATGCAGCAAAGGATGGCATATATATTCTAAGCGACAACCCGGAATATGCAGATGCGCCAGTAGGCTCTGATGCAGTTGGGCTTTTAGGGCTGCATGATGTTGTTTTTGAATATGAAGTTACTTCTAACCGTGTAGATTGCTTTGGGGTGCTTGGGATTGCAAGGGAGGCAGCGGCAACTTTCGGAAAGAAATTTGTGCCTCCTGTTGTGAAAGAGACAGGGAATCAGGAGGATGTAAATAACTATATTTCTGTTGAAGTAAAAGCGCCTGATTTATGTACGCGTTATACAGCAAGAGTAGTAAAAAATATTAAGCTTGCCCCTTCCCCGGAGTGGATGCAGAGAAGGCTTGCGTCGGTTGGAATCCGCCCGATTAACAATATTGTAGATATTACAAATTATGTTATGGAGGAATATTCCCAGCCAATGCATGCATATGATTTAGATTGTATTGAAGGCCGTAAAATCATTGTCCGCAAGGCAGAAAATGGAGAAAAATTTACAACGCTGGATGGGCAGGAACATGAACTTGACGATACTATGCTGATGATTTGCGACGGAGAGAAGGCGGTCGGCCTTGCCGGGATTATGGGAGGGGAAAATTCCATGATTACAGACAATGTGCAGACAATGCTTTTTGAAGCCGCTACATTTGATGGGACGAATATACGCCTGTCTGGCAAAAAACTTGGGATGCGTACCGATGCGCAGGCAAAATTTGAGAAGGGTCTTGACCCAAATACCGCAATGGAGGCTATGGATAGGGCATGCCAGTTAATAGAAGAACTTGGCGCTGGGGAGGTTGTTGGCGGCGCAGTAGACTATTACCCTGTGAAAAAGGAGCCTGTAACCATCCCTTATGATGCTATAAAAATCAATGCCCTTTTAGGGACGGAGATTCTGGAAGAAGATATGGTTGCATATTTTGAAGCAATTGGTCTTTTGCCGGATACAGAAAAAAAGGTGGTTACTGTCCCAACTTGGAGGCAGGACCTGGAGCGGATGGCAGACCTTGCGGAAGAAGTTGCACGTTTTTATGGTTATGATAAGATTCCAATGACTTTGCCAAAGAGTTCTGCGACAAGAGGCGGTTTGTCAGATAAGCTGATTCTGGAAAACCAAGTCAGGGATGTAGTAGAGGCGTATGGTTTTTGTGAGGGGATGACATTTTCTTTTGAAAGCCCGAAAGTATATGACAAATTAAATTTGGGGCAGGAAGATGATTTACGCAAGAGCATTGTGATTGCTAACCCTCTTGGGGAGGATTATAGTGTAATGCGTACTTCTGCACTTGGCGGGATGCTTTCTTCCCTTGCTGTAAATTATAACCGCAGGAACCGGGATGTCCGTCTTTATGAACTTGCAAATGTGTATCTTCCTAAACAGCTCCCAGTAACAGAGCTTCCGGATGAGAGGGTGCAGCTCACCCTAGGGGCATATGGGCAGGTGGATTTTTACGATGTGAAAGGCGTCCTGGAAGAGATATTTAACCGTCTTGGGCTGAGGGGGAAGACAGAATATTGCCCGGATGCTGGTAAGGCATTTTTGCACCCAGGACGTCAGGCAGAAGTCCTTTATGCAGGAAGGGCAGTTGCTTATCTTGGGGAAGTGCACCCTGCAGTTTTAAAGAATTTCGGTATTGGGGAACGTGCGTATGCAGCAGTAGTTGACCTTGCAGAGTTAATTGCAATGCCAAAGGGGAATGTTAAATACGCTGGAGTTCCAAAGTTCCCATCCATTACGCGTGATATCAGCATGACAATGAAGAAACAGGTTCTTGCTGGCGAAGTGGAAGCTGTAATTAGCAAAAAAGGAGGTCCTTTGGTAGAAAGCATTGAACTGTTTGATATTTATGAAGGGGCGCAGATTATGGAAGGGTGTAAATCATTGGCATATAAGATTATTTTCCGTGCAAAGGAACGCACCCTGACAGATGAAGAAGTCAGCAATACAATGGATAAGATTATCAAGTCCCTGGAAGAAATTGGGGTGGTTCTTAGAAAATAACCCTTTACGAATGGGAAGGAATAGTATATAATAATTTATACAAAAGAGGCAGGCAGTGTTGACAGCAGTCAGCACTGTCTTTCCGTTTGCAATTGGCAGGCGTTGTGTTATTTGATTAATGGAGTTTGAGGATGAGTAAAAAAGGCAGGAAGCTGCTCCATGTTGTGTCATGGATCGCATTTATTATATATCTTATTTTGATGGTTTATTTTTTGTTCTTTTGCGAACAGCTTGGAAGGACGCCAAGCGACAGGTATCATTATAACCTAAAGCCGTTTACAGAAATTAAACGGTATATGGGGCATGTTGAGGAAATCGGCTATTTTGGCGTGGCATTAAATTTGTTTGGAAATGTGGTTTGCTTTATGCCGCTGGGTTTCGTGCTGCCTATTTTGTCGCACCGTAAGTGGGGCGTAATACGCATTACAATTGTAAGCTTTTTGTCTTCCTGTGTTATAGAGGTTGTGCAGCTTGTTACAAAGCTTGGTTCTTGTGATGTAGATGATATTATTTTAAATACTTTAGGCGGATTAACTGGTTATATTTTATTTGTGGTTTGCAGTAAAATATACCGTGCTACAATAAGGAACTGCAAGTAGGGAAATAGGAAAGCAAGATGGTAAAAAATTTGTTTATAATTCCTAAGGAAGAGGTAAAAGGATGGCGGCAAAGGAAAAGAAAAGTAGGAAGAAGTCATTGCGCTTAACAGATAAAAGGCATCCAGGGTCTGCAATTTTTGCAACTATCTTGGGGATTTTATCTGTTGCATTGTTTATTGGGCTATGTTTCCTGTCCAGCCGGAGCCATGGGAAGGCAGGGCTTGAGGCAGGGTTTGCTGGTGTTGGATGTTTTATCATAAGCCTGGTTGGTTTTATTATTTCATGGATAAGCCTGCATCAGGAAAATATCCGTCCCTTATTCCCGACAATCGCTTCATTGATTAATGGGGTTTCCGTCGTTTTTTATCTTTTGCTTTATTTGTGGGGGAGGCTGACATAGAGGGCTAGCTAAAAGCGAGAGAGAATAGAAAGAGAGGAAATTCAAGATGGCAATGCATTTTTCAAAAGAGGAACAGGAAAAACTAGAAAATGATCCATCAGAGCTTTATAAAAAGAGAACCAAAGAAACAGTTCAGGAAGAGATTGCTAATCTGTCGGCAAAGGGGAAGCTGCAGCAGTTTAAGGATTATTATCTTAAAGGCATTTTGGCTGCAATATTAATTATTGGGATTATTGTGTACGGAATTAGGGAAACCGTTGTCAATCAGGGCCGGGAAGCGCTTTATATTGCAATCCAGAAAGATGCGATTCCAGAAGAATACATTGATTCTTTTCAGGATGCGATTGGGGAATATCTTGGGCTTGACCCAAAGAAAGAGATTGTTACAGTAAATATCAGCGCGACCGACCAGTTCCTGCAAACTTATTTTTATGCGGGCCGGGCGGATATATTGATTACGGACGAACAATATTTTGGGCAATGGGGGCAGGCAGAATATTTTTATTCTTCTGAAGACAATGAGGAAGTAAGTTTTTATAAAGATTATGATGAAAAATACCGTTATTATACAACATATGTAACAGGTGAAGACGTCAGGAGCAATGATAAAACTATGACAAAGGAAACACAGGCAAGTGATAAGACAAAGCATAACTGTGGGCTTTACCTGACAGACAGTGAAAAATATAAGCAGTTAAGCGGTGCGTTCCAAAAACCTGTCCTTGGGATTGCCGCGTCGACAAGCCATTTGGAAGATGCTGAAAAATTTGTTGAGTTTATGATGGATAACAATGTAAAAATGACGTTAGAAGAATCAGAGCCATCGTAGATAAGAATAATGGCATTATATAAAAGAGATTTCAGGGAGAAAGAAGATTTGTATATATGAGACGGTATGTTATGTCTGCATAGCACTGGATATTGCAATTCAAAAAAAGAAATGTAATGCCTGAGCCTAACCGCTCAGGCAATTTCTTTATACGTTGGGAGGAAACATGAAGGACACAAGGATTTTGCAGATTCTCCAAAATGTGAAGGACACGATCTGCAAATATGATTATTATATCCATACTTCCAAAAAGGTTATCCATCTGTCAAACACGGAAGATAAGATACCGCATCTGATGGGACTCCAGTATGCAGCCAGCGGTATCAGGGCAGATGAAAAAGTGGTTACGGAAATTGGAAGCATATGCAGGGATAAAACAGCGTACAGACAGCTTCTTTAAAAAAATTAGATTGGAAATAAGAGAAAAAATTATGGAAAAGATGAAGTTAAATAATGAAAATATTGCTCAGGCAAGCAGTCTTGCAGAAAAGACGTTTGGAGAATGGGGTGTTGATGCCAGAACTATTATCCAAATCCGGCTTGCAGTGGAGGAAACACTGTTAAAGTACCAGGAAGCTTTCGGTGTGGAGGCAGTATTTGCACAAAAATATATCAAACGTCTTAATCGCATCCGTCTGGAACTTTTCCTGCCAGGGGAAAGGGTTGATCCCTTTGATACAGGGGAGGAAGAACAGAGCCAGGTACTGCGGGGACTGCTTGCCAATATGGGGGTTGCACCCACGTGGCAGTACAAAAATGGAGAGAATCTTATTTTATTTACTCCCAAAAAGAAGAAACGTTCTCAGATGGCTTCACTGGCGCTGTCCGTAATACTGGCTTTTTTGTGCGGCGGTGTGTGTAGTTTCCTGCCAGAGAGTGTCAGGACTTTTCTTGCAAATGAGATTATCAGCCCGGTATTTAACCGTTTTATGGGACTTTTATCAGCCATTGCAGGTCCTATGGTGTTTCTTTCAATTGTATGGGGAATATACAGCATTGGGGATATGGCGACTATGGGCAGAATCGGAAAGAGGATGATTGGACGCTTTATGCTGATGACGATTCTTCTGACACTGCCCGTATGTGTGGTGGCCATGCCGTTTTTTTCCCTTAAAACCGGAGACGGGGGAAAGTTTGATTTTTCTGAATTGTTTCAAATGGTTCTGGATATTGTACCAGGCAACTTTTTTACGCCCTTTACAGAAGGGAATCCTATGCAGATTATTTTTGTGGCAGTTTTAATCGGAATCGCAATGCTGATTCTGGGAAACAAAGCTACGATTGCCGCGGCCTTTGTGGAACAGTCCAATTATATTATACAGCTTATTATGGAGGCAGTCAGTTCTTTTGTTCCTGTGTTTGTGTTTGGCAGTATTTTAAGTATGATACTGGGTAACAACTTTTCGGTATTTCTTCCTGCATATAAGGTGGTTTTGGTAATGCTTCTGGGAGATGCTATTCTTCTGGCAGTGTATCTTGTGCTAGTATGCACAAGGAGGAAGGTGCAGCTTAGGGTATTGCTGAAAAAGATGATGCCCACTTTTCTGATTGCATTAACCACGGCATCTTCTTCTGCCGCATTTGGGGTGAATATGGAGTGCTGTGAAAAAGACCTTGGGATTGACAGAAGGATCGTTAATTTTGGTATCCCTTTAGGGCAGGTTATCTTTATGCCGGGGGTTTCCGTTATGTTTCTAGCGGTGGGATTTTGTATGGCTGAAATCTATGGGGTGACGGTTTCTCCGGCGTGGCTGGCTACGGCCGTTCTCATTGCTATTGTGCTTGCGGTGGCGGCGCCTCCTATTCCCGGCGGTGCGCTGACCTGTTATACGATTTTGTTTGTCCAGCTTAAGATTCCCATGGAGGCTGTAGCGGTCACGATTGCCCTCAATGTAATACTGGAATTTATTACTACAGCGGTGAACTTGTTCTGTCTGCAGGCGGAACTTGTGGAACTGGCTGCCGGTCTTGATATGCTGGATGTGAGAAAACTGAGAGAGAAGAAAAATGTATTAAATAGCTGAAAGAACCCGAACTGTCAGCAGAAGAAGTAAAAGACAGGATTAAACAGTACCGCATAAACGGATTTAATCTTTTAGGAGTTTAGTATGCAGGATTACACCATGACAAATTATGATATAGATGTGGCGTGTCATGATTCAATTTCAGTGCAGAAAGCGGATAAACCGTCTGTATGTCAGTTTTTCTATTCTGGGAGAAAAAAACGATGTGGTTCATACGGATGGCGGCGAAGAAAGCGCTATTATGAAAGGCATCCTTTCAGGTATGGGAGAAATTCCCACATGGCAGTTCAAAAACGGAGTCAATTACCTTACCTTTACATTAAAAAAGAAAAAATTATCTCCTGCAGTAT
>CAJUJR010000007.1 GCA_910586605.1 uncultured Lachnospiraceae bacterium | reverse complement strand
GAAGATATTTTTTATTTCCTTAAGTCCGGCTACGATTGGCTGTGAATAGTAACGTTCCATTGCCCAAAACATCACTACCTAAATATCCAAACCTTGACGGAGCAATTATTCTATAATCAGTGTTGAAATCTTCAGAGGTGTTACAGGCTTGGTCGTAACCGCCAAAAATGCCATGAACAGATAGGATTACTTCACCTTTGCCCTTAATTTTTTCATTCTCGCCGGCTCTCTCGTTTATAGGTTTTACAAAACTCTTGCACCATTAAGGTAAGTTCCTGTTTTGCTTCCTCTACCTCGCCGGGACGCATATCATATTTTTACAACAAATAAAAGATAGGGGTATAAAAGCGTAATGCAATAATATGAGGGTTATGATAGCGTTCTATCATCAGCATTTTTCTGAATTTTTGCCGCCACATTATCCTGTAAATAAAACAGAAAAAGTGCATTTGCTACCTCAATAAGCTGTTCTTCGGTAACTGTTTCATAGGTAAAGGAAGTTGTCTTACTTCCCGGCAATTGCAAATCGTTTCTGATATTTTCCATGCGCTCCGAGAAAACTTCAACACAGGAATTAAAAATGTCCTGCTTGTTTTTGTAGTGCTTATATAGCGACGGTGTTTTCATGCCTACCGCTTCGGCAATATCCCCGACATAAACCGCACTATATCCTTTCTCTAAAAAGAGTGATAGGGCTTCATTCAATATTTTTTGTTTTGTTGTCATACTGCACTTCACTTTTTGCTAATTCTAATTAGCCAATTACAGTATTGGCTAATTTGGATTAGCCATCAAGCAAAACTAAAAAAGTTTACAAAGCACCACGCTAATATGTTCTATTTTGGCTAATCAATCGAACTGTGTAGACATATCCAAAAAGAAAGGTGAACAGTAAAATGTATTCACTTGATACAGTCCTTTGCGCCGGGGGAAATGGACTATGAAAAAGCCCATGAAATCGGGCGGCAGCTTGCCGACGCGGTAACAAAGGGGCAGCATGGATATGTTTTGCTCAAAACTTTTCCTTCCAAACTATTTTACTTTTTGTTTTTTCAAAACGATTCCACATACAATTACCGCTGCAAAAAAGATAAAGATTAGATACCATAGATTTTCAAAGCAAAATCCATTATCCAACATCAATCGGTATCCCCAAGAAGCAGGGAAAATACGCCCTATAGCTTCAAGAAAATCGGGTAGCAAGTTGATAGGGAACATAATTCCAGAAAGCATAATTGAGGGCAAAAACACTAATTGTGCTACCATCGTCAATTTCGCTTGATTTTTTACCGTCAACCCTAAAACACTTCCAATGCTTAACGACACAATAATGTATATAGCGAGTGCAAGAAAGAAAAACGGAAGTTGTATCGGCAAAGTTGCTTCAAATAGAATAGGGGCAAGTAACACTATCACAACACAGGTAATCATCAAATGGACAAATGCCGAAAGGAACATTGTAACAAGTCCTAAATAGATAGGTACTCCGTTTGCCTTATAAACTTTTTTTATGTCACTTCCGTAAGTTTCAATCAGCGACGGCGGTAATCCGATAAATGCCCCCATTGAAACACTCATTACAATCATAGATTGTATAAGTGTACTTCCCATTTCGGGCATAACGGAAGTAAATATACCGCCCATAAGAAGAAAGAAAATAAGCGGAACGATATAGCAGGTAACTAAGAGGGACTTACTTCGTATATCCAATTTCCACTGTAACGCAACACCATATAAAAAACCATTCATTCTGTTTCCCTCCTCGCCATTTCGATAAAATGCTGTTCAAGTGTACCACGGTCAACTTTAATATCCAATATATGAATTTCTTTTTGCTTCAACTCATTAAGCAAGGAAATCAAAGTATCTTCAATATTATCTGTTTCAAAAGTGCTGTTCCCTTGTTGCGTTTTGATATGAATAAAATACTTTTCCCCAATCTTATCTGTCAGTTCTGTCACTGTGCCACAAAAGGCAATATTCCCATTATTCAAAATTGCTATTCGGTCACATAAGTTTTCCACTTCTGCCATATCGTGACTTGCCAAAACAATCGTTTTTCCTTGTGACTTGAGTTTGCGAATTTGTTCGTGAAGTGAAACCCTACCCTCAACATCAAGCCCCGCAGTCGGCTCATCGAGAAAAATAATATCTGGATTACCGATAAGCGCAATAGCGAGATGTAATCGCCTTTTTTGTCCTGTGGATAGTTGGACGTACTGTTTCTTCTCAATTTCTTTAATACCAAGAGCGTTAAGCATAGGGAAATTCGGAAGCATACTCATATCACCATTCGTAAATTCCGTAATCAATCCCCAATACTCTTTTACAACTCGTTGGCATTTTTCATTTTCAGGGGGCACGCTTGCCTTTTGAAGTTCTATAATTTCATCACTCAAACGGTTAAATCTATCCATAAAATCCAAACCACTTTCCTTATCAAACCGATTACGGATATGGTCAAGCGTATCATCATCAAAACGCTTAATGAGATAATAAGAGTCATTTTTCATTTGCAGATTGACAATAATATCTGCATACTTCTTAAAATTGACTGTCTGCATTTGTAATACTTCTTCTCTTAACTGTTCGATTGCTGTCAAAGTAGCTGTTAGCTGTTCTATTTTCTTGCGTATGCTATCTGCCTGTTCGGTAAGAGGATTTGCAACATCAGATGGTGTTTCTAAAGAAATTAAGCGATGCTTTATATCATTCAAAGAAAAACCCAATGATTTCAAAGATATAATTTGATGGAGTATAACTAAGTCTTTATCTGTATAAAGCCTGCGTCCCCCTTCACTCACTGCTGAAGGGGATAACAATCCTTCTTTATCATAGTATTGCAATGTACGGACAGTAACCCCTATTTTCTTTGCAACCTCTCCAACTGTCATAAACCCAAGCGGTATTGCTCTGTGTTTTGCCATAATTATCTACCTCCTATGTATTATACATCATTACGCTGCGTCACATACAAGACCCTTTTCAAAAAATTTGCGGCAGAGCTTTCTCCCTGCCGCCTTTTTAATTATTCAATATTGATTTAATTCAAATTGGTGGATAAAATATATTCTTACAATTTTATATAGTTCGTTGAAAAATAAAGAAGAGTTTGTCTTTGCTTGATGCTGACAAATCTCTTCTCTATTCATAATATTATTTTTTCAATCCACAGGATTTTTCCTGATAATTGTAGTATAGCACATTCAGGATTAAACTTCGATAAAATTATTATAAAATCAATGTTTTCGTAAGTAATTGTTACGAAAAAGGATGTGACAATAAGCGAGGCTTCTAAAGGAGATATACTGAAAGATATGCCTTTTTGTAGAACCAAACTGATTATATTACTCTGGCGGTTAAATGTCGATGAATTTTACGTAGAATAAATTTTCATCTGCAAGGCGGAAGAATGAGTTGTAGCGAGTGCTACAACGATTGATAACAACGCGGCAGATGGAAATTTAAGCAAGTAAAAACGTCGATATTTAACCGCCGGAGTAATATATAAAGATATATATCTTATACACTTCTTCCATGTATGTACATTACTGATATATTTTTTGGTAGAGGCCAAAATTGCTGTACCCTAGAGTATGTTTAAAAATACATTTCCACAATCTACATTTCTCACCTTATACTATAAATATAATGTTGCATTTAGTAAAAAAATATGTTATCTTAAATATGCTAGAATATATTACTATTTATAATATTATTAAAGTCTTTTTAAAAAAATATTCTTTTTTAAAAAGACATTCATGTTTAGCAAATTTGTTAGTTTCAGTATATAATTGGAGGTGATTCTTATGGAAAACAAATTTGGTTTTAAAGAAATGTTAGATTTTGGCTCTTTTCTTTTGTCATTGCTAACATTCATTTTTATGTTTTGTAAATAAGTACATAAAAACTCTCATTTTTGTGCTGTCTTTTGCACAAAAAAAGTAAAGGAAAGGTTTCTATTATTTTATATAGCTAAAGGTTTATACTACAATTGGTTGTCTCTTTTTGATATTTCCGATTTAAGTATTTATTTCAAGAATCCTTTTATCATTTTATAGAATGCCAAATACAATTTGCTATTAATTAAAGCATTCTGAGTAATATGTGTAAATTTTGCAACAAAGCTGTTTTATAATAGTATTACTGCGGCGGTTAAATATCAAGGTTTTTACTTGTATAAATTTCTATCTGTTGCATTGGCCTACGCTCTGCTACGATTCGTGCTGAACAGATGTCCACTTGACATCTAGCATCATTAATTGTTTCAGCTCAATCTTCTGTTTGCAGATTAAAATTGATTTTGCGTAAAATCCGTCTACATTTAACTGCCGTAGTAATAAAACAGTCTTTATTTATGGTTGGAAAAATGCCCTGCCCCTTAGGGCGAACTTGCTAAAAAGAAGCTTATCCCCAAAAAATCATCAAGAATAACGATCCTTTTGCAGCAATACGGTTTCGTCACTCTAACGGTCAAATCTGCCAGCTTGCCTGCCTTATGCAAAAATAATCTCTTTCTCAATAATTTCTCTCACGTTTATTTCGCAATACCATCAAGATAATCATTCACGTTCAGCCTATCTCATGGATCACTACAACTCATTAATTGTATCAACAATTTCCATTTTCTTCATCCTCTTTGCCGGAACACAGACTGCCACAACTGCCGAAGCAGACACAATCAGTAGAATTACTGCAATCGCTACAACTGGTATATTCCATGAAACGCCGCTATATTTTGTTACAAGCTTATGGATAATCAGGTAATGCAGCGGCAGGCCGGCAATACACCCAACAGCACACCCGCAGACAGCATAGGTTAATGCTTCCGCTGCTATCATTTTTGTAAGCTGCTGCATACTCATGCCAATCGCACGCATTGCACCATACTGCTTTATCCGGGCAGATACATTCATTGAAATACTGTTAATAATATAAAAAACAGTAATCATTGCTACAATAAGCAGAAAACCATAAACCAGAAGCCTTACCATCCAGAAGGTTGCGTTTGACTCCTGGTTTATCTGACGCTGGTCAGTCACTGCATATTTCCCATCTGCCAAATTGCGTAACGCCCTGATATCTTTTGCCGCCACATCCTTTTGAAACTGAACCTGAACTATACTATATTGGTTTTCCCCTGTTAACCAGGTAAATGTGTCCTCTGTGCCAATCAGTGTCACTTCATCTGCAAAAAGCCCTTCTGACAAAACAGCCGCAACCTCTACTTCTTTTCCCTCCAGGCGTACCTTATCGCCAACCTCCAGAGGGTTATTTTTATTGAAAATAGTCATAACATGCCCTTTACTTGTGCGCACTTTTGAAATATCACCACTTATTATTTCATCTCCCGCACACTGCAGCATATATTCATCATAAGAAACAATCCTAGCTTTCCCTATCTTTTTATCCGATTCTACTGGGACTTTGGAACTGCACATATTCCCATATACACGCTTTATCCCGTCCTGCCTGCCAACTTCCTCTATAAAATCTTTCCCTATCATAGGCTTACCATTTGCAACCACTACAAAATCAGGTTCATAGGGGCGGATTGACGGCAGCAGGCTTTTTGCAAAATCCAAAATTGCCGAAAAGCTAAGAAACATAACAATGCTAAGTGCAAACGAACAAACCATAAGAATCAGGTTTTTCTTTGCAGACACTGCATGGTGGATTCCTAACGCTGTTTCTACTTTTGAAAAACGCACGTCCGCTGCATGGCGTACCTTTTCCATATTCCCTGAATTTCCTGATACAGCCGCTGCAGGTGATACTTTTGACGCCCGTTTTGCCGGAGACTGCGCCGCAAGCAGCACAGTAAGGATTCCAACAACCATGCCAAAGATAATACCAATAATGCTAATTCCAAAAACAGGTATTTCCGAAAATTCTGCACTGACTAGCCGCATTACAGCGCAAAGCCCCCATGTTACCACAATGCCAGGGATTATCCCCACAGGAACTGCAATTTTACACCAATTCAGCGCTTCCAGCCGCACAAAGCATCGAATCTGCTTCCTGCTCGCCCCAATGCAGCGCATCATGCCAAAGAACCTGGAACGTTCTGCAATATCACTGTTTAAACTGCCCGCAATCATAAAAACGCCAGCCAGTAAAATCAATACAAACAAAATTGCAGCAACTGCATAAAGGCTAGAAAACATGGCGCTGCCCCCATAGCCTTCCATCCCTAGGACGCCTTTGTTTTCCTCTACGTCTTTATCTTTTAAATGATACTTTCCCTTAATCTCTGTAATTGCTTCCCTAACATGAATCCCCTTTTGGAAACGGATATAATATTTCGGATTTTCTTTCCTATTATTTATCGTACAAATATTATTAAATGCTGCCTGGCCCATATAGACACCAATTGCATCAGCAAGCAAGGCGCTTCCGTCGTCTTCACAAAAACCTGATACAGTATACCCTATCTCCCCGGAAGGCGTACTCACTGTAACCTTATCCCCTATGCCCACTTCTAAAACCTCTTTTGCATTTTGAGTCAGCATAATTTCTGAATTATTTCCTGGAAAATCCCCCTCTACTTGGTAATTCACCATCTCTTCAAGATACCCCTTCTCCACTCCATATAAAATTGCCATTTTATCATTTAAGTAGTAGGATTCATCTATTTCACTGTTTATCACGCTATACCATGCTGTGCTGCTAACATTTGCCTGCAAGCCAATCAATTCTGCATCCTCTTGCTTCATATGATATAGGCATACTGACCAGTTCCCATGCTTTTTTACCAAATTCTCCTTTTCCATCCGATATCCCATATCTGCCATACTAAATACGGCAGTCACTAAAAAGACAGATATAATAATGCAAAAAAGCGTCATCCGGTTCTTCCGCCTATGTATTTTTGCGGAAACCGGGATCAAGCTAAGATAACTTTTCATTTGCTGCACCTCCCAAATCTGTAATTACTCCATCTGAAACGGATAAGATTCTGTCTGCACTCTGGGCAATGCTTTGGTTATGTGTAATCATTATAATTGTCTGTTCATATATCCTAGAAGTTTCTTTTAATAAAGTAATTACCTCACTGCTGTTTTTGGAATCGAGATTCCCCGTCGGCTCATCTGCCAGAATCAGGGAGGGGTGCGTCATTAAAGCGCGCCCAATCGCCACCCTCTGCTGCTGCCCGCCAGACAACTGCCCTGGCAAATGATAGCGGCGCTCCTTTAGGTTAAGCACCGAAAGCAATTCTTCTAAATATCTCTTATCTGGTTTCTGGTAATCCAACAAGACAGGGAACATTATATTCTGCTCCACATTTAACTCTGGTATCAGGTTAAATGCCTGGAATATAAACCCTATATTCCTACGCCGGAATACAGTAAGCTTACTGTCATCCATTGCAAAAATATCCTTCCCGTCAATAAAAACCCTGCCAGAAGTAGCCGTATCCAGTGCCCCCATCATATTTAAGAGCGTACTTTTCCCAGAACCTGATTCTCCAACCACAGCCACAAACTCGCCCTTTGGCACAGAAAAACTCACCTCTTTCAACGCATGGACAGCAGCCTCCCCACTGCCATAAGTTTTAGAAATTGACTTGACTTCTAATAAATCCATATGATATACACCTCTTTCACAAAAAATAATTACCGTTACCAAAGGAATATTAAAACGTATTCCTTTCTGTAACGGTATTAAATATAACATATCTACCCTACAGCAAGATGAATTTCAGCCTACAATTTTGTAGGAATCAATCAGAAAATTAATGATAAAAACAGTTCCTTTCTCCAAATTGCTGTTAACTTCAATTGTGCCATTGTGCGCCTCGGCCACTGCTTTTACAAGCGGAAGGCCAAGCCCCGCCCCTTGGATATCTTTAGAAAAACGGCTGCGGTAAAACCTCTTAAAAATATGATGCAAATCCTCTGGATGTATCCCAGCTCCATTATCTTCTACCACAATCTGGACTATCGACGAAAAATGCTTCCATTTTATTTGAACCTGGCCTCCTGCATCTGTATGGTCAAGCGCATTTTTTACAAGATTTCCAATTGCTTCCACCAGCCACCCCCTGTCACAAGACAGCAAAACCCTGCTGTCACCTGCCAGGCTAATTTCCTTGTGCTCCTGCATCGCACGGAACGAAAACTTCTTCTTGGCCTCCTCCATCATTTCAAGTACATTTTCTTCTGCCATATCAAATACAACAGCGCCCGCATCCAACCTTGCAAGCTTTATAAGATTCTGTACCAATGTGTTAATCCTATCAAGCTCCTGTTCAGACAGTTCTGTAAACTCCTGTACTGTCGCAGAATCCCCTGCTTCTTCCTGCAAAATCGCATTATAGATATTCAGGGCGGCAAGCGGTGTTTTTAATTGATGGGAAATATCAGAAATTATATTTTTCAAAAACTCCCTCGCTTTTTCCTCCCTCTTAGCACGGGCATCCAATATAGATGCCAGCATATTAACCCTATGAAATAAAAGGTAGAGGGAACCTTCCTCGTCACATTCAATGCGGGCATCTTTCTTTCCCGATATATAGTCTGTAACCTGTGCAGCAGCATTTTCTATCCTTTTACTCTGTTCCAAAAGATACTGATAACAGCCTGCCATAATGCACAAAACCATACACAATGCGCTTATTACTATACAGATGGCTGCTTTTCCTGGCAAAAAGAAAAGAAGCCCTGCAGAAACCATGCCAAAAGCCACAGTAAAAAACAATATTTTACAAAAAAGGACGTATGCCGCCCGGTCTGCTAATAATTTCATATTCCACCTTCCGTATTCCATTTATATCCCATCCGCCGAACCGTTATAATCCTTTCAGGCATTGCAGGATTGTCTTCAATTTTTTTGCGCAGCCTCCGGATATATACAGTTAATGTATTACTGTCTACATAATTTTCATTGCAGTCCCATAAACTGCTTAAAATCCGTTCGGGGGAAAGCACAATATCTGGGTTTTCCATAAAAAGGCAAAGCAGCTTATATTCCCCTGCTGTTAATTCTATCGGCTCGCCATTCTTAAATACTAAATTTTTTAATAGCTGCACCCTGATCCCACCAGATGATAATTCTGTTTCCAACCCACTGAAATTACTGCTCCTACGGAGCAGGGCATTTATCCTTGATAACAATATGGCAAGCTTGAAAGGCTTTGTAATATAATCGTCGCCTCCAATATCCAGCCCCATAATAATATCCGTTTCTTCATCAGCAGCAGTCAAAAAAAGGATTGGTACTTTGGAATTACAGCGTATTTTCCTGCACAGCCCAAAACCAGAACCATCAGGAAGAGATACATCCAAAATCACCAAATCATATTTCCCATCTGCCCATAGCTTATCAGCTTCTGAGCTTGTACGGGCAACCTCAATTCCATATCCCTCTTTCTTTATTGCAAACGACAAGCCTGTAACAAGGCTTAAATCATCTTCTACCAATAATATCTGTTTCATCTGCTTCCCCCTCTTCTATCTACAACCAGGCTTCACTAAATGCATCCATCATACCCTAAACCCAAGAAAAAAGCCACCCCTTATACAGGGATGGCCTCCTTTACTTCAAACTGATAAAGGATATTGCGTATAGTTTCGTACAGCTCTGGCTTTAATTCATCAAGCTCTACTGGGACATGGTTTAAAATAACATTGTAGCATGTCGCATTTACCAGTTCTACAATCATAAAGATCATTAATTCTTTCTGTCGGTACTCTTTTCCTGATTCCTCAAGCAAAGAATCAAAAATATCCATACAGTTGCGGTTATCCAAATCTGCAATCTGGAGATTAGAAAAGACACCCCAGCTTAAATTTTTTGAAATAAAACGAAGCAGGTTCGGACTGTTGTTTAACTGGTCAATCACTGTATCAACCAACATAATTATAAGGTCTTCCGCTGAATCCGGCATCTGCTCTGACAACAAATAGTCCAACTGATGGCTGGCACGCTCAAATACCATATTTGCCTGGGAGGCAACAAGGCTGTCCCTTACCTCATATTTATCCTTAAAATACAGGTAAAATGTCCCTTTTGCCATATTTGCTGTTTCGGCAATTTCAGAAACAGATGTGTTGTCAATCCCTTTCACGGTATAAAGCTGATATGCCGCCTTTAGCAGGGCGGCCTTTTTCTGCTTTTTTTTATCATCTATTTTGCCCAAAATATTGCTCCTTTAATCTTCTGTTTTCACTGCTTGTGTTGTTAAAACAAATTTTACTTTCCCTTCCATTCCATCTGTAATCCCTGAAAAGCATTTATACTTCTTCGCCGCCTTATCCACTGCTTTTACTCCATTTTCCAAATCACTTCCGCCATCAAACAACCCATTCACTGTATCAGCCAATTTATCCGTCCCATCTTTCTGGAATGTCTTCATGCCATCATAAAGGTCTACTGCGCCATCTGCAAGTTTGCCAATCCCATCGGATACATCTCCTGTAGAACCCACAAGAGCCTGCACTCCATTTACAAGCTTCCCGGTTCCATCTGCAAGCGTCTTTGTCGCATCACGGAATGTACTGCTGGTATCCGTCAGTTTCTCACCGTTTGCCTGGATTAAACCTGCATTGGAAGAAATAGAGCCTGCCGCTTTTTCTAACTTCTTATTATTTGCTGTAATCAGCTTGCCGCTTTTATATACCTCATCCAATTTGGATACAATTGTTGCAATGCTTCCATGAATTGTTGTACTGGCTTCCATGAGAGGCTCTTTTGAACTACGGAGTTTCTGCGCATTTTCTGAAATAGCGTTTGCACTCTGGCTTAACTGTTCAAGCCCTGTATAAAGGTTCTGCCCTTCTGACTCTGTATTTGTTGCTGCTTCTAGCTGTGAAAGCGCTGCTGCCAAATCCTGTGAACCATCTCCGTCCAAAGAGCCATCTGCCTTTCCATTTGTACTGGCAGCAATGGAAGATGCAAGCTTCTGCGCCCCCTGCATATATTCTGCAGAACCTTCTGCCGCTTTTGCAAGCTGCTGGTACTGTGCTTTTTTTGCTGCATCTGATTCAGAAGCTGCCATTGCTTCATACTGCTTCTGCATCATCTTCATTGCCTGGATGCAGCTATCTGCATTTTCTTTTTGTGCATCTAGCGCACTGGCGCCCTGATGGATATCCTGCACGCCAGCCTGAACCTTTTTCAGCCCTTGGTCTACCGTTTCTACACCACTTTTTAGGGTTGAAGCTGCATTGGAAAGGCCATTCATATTCTCTTTTGAAAGAAGCGTATTTACCCCTGTTGTATAGGCATCTAACTGCTGATGGAACTCCTCATAAGATTTTGGGAAAGAGGAGGATGCGTCAAAAAGCTGCCCAACACCATCTACCAGCTTCTTTGTTCCCTGGCTATAGGTCTTTGTACTTTTCGCGAAAGTCTTTGCTCCATCTGTATAAGTATTGACAGCGCCTAATAATTTATCCGTAGAATTTGTATATTTCTTTGTTGCTTCATTAATTTTACGGCTTCCGTCATCAAGTGTTTCCACGCTTTCATCTAATGTATCAATCGCATCAGAATACTCACCAAACTTTTCATTTAATTCATCTAAATTCTCCTGAATTTGGCCAGAACCATCCACAAGCTCTCCTGCGGCATCTTGGAGCTCTTCCATCTTATCATCCAGCTCATCGCTTCCGGAAATATTTCCAAAATCTAAATCTTTAAAAATACTTGCCGTTGCAACTGTATAAGTCTGCCCCAGCTCAAATTCTTTGACATCAGCAGTAATTGTAACTGTATCCGTCATCTTTTCTGTTATTTTTCCTAAATCTACATCTACCTCGTGACCAAAATCCAGTTCCTCCAGCTTTAAACTTTCTTTCAATCCTGGCATACCATACGCCATCAAAATATCATTGTCCCCCTCTGATAATACATCCCCATGATCTACTGAAACATTAGTAAATTTCTCAACTGGCAGAATCATCCCTGTTGCCATTAAAAATGGAGTATATACCTCTTTTTCCTCCCCTGCCACCTTTACGGTTTCCTTGGAAGAATTTGTATAGTGGATAACCATCTCCAGCTTACCGCTCTTTCCTGCAAGCTCTTTAGGGGCGATTTCTTTCCCATCCAGTTTATAAGTGATTTCCATCCCGACCGGAAGGGCTTCTTCTGTTGTCCCCTGGTAATAGATGTCCTGGTCTTTCGCATCCCAGGAAATCACATCCCCATCTTGTGCAAATGTTTCCTCCCCTTTTGTATTCTGTATATCTTTTAAGTTGGATACGTCTTTTAGTGTACCATTGACGCCGGAATTTTTCAACCAGTCAGAGACAATTACACTTTGCTTCTTTCCAGAGGCATCCAGGGTAACATAAACCGACTCTTCTTTTGACACACCAGACGCCGCCCTCTTTTCGTTATCATTTACTTTTGTATTCTTATTAACAGGCTTAACGCCAGATTCTGCTGTCTTTGCCGCTGCAAATGTATGGGATGCATATTCCACGCTGCCTAAAAGAAGCCCAGAAGCCAATAAACAAGTAATTCCAACTGCCGCGATTTTCTTTTTACTCTTTCTCATAATAAAATCCTCCATTCTAAACACAAAATCTATTAATGTTCCTCAATTGTTATATTTCTATGTTCCCTGTCCCTATGGCCTACCTTTTCTTTTATCATATCCCAGGAAGTATGGATAATCACGCCGTCAAATATCCAAAGCATTGCAGGAAGAATCCCAATTACAACAACCATGCTAATAATAGAACCCCTTGACAGCAAGGTACAAATTGAACCAATCATATCAATCCTGGAGTACAAGGATACTCCAAATGTAGCTGCAAAGAAACAGAACCCACTTGTCAAAATTGATTTTATTGACGTCTGGTGCGCTATGCGGATAGCATCTTTCTTGCTCCTTTTTTGTATGACGCGTTCCTTTTGGTAACGGCTTGTCATCAATATCGCATAATCAACCGTTGCCCCTAACTGAATTGTGCCAATTACTATGCTTGCAACAAATGGCAGGGATGTATTTGTATAAAATGGAACTGCCATATTACATGCAATCGCAAATTCTATAATTGCCACCAGAATAACCGGTATAGAAATAGATTTAAACGTAATCAGGATAATCAGGAATATCGCTGCCATAGAAATAATATTTACATTCTCCAAGTCCACATTTGTCACATCTGACAAATCCTTCATCAAAGGCGCTTCCCCAATTACCATCCCCTCTTCCTGGTACCCTTTTACAATCTTATCAATTGCATGAATCTGTTTATTTGATTCATCCGTAGCCGAAGCATAATCAGAGCAGACAAACTGCAATTCGTAATTATCTGTCTTTAACATGCTCCTGACGTCCTCTGGAATCAATGTATCTGGAAGATTTGGGCCAAACAGGGAATCCATGCCAATTACCCATTTTACCCCATCTACTTTCTTAATCTCCTGTAGCATCCCATTTTTTTCTTTTGCTGTCAGCCCATCTTCCAAAAGTACCATATGGAGCGAGCTCATATCAAAATTCTCTTTCAGTTTCTCGTTCGCAATGGCGCTTGGGATATCCTTTGGAAGGGAAGTATCCAAGTTATAATAAATTTCATAATTATTATTTCCATGAATTGCCGGAACCAAGATAATAACAAATAAAGTAAGCGCTATATACCGGAACCGGATAATAAAATCTGATACTTTATTAAGTGATGGAATCAACGGCTTATGCGTTGTCTTCTCAATTGCTTTGTCAAAAGTAAGAATCATTGCCGGAAGTACGGTTACGCACATAAGCACGCCAATAATAACACCTTTTGACATTACAATCCCAATATCCATCCCCAGCTTAAATGTCATAAAACACAAAGCCACAAACCCTGCAATTGTTGTAACAGAACTGCTTGAAACGGACTTAAATGTATTGGAAACCGCATGTGCCATCGCACGTTTTTTGTCCCCCGGGAACCTCTCCTTATTTGCTTCATAACTCTCCAGAAGGAAAATGGAATAATCCATTGTAACCGCCAATTGAAGCACTGCCGCCAATGCCTGTGTGATATAAGAAATTTCCCCTAAGAATATGTTGCTTCCCAAATTAAAGAGGATAGAAAGCCCAATCGTAAGAAGGAATATTAGCGGCGCTACCAGTGAATCCATTGTTATCAAAAGGACAACCAGGCACAAAACTGCTGCAACCAGGACATATATTGGCATTTCCTCTAATGCCAGGTTCTTAATATCTGTAACCACGCCTGACATACCGCTCGCATATGCATTCTTTGCAACAGTAGAACGTATTTCCTCAATAGCATCCATTGTTGTATCTGCAGAAGTCGTCTCTTCAAAAAATGCAATCATCATTGTAGCATCCCCATGAAAGAAGGCGTCCCTGATTTCTGCCGGAAGCATCTCCTTTGGTACATTTGTATCTAATACATCATCATACCAAAGCACATCTGATACATGGTCAATTGCTTCCACTTGCTTTTCCAGCTCTGCAGCTTCCTTCATCGTCATATCGTCCACCACAATCATCGAAAAAGCGCCCATCCCAAATTCATCTACCATAATGTCCTGGCCCTCTACCGTTTCCAGCGACTTTGGCAGATAACTTAAAACATCGTAATTCACACGGGTAGTAATGTACCCAATCACTGCCGGTACCAAAAGAATTACCGTAATCAGCAAAATAATATTCTTGTGTTTCGTAATCCATTTTCCAACGTTTATCATTGCTCCTCAATCCTTTCTAACAAATGACTAACAGTCATTTTCTTTACAATCTATAGTGTATTCCAAAAATGACTAATAGTCAATATATTTTTTCTGATTTTAGAATTTATTTAGAAATGCAAAAGAGAACATACGATCCGCCGTCAATTTCCTATAAAGCAAAAAAGGGCTGCCACACTAAAATTAGTGTAGCAGCCCCTTTTTGTATTTTATCTCCGCATAATACATTATTTTGCAAGCAACATCATAATTTCATTGCTTCTTGCAACAAAAGCTGTCATTTCTTCTGCTGGGAGCGGCTTATGTGCAATCATTGCCAAGTCATATAACTGTTTACAGAACAATTCCACATGTTCACCCTCTTTATGGTCCAAAATATACTGTACCAGTTTATTTGCTGAATTTAAGACAAGCGTCTCACCGCCGCCAAACATTCCCATATCCATGCCATTTCCACCCATGCTATACATCTTCATCATATCCTGCATACGGCGGGTTTCCTCTGATAGTGTCATCATAGAAGAAATATTTTCATTCTTAAATTTCTCTACTTTTACTTCAAGCTGCTCTTTTCCAAGCGCTTTTTTGAAAATCTCCGACAATGACTCTGTCTGTGCTTTCACTGTTTCTTCATCCACTTCTTCTGTCATCGTATCATTTAAATCTGCATCAATACGCTGGAATTTCACCTTTAATTCACCCTGCTCTAACTGGGAAATAAAAGGTTGGTCAATATTATGGCTCAAAATGACAGCATTAATCCCCTGCTCTTTAAACAGGTTAATATACTGGCTCTGCTGCTGCAAATCTGTAACATAATAGACTATTGTCGGCTTTTCTTCCTCTTCTTCTACAGGCTCCCCATTTTCATCCAGAACCTCAGCTTCTGTATCCCCTTCTTTTGCCGCATCTTCGCTGTCTGCCTTCTTTTCCTCCGGTTCTTCAACAGTCACTTCTTCGTCAACTTCCTCACCCTCTGCCTTTTTCCGTTCCTCTACATATTCTGGCAGTGTGATAAACTTGTCATTCAAATCTTTAAAGATAATAAATTCTTCTATCTTTTCACGGAATTTCTCATCCTTTAAGCAGCCATATTTAATAAATGGGCTGATATCTTCCCAATATTTTTCATATTCTTCACGCTCAACCTTATACATCCCAGATAGCTTATCAGCTACCTTTTTCGTAATATAATCAGAAATCTTCTTTACAAAGCCATCATTTTGCAAAGCACTCCTTGAGACATTCAAAGGCAAGTCAGGACAGTCAATTACACCCTTTAAGAGCATTAAAAACTCAGGGATTACTTCTTTAATATTATCTGCAATAAATACCTGGTTATTGTAAAGCTTAATTACGCCTTCCAAATTATCATATTCTGTATTTACCTTCGGGAAATACAGAATTCCCTTTAAATTAAATGGATAATCCATATTCAGATGAATCCAGAAAAGAGGTTCCTTATAATCATTAAATACCTTCCGGTAAAAATCTTTGTACTCCTCTTCTGTACAGTCATTTGGATGCTTCATCCAAAGCGGGTTGGTATCGCTTATGGACACAGGGCGTTTATTTATCTTGGCCTTTTCTTTACGAGGGGATATCTCTACAACCTCTTTCTCGCCATTCTCATTTTCCCTCTCTTCTGTCTTAGCTTCTTCGACAAAATTCTCTACAACAACATCATCCTCGCGCACATCTGCTGCATCAATTGTCTCAAATTCCTGTTCTGCATTTGCCTTTGATAAGAATATCTTAACTGGCATAAAGGAACAATATTTATTTAAAATCTCACGGATGCGGTATTCATTGGCAAATTCCAAGCTGTCTTCTGACAAATACAGCGTGATTGTCGTCCCAACGCTGTCCCTTGAACCATCAGACATCTCATAATTAATACCGCCTTCTGACTCCCAATGGACTGCCTGCGCCCCATCCTGCCATGATAGGGTATCAATTGATACTGTATCGGCAACCATAAATGCGGAATAAAACCCAAGCCCAAAATGGCCGATAATCTGCTCTTCATTTGTTTTATCCTTATATTTCTCAAGGAAATCTGTTGCACCAGAAAAAGCCACCTGGTTAATGTATTCGCCCACTTCCTCTTCTGTCATTCCAATACCGGTATCTGTAAAAGAAATTGTCTTTTCCTCTGGGTTCACAACAACTTGGATTTCTGCTTTATAATCATCTGGAAGCGTATACTCTCCCATTACATCAAGTTTCTTTAACTTCGTAATTGCATCGCAGCCATTTGAAATCAACTCGCGCACAAAAATATCATGGTCTGAATAAAGCCATTTCTTAATTATCGGAAACATATTTTCAGATTCAATTGATAAACTACCTGTCCTGTTCTGCATCATCATCTCTCCAATCTTTTCAGTATTTCTTCTATCATTTGGTACTGGCACTCAAGAGAATCGAGTGCTAGTAATCTGTTAGAACATAGTTTAATACGCTTTTCCAAAAAAGTCAAGCAAAATTTTAGCACTCAATGTAATCGAGTGCTAAAATTGTTACTATTCACAGCCAGGCGTATCATAAAAAAGTAAATTCTGTTGCCCTGCCTTTTCAGTTTCTGCTAATTCCGAATCACAATACTGCTCTTTCAGGCTCTGCTGGTAAGCCAGGATCGTCCCTTTGATTAGTTTCCTTTTTCTGCACTAAACTTTTCTATTTGTACCTTCTATCATTTTCTATTCACAACCATTCTTTATTCTGTTTATCATTAACTCTGCATCATTCTCACGAATATCAAAACCATCACCTGTTATGCTATTTTCTAAAGTAATATACAACGGCTTCTCCTTCAAATCTCCCCCACCAATAAAAAGTTTCCATTGTGTCTCTATCTCATAATAGCGTATATAAAGGCCACTACCACCTTCCTTATATTGATATTTTTCAAAATCTCCCCATGAAAGTTCTTCTTTCTTCTTTGATAAATAAATGACATCATTCAATATTAATAGTCGTAATACCTTTGCTTTACTATCATGCATTTGAACCCATGAATTTCGCAATTCTCCTGCTAAAATAACGCAACCGCTTATAATAAAGATAATAACAATCCTTGTTACATTATCAAACTTTAATTTATTTTGATACATTCTTATCTCCTCAACAAAGACAAACGTTCAATAAAAATTTCTGAAAACTTCAAATAAGTTTTTTACATCTGCCCTACTTTTGCACAAATATAATCATTATTACTTAGATTATTATGAAATCTCCTATAGCAATTATAGAAGATTCATAATAATCCTCATTTCTGCACACGCTCTTTGTTCATAACAAATTTGTGGCAAGTGTGCGCAGGCACAAATTGCCAAACTCTTGCTACGCAAGAGTTGTGAAAAATGTATTTTCAACCTAATCCCCTATGTTATACTTTTCATGGGGCTAATACATTGAACAAGCCTATTTACAAACTACTTACTATGCTTTAATTTTTTAACAGACTTACTATTTTACCTTTACCATATAGTAACCACAAAAATTAGAATAATTAAGATCATTACCATAATTACGATTACATGTTTTAGGATTTTTTATTTTTTTCCCACTAGCATCAACATTGCTCGCCTGTGTTAATCCCCTCTTATGAGACCAGTATCCATCCTTATTTTGTTGATACCAATGGTAATCTTTACCAGGAGCAATAACTAATGCAACTTTATACTCCTTTTTTCCTGGCTTTTCATTTTCTGAGGATTCACTTCTACTCCTGTAAAAGTAACCATATTTTCAAAAACATCATCATTCCATATCAAAAATATATTGTTATCTGCTTTATAACAAAGCTTTGCTTTGTATTTTGCTACGGATGCATTATTAACTTTGACAAATTCATTATCGCGAAGTTCTACATTATCTTCATTAATTTCTATTGAGCTGAAAAGTATCATTCCCTTTTCATCTTCTGTTTTCCAAGTCGTATCATATACCTTAAACAAATTTGTATTAATATCCTTATATGTCAGTTCAAACCCTTCCGGCACATATGTCGGTATCATATGTTTCCTGATAACACCTTTTTCCTCTGCCCCCTCTTTCTTCCGGAACTGCACCTTATCCATATCCCCCTGGTTTACAATAAATTCCTTCCAGGGATTCATGCCAAAATATTTTGCACTGATATGGGAAGCTCCTGCAAGAATAATGCCGCAGATAAGCAGGATAGAAGCCGCCCTGGCAATTTTCCCTCCCAGCACTGCATGGCGGCCATACCGTTTCTGGTTTTTTATCAGGCGCTGCATCTTCTTTTCAAAAACAGGGGAAAAAATATGTTCTGGCTGATTGTCATATTTTTTGCAATACGCATCTAACTGAGTGTCAGAATATTCCTCCAAAACCCTCCTCATTTCACTATCATCCATCTAATCTCCCCGATTCTGCCCATCTCTCAGAAACTTCCAGGCTGCAAGCTTTTTTTCTAATTCCTTTTTTGCACGGCTCAGGGTTACCCTGACTGTTCCTTCCCTTTTCTTTAAAAGGGCGGCAATCTCACGGTTGCTGAACCCATGCACATATTTTAACTGCAAAATATGTGCATATTCTGGCTTCAGCCCTTTTATTGCCTCAAACACTCTATCCTGCACAGGTTCTTCCGTACAGGCCTCTTCCTCTAACTGTTCTTCCTCGAACAGAACCAATTCTTTTCCTGTCCGCTTACGGTAAATATCTATTGCAGCACTTTTTGTAGTGAGAATGATATATTTCTTTGTTGCACTACAGTCTATTTCCCCTATTTTTTCTTCTGTCCCTATAAAACCGTTTTAACCCCTTATTTTATCCTGATACGGTATACAACAGGCTTGTCGCTCTTTACAAATGGTGCATGGATTATCATTTTATCTGCTTCCCTTGTATATTCCGGTCTTTCTTCATAGCCAAGTACACTAAACTCTGTAATAATCGCATGGAAATCCTTGCTATCCTCACCCATGCAGTTTACTACGATATCTTCCCCCTCCTGTTTCATTGGAATAACGTAAATGCAGTCCCCTTTACAGGTAAAACGGATATCGGTAGAATCAAAATCTTTACGCCCCTCCTCTGAGAACATGCCTTCCACAACTTCTGTGCTTCCTTCCGCCTGTACGCGCCAAGGATGGGTATCATAGATTGCTTCACCATTCACATCCATCCATCCGCCGATTTCTTCCAAAAGCTTTACTTCTTCTTCACAAATCGTCCCATCTGCCTTTGGTCCGACATTCAAAAGAAGGCATCCGTTTTTACTGACAATATCTACCAAATCCTGCAAAATATCTTTGGATGTCTTAAAACGGTTCTGCTCTGTATAGCACCAGGAATTAAATGCCATAGAAGTATCTGCCTGCCAGCAGAATGGCTTTGCATTGGAAAAATGCCCCCGTTCCATATCAAAAATACCCGTCCCAAGCATCATTGCATCATGCTTATAGGAAATTGCAACTTCCTTCCCCCACTCAAGCCCGCGGTTATAATAATATGCCGCAAATTTTTTCAGGTATGGCTTTACGGAATCATGCTGGATCCACCAGTCAAAGTAAACCATGGAAGGCTGGTATTTCTCCACCAGTTCAACATTACGCGCCAGCCAGTCCTCCAAAAAATCCTGTGGAGGGTCCGGGCTGAATAAATCCTGGTTGTCCGGCTCCGGCATAGATGGATAATAAAAATCCCCAAGCTTTAAAGGCTCTTTTACGTCACTGTCAAACTCTTTGCCATGCCCAAAGAAAAAGGCATGCTCAACCCTGTGGTTTGACTCGCAGAACACAAGTCCCTCCTCCTGGATTGCTTCTTTTAACTCCCCAAGCACATCCCGTTTCATGGCCATATTTTTTACATTCCATTCACTGATTTCAGAATCATACATCTGGAATCCATCATGATGCTCTGCTACCGGCATGACATAACGCGCGCCTGCCTTTTTAAATAACTTTACCCACTCTTTTGGATTAAACTTTGGCGCAGTAAACATCGGGATAAAATCTTTGTAGCCAAATTCTGTATGTTCCCCAAAAGTCTTACGGTGGTGTTCTCATTCCTCCATACTTTGTATATACATATTCCTGGAATACCACTCATTCCGAAATGCCGGGACACTAAAAAGCCCCCAGTGGATAAAAATGCCAAATTTGGCATTTTTATCCACTGGGGGCTCATAATTAGAAAAAGTCAGCCAATCTGGCTTATACGGTCCTTTCTCAATTACTTCCTCTGCAATTTTTAAATACTTCTCCTGTATTGTCATCTTTTTCCATACCACCTGCCTTATTTCTCACTGGCAGGCAGTTTCCCCCTTCCTTTTTTTAATCTATATTTTGAATCCGTATAATATCCATCGCCTCCGGCGCTTCACTAAAAAGCACCTTTATTTTCTGCTGTGGATGCGGGCAGCTTCCTATATCCCGGCCCTTTTCATCTAACATCTTTTCTACGGTAACAGGCAGGTTTTCCCCGTCTGGCTTCATAATTTCCACGGTATCGCCTACACAAAACTTATTCCGCTGTTCCAGGGCGGCATAACCATCCCCATCCACTTCTTGAACAATCCCAAGGTAAATATAACCTTTCACATAGGTATTGTTATCATAAATCTGCGATTCATGTGTTGTCGGGCCATAGTAAAACCCTGTCGTATACTGACGGTAGGTACATTTGGAAATTTCCTGCATATAGTATTCTTTCCTGGACTCATAAAGTTCTGGCGAAGTAAAATAATCATCGATCGCCTGACGGTATGTCCTTGCCACATCTGCCACATAAAGCGCCGTCTTCATGCGCCCTTCGATTTTAAAACTATCTATGCCTGCATTGACCAAATCCGGGATATGCCCAATCATGCATAAGTCCTTAGAATTAAAAATATATGTCCCACGTTCATTTTCTTCAATTGGAAGATATTCCCCTGGCCGGTTTTCTTCCACTATATAATATTTCCAGCGGCACGGATGGGTACAGGCGCCAAGGTTTGCATCCCTTCCTGTAAAATAATTGCTTAAAAGGCACCGCCCCGAATATGAAATACACATTGCCCCATGCACAAAGCTTTCAATCTCCAAATCGTCTGGTATATTCTGCCGGATTTCCCTTATTTCATCTATGGATAGCTCCCGGGCCGAAACCACCCTTTTTACACCAAGCTTATGCCAAAACTGATAGGTCGCATAATTTACATTATTGCTTTGTGTGCTGATATGGACCTCTATTTCCGGGCAAACTTCCTGTGCTATAGAAAATACGCCTGGGTCTGAAATTATAAGCGCATCTGGACCTATTTCCTTTAACTCCAAAAAATATTTCCTGACGCCCTCTAAATCCCTGTTATGGGCCGTAATGTTTGCTGTCACAAATACACGTTTCCCATACTTATGGGCAAATGCAATTCCCTCTTTCATTTCTTCACCGGAAAAATTTTTTGCCTTGGCACGCAGCCCATATAAATCACCGCCAATATAGACAGCATCCGCGCCATATAATACTGCAACCTTTAAAACTTCCAAGCTTCCTGCAGGTACAAGCAGCTCTGGCTTTCCATTTTCTAACATAAATTAGTCCCTTTCTTTTTTCAATACGGACAGTGTAACGCCATCCCCTACCGGCAAAATCACAGTATCTAGATTTTCCGAATGTGTCAGCAGATAAAGGTATTCCCGCATCCTCCCATGAATCGTGCGATCCCTCCTCGTAACGGCATAACGTGACTGGATAACATCGCCATCCTGCAATACATTGTCTGTAACAAGCATTCCGCCTTCCGGTAATAGTTCCAAAACAAATGGCAGGAAATTCAGGTACTGCCCTTTTGCAGCATCCATAAAAATAAAATCATATTTTTTCCCTTTATCAGAAAGCTCCTGCAATACGTCGGCAGCATCTCCTTCATAAAGATGTATCCTATCCGTTTTCCCATATTTTTTAAAGTTCCGTTTTGCCTCCTTTAAGCGCATAGGAACCTTTTCAATTGTATCAATCTCTGCTTCCCCTGCCGCCTCGCTCATCAACATACCAGAAAAACCGATGGCAGTACCAATTTCAAGGATTGCCTTCGGTTTTCTGACCTGGAGCAGAAAAACAAGCAGGGTCTGCATGGAACGCCTGATTACAGGCACCTCGTCTGCCAGTGCTTCTTTCTCTACTTCTTTTAAATATTCCGGAATCTGCCAGCTTAATGAATCAATATATGTTGTAAGCCTTTCATCAACTATCATAACTCCACTCTTTCTGCCATGCCGCTTAAAACCGGAAATTCAGGCAAAGCACATACAAACCTTATTCATCTACTGTCAGCCTGTCAATTATTTCTTCATAATCCATAGCAGTGTTCAGCAAATAAGACCCCGGATACAGCTTTGTCTTTTCCCGTTCCATCATCAATGTCCTTGTATAGAAACTATAAGGATTTACAACCAGCCCTTCTTTTGCAAGGCGTTTCGCAACCTGGAACATTGTATCATCCTCTTCTACCAGAAAATCAATATCCCGCCCTGGCGCTTTATCTTTTGAAACAGAACCAAACGCCTCATAGCAAAACTGGTATGTTACCTTGCAGCAGCCAGCAATAGCAGACAAAATAAGCAATACCACCAACATCTCTATCACAAGCAAAACTGCATGGTACAGCAAATGAAATACTACTTTGGCTTCCTCACTCTGTTCCTGCATCTATTCCTCCAAAAAATCGGTTTCAATCTGCGCACTCTCCAAAAATTTTTCCTGAAGCCTCCGTATCATATGGCAATACTGATGCTCTGCCGCCAAAAATTCACTGGAAAGCCCATTGTTTTGTAAATCCCTAAATTCCTTCTGTAGTTCATTATTTGCATGGACAGCACGCGTATTGTCACCCATCTGCAGGACAATGCTCCTTCGGCGAAATTCCCCCACACGGCGGTACAAATCCGGCTGTGCCTTTAACCGTTCCAGCAGGTTTTTATATTGATTGTATTCTTTTGTCTCTGGAAGTCTCTTTACTACTTCTTCCATTAAAAGCTCTACTTCATTCATGGAATCCCCCCTTTTCCAATCGTCCTTTGAATCTTAATCAATCTCCATAATAATCGGGAGAATCATTGGATTTCTCTTCATCTTCTTCCAGAGATAGTCGCTTAGGCTGTCTTTAATCTCTGTCTTAATTTTTGTCCAATCGGAAACATTGTTGTCCAGGCAGCGTTCCAACGCGGCATAGACAATGCTTTTTGCCTCATCCATCAGGTATTCTGATTCCCTGACATAAACAAAGCCCCTGGAAACAATATCTGGCCCAGCCAGAAGCTGGTTGGTATATTTTTCCAATGTCAGGACAATAATGATCAGGCCATTTTCTGACAAATGCTGTCTGTCACGAAGCACAATATTCCCAACATCACCGACCCCAAGGCCATCTACCATAATCCCTTGTGCCTGGACCTTCCCTACAAGATGTGCACGCTGAGGGCTAATTTCAAGGACGTCGCCAGAAGAAAGGATAATCGTATTTTCCTTTGGGATTCCCATCTCCTGCGCCAGTTCTGCATGCGCCTTTAAATGCTGATATTCGCCATGAACCGGTATTGCATACTGCGGTTTTGTCAACGCATAAATCAGCTTTACCTCTTCCTGGCAGGCATGCCCGGATACATGGGTATCCTGCACGATAACCTTTGCCCCTTTCTCCGAAAGTTCATTAATTACCTTAGATACTGATTTTTCATTCCCCGGAATCGGACGGGAACTGAAAATCACCGTATCGCCAGGTTCAATCGAAACCTTCCTATGGATATTGGCCGCCATACGGGACAATGCCGCCATCGCTTCCCCTTGGCTGCCTGTTGTAATCAAAACCAGTTTTTCCGGCGGATAATTTTTCATCTGTTCCATTTCAATCAATATATTATCCGGAACATTTAAATAACCAAGCTCCGTTGCCGTTGTCATGACATTTACCATGCTCCTGCCTTCCACAACGACTTTCCTGCCAAACTTCTCAGCAGAATTAATCACCTGCTGCACCCTGTCCACGTTTGATGCAAAGGTTGCAACAATAATCCTATGTTTTTCATTTTCAGCAAAAATATTATCAAAAGTTTTCCCAACTGTCCTCTCAGACATTGTAAAACCTGGCTTCATAATATTTGTACTGTCCCCCATTAACGCCAGGACGCCTTTTTTCCCAAGTTCCCCAAAACGCTGCAAGTCAATTGTATCTCCATTTACCGGCGTAAAATCTACTTTAAAATCCCCTGTGTGGACTACAATCCCTACTGGGCTAAAAATTGCCAATGCCGCCGCATCTGAAATACTGTGGTTTGTCCGGATAAACTCTATCCTAAAACATCCCAGGTTAATTGCCTGCCCATAGCTTACCACCTTCCTCTTTACAGGATTTGGGAGCACATGCTCTTTCAGTTTATTTTCAATCAGCCCCATCGTAAGTTTAGTCGCATAAATTGGTACATTTACCTCTTTTAAGACATATGGGAGAGCGCCAATATGGTCTTCATGCCCATGTGTAATTACAAATGCCTTTACTTTTTCAATATTCTCCTTCAAATATGAGATATCTGGGATAACCAAGTCAATTCCCAGCATATCATCTTCCGGAAAAGACAAGCCGCAGTCCACAACCACAATGCTGTCATCATATTCAAATGCTGTAATATTCATTCCAATCTGTTCCAGTCCGCCCAATGGAATGATTTTCAGCCCCTTCCCAAATTCTACCGCATCACCTTTCTTTGCCTTTCTTTTTGCAGATGGCTTTTTTACAGGCTCTGTAATCACATCTTTTTCCTTTTCCGTTGCCTTTGCTTTCCTTGTAACAGTATGGCGCGTTGCTTTTTTGGGTGCGTCCTTCTTATCCCCCGTTTTTTGTTCTGCCGTATCTGTAGCCTTTGATGAACGTTTTACTGCTTTTTTTGCTTTTGCAATCCCCTCGCTTATTATACCGTCCTGATTCTCTACTTCCTTCTTCACAAATCTACCCTGCCTTTCTATCTTTGCGTTATATATTTATATACTATATTTCTAGTTCTATATCCTCTAATAATTCGGCAAATATTTTCGATACTGCTTCTAATTCTGTATCTTCCTCAACCATTTCATAGACTGCCTGTCCATCCTGCCCTTCGGCTTCACGCATAATATAGGCTTCTGCCTCTTCTTCCTCGCTATCTGTCACCAAAAGATAATTTATACCACCAAGCATAGTTTCTTCTACTATATAAAACGGCACTTTTTCCCCATGCTCTGTTTCAAACTCAATACAATCTGGTTTTTCTACCATTTCCACTCCTTTATTCCCGCATATGCAACAAGCCATGCACAAGCTTGCTTGCAACGGTGATTTGATTTTCTGGTACACCAAAAAAAGGGTTACTGTCCACTCAGGAACAGTAACAAAAAGGCGCACTTCTTGCGTTTTTTCCGGACGCACACTTTTATGTTATAAGAAACCGCGCTGTAACATAATGGATACCAAGGACGCCAACGTAGACGGGCTCTTTTTTACTTTTCCGCAATACTTTCCAGATAACTTTTTAAAATCAAACTCGCCGCCACCTTATCAATATACTCTTTACGGTTTTCCCGGGCGACATTGCCCTCGGCCAATGCTGCGTCTGCTAAAACTGTCGTTAGGCGTTCGTCCCAAAATATAACTTCCAGCCCGCTTCTCTGATGTACCATCTGTGCAAATTCACGTGTCTTCCCACAGCGCTCCCCTTCTTCATTGTTCAGCTTTTTTGGAAGGCCTACCACTACCTTTTCCACATCGTATTCTTCCAGCAGCTCCTCAATACGGGCAAGCGTCTTGCGTAATTTTGTCTCCCTGTCCCGCTTAATCGTCTCAACTGGCTGTGCTGTCAATAACAGCTCATCACTAATTGCAACGCCAACTGTCTTGGCGCCATAGTCCAAACCCATTATCCTCATATTTCACCTGTCATTCTTTCCGCACAACCTACAAAAAATTATTCCTGATATAATCTTCTAATAATAACTCAATAATCTCATCCCGCTCTACACGCCGAATCAGGCTTCTTGCCCCCTTGTGGCTCGTAATATAGGTGGGGTCGCCTGACATCACATACCCTACAATCTGGTTAACAGGATTATACCCCTTCTCTGTAAGTGCCTCATAAACGTCTGCTATCACATCTTTTACTTCAATGTCCTGATCTTTTTGTACCTTGAAGTACTGTGTGTTATTAATTTCCTGCATAATAGCACTGTCCTCCATTCTTTATCACGTACTCTCATCTATCCTATATAGTAATATAACTTATATAAAAATACAACTGTTTTTTAAATCTTATAATGAATACCAACCTATAGTTACTATTCAATGCTAACTTCAGAAAACAGCCAGGCTCTTCGTGCTTGCACATAAGAAGGTGCTATTATCTGAAATCAGCGCAACTCCCCTTCCAAAACCTCTCCTGCCAAACGGCCTGTTATGCAGACTGAGCCCACTGTATTACAAAATTCTTCTGCATTGTGTATCCCTTCTGCCTTTACGGCAACCCTGACATATCTCTCACTATAGCCAACTAGATAGTTTGCACCCCCAACCTGCACAATCTCTTCAAAAAGCACCTTTTCTTCTGTGCCATATAAGGCTTCCTGGTATCTTTTTTCCAGTTCCCGGCCGGCGGCAATCAATATGCTGCTCCGTTCCGCCTTTACCTGTTCTGCAACCTGGCCTTCCATAGCATCCGCCATCGTGCCATGCCTTCTGGAATACTTAAATACATGCATCTGCGAAAAAGCCGCCCTTTTTACAAAGTTACAGGTTGCCTCAAATTCTTCCTGTGTTTCCTGCGGAAAGCCTACAATCACATCTGTTGTAACTGCAGGGGTTTTAAAATAGTCCCTTAAAAGCCGTACACAATCCAGATATTCATCTGCTGTATAGCGGCGGTTCATCCTGCGCAAGGTCGCATCACAGCCACTCTGCAAAGATAGGTGGAAATGCGGGCAGACCTTTGGAATCCTACAAAGTTCTTTTACAAAACCTTCTGTAATAACTCTTGGCTCTAAAGAGCCAAGGCGGATCCTTGCAATCCCCTCCACCTCTGCAACAGCAGACAAAAGCCCTAAAAGCAGCTTTCCCCCCAAATCAGTAAAACTCTTTTTATCTGTAAAATCCACCCCATAAGAAGACAGATGGATTCCTGTAATTACTACTTCCCTGACCCCTTCTGCTGCCAGTTGCGCCGCTTCTTTCACCACATCCTTGGCCGCCCTGCTTTTTAACGGTCCCCGTACATAGGGGATAATACAATAGGTACAATACTGGCGGCATCCATCCTGGACTTTTATATACGCCCTGGTATGTTTTTTTGCAGCCTCTCCCTTCCCTGTCCCAGCCGCTAAGCCTGCTGCCTGACGCTCCTGCAGCAATATTTCTACCTTCTCTAACAGCTTATCCTTCTCTGCATTGGGGATAAACAAATCCACAAATGTATGCAAATCCGCTTCCACCCCTGCCTTTTCCCCGGTTTTTCCTATACCGTCCATTTTTCTCCTGGCAGAATCCGTGTAACAGCCTGCCGCCACTACAATTGCATCCCGGTTGTTCCGGCGGGCGCGGTGCAACATTTTCCTGGATTTCCGGTCTGCAATATTTGTAACAGTGCAGGTATTGATAATATAGATATCTGCCTCCTCTTCAAATGAAACAGCCTGATACCCTGCCTCTTCAAACTGCTGCTTCATTTTTTCTGTCTCATAATAATTCACCTTGCAGCCCAAGGATAAAAAACCAACTTTCAAATCCGTCCCTCCATTCTTTATTACTCCAGCGGTTAAATATAACATTCACATTTTTTTCTTTTTAGCAACATTGTATATTGACTTTTTACCCCAAAATGTCTAGTATACTAATATAAACGAAAAGGAGGTAATTTTACATGAAAACTGTAAAAATTTCTTTAAACTCAATTGATAAGGTAAAGGCATTTGTAAACGATGTAACAAAGTTCAACACTGACTTCGATTTAGTATCCGGAAGATACGTAATTGATGCAAAATCTATTATGGGGATTTTCAGTCTTGACCTTTCTAAACCAATTGACCTGAATATTCATGATGATGAAGGCATGGAGGAAATCCTTGATATTTTAGCGCCTTACATCGTTGAATAGCCAGCCGCCTTCTTTTATGGGGCATATGTAATTTAGGGTGTTTATTAAAACTCGCTGAATTACACTGCTACATAGTCATAAAACAAACCAGAGAACACCGGCGGTGTTCTCTTTTTGTATAACTCCGGCTATGAACTAGCATACTTATTTTTCATTGGATAATTGTTCCTATGCAAAACGGATGATTGAACTGCAGCGGATGCTGCAGCGATTGGCAGTTCCTTTCATAAATCAGCCGTCCCTTGCCTATTCATCTATTTCAACAACCTCTATTGTATCCATTGCTGCCTGCAGCATTTCCCCTATCTTTTCAGACAAATATCCCTCAGAACGGCGGATTACTGGTATCTCCGGCTTTGTTACCGGATGCTTTGCCACAAATATCGTACAGCAGTCTTCAAATGGCAGGATAGAAGTCTCATATGTCCCAATCTTTTCCGCAATATCTACAATATCCTGTTTATCAAACCCTATCAGCGGCCGGTATACTGGAAGCGTACAAACATCATTTGTTGCAGCAAGGCTATGCATTGTCTGGCTTGCTACCTGCCCAATGCTCTCCCCGGTAATCAGCCCCAGGCAATCCGTCTCTTTTGCAATCATTTCTGCAATCCTCATCATATAACGGCGCATAATAATTGTCAGCTCCTCATGCGGGCACTGCTCATAAATATACATCTGGATATCTGTAAAATTCACAATATGAAGCCTGATTGGCCCTGTATAACGTGAAATCAGCCTGGCCAAATCAACAACCTTCTGCTTTGCCCTGTCGCTTGTATAAGGTGGCGCATGGAAATAAACGGCATCTACAAACACACCTCTTTTCGCTATCATGTAACCTGCTACCGGGCTGTCAATTCCGCCGGAAAGCAAAAGCATTGCTTTTCCATTTGTGCCAAGCGGCATGCCACATGCTGCTGGATACACCTTTGCATAGACATACGCCTTCTCCCTGACCTCTACCCAAATAAACACCTCCGGACGATGCACATCTACCGTCAGATGCGGGAAGCGCCCAAGAAGATAGGCTCCCATCTCCATGCAGATTTCTGGAGAAGTATAAGGATAGTGCTTATCACTCCGCCTGGATTTCACCTTAAAGGTAAACTTCTCTTCCCCATACTGCATTTCAATAAAATCCCCAACTTCTTTCGTCAGGTTTTCCCAGGACTTGTCCTCAATCACCTGCACCGGGCTAATAGAAGACACGCCAAATACGCGGCTCATTGCCTCAATAGCATCCTCAAAGTCAAAATCACCTTCTGCTTCTACAAAAATCCTCCCCTGCTCACGTGTTACTGTAAATTTCCCCTCCAGTTTTTCCAGGCGGCGCCGTACCTGTGCACAAAGCGCATTTTCAAATTTATAACGGTTTTTCCCTTTTATCCCGATTTCTGCATATTTTAATAAAAAAGCCTGATACAATTTTCCTTTCTCCCTTCTCAATGCTTATTCCATATTCCCTGAGAAACAGCAGGCTATTGCCTGGTAAACCTGCGCAATGTAGGAAGAAGCTTCCCAACCATGCTGACAGCATATTGCACCTGCTCTTGTGTCGTTAAAACAGAAAGGCTAAAACGCAGCGTAGAATCCAAATATTCTTTCTGCACGCCAATTGCCTGCAGTGTCCCGCTAAGCTCAGGATGATTAGACGAACATGCCGAGCCAGAGGACACATAGACGCCCTCCTGTGCCAGCGCATGGAGCATTACCTCACTTTTTACAGAAGCAAATCCTGCGCTTACAATATGGGGCGCTGCTTCCTCTGGCAACATCCCATCTATCCCATGAACTACGACGCCTTCATATTGCAGCAGCCCATCGGTTAACATCTTTTTCAGATAATATAGCTTTTCTGTTTTTCCTGAATGGTTTTGGTATATTTCTTTTACTGCTACGCCAAGCCCGGCAATCCCTGGTACATTTTCCGTCCCAGAACGCATTCCCTTCTGTTGCCCGCCGCCAAATAGAATTGGGCGGATTTTCAGCCCATCCCGTACATATAAAAAACCTGTGCCTTTCGCCCCATGTATCTTGTGTCCGCTGACTGACATCAAATCAACCCCAAGCCTTTTTGGCACAATCTTATATTTTCCAAATGCCTGAATAGCATCTGTATGGAATATAACATCTGGTTTTTCACTCTGGAGCATTTTCCCGATTTCTGCAACTGGCTGAACGCTTCCAATCTCATTGTTGGCATAAATAACAGAAACAAGCGTTGTGTCCTCCCGCAATGCCTGTTTTACCTGCTCTGCAGAAACCCTTCCATTCTTGTCAACAGGAAGATACGTCACTTCAAAACCCATTTCTTCCAAGAATCCCAACGGTTCATGGACAGAGGCATGTTCAATCCTAGTCGTAATGATATGCTTCCCTGCCCTTTTATTTGCTAACGCCGTCCCAATCAATGCCATATTATTGGATTCCGTACCGCCAGAAGTAAAAATAATCTCCTTTGGCTGGCATTTTAATTTCCCTGCAATGATTTCCGCTGCTTCTTTCATATACTGCTCTGCCACAATCCCCTTTGTATGCCTGGAAGATGGATTCCCAAAATCCTCTTCCATCACCTTTCCCATAATATCTTTAACCTCTGAAAAAACCGGGGTTGTTGCCGCATTATCCAAATATGCTTCCATTTAACCGCTCCTGTCTGTCATTTACTGCTGCATCTGGAACATCATAATAGCCAAAAGTGCCATCCCTGCAGTTTCTGTGCGCAGAATTCTTTTTCCAAGTGTAACTGGCTTTATATTGGCTTCCATAGCCTTGCTTACCTCATCCGCTTCAAAACCTCCCTCCGGCCCTATAAATATGCCAACAGAAGATTTCCCACAAGCATCTGCAACGATTTCCCTGGACTGGTTAATGCCATCCTGTAATTCATATGGTATCATATTGTACTCTATGCGTTTTGCCATGTCAAACGCTTCTTCCAACGAAACAGGGGCATCTACTGACGGGATAATCCCCCTGTCGCATTGCTTTGCCGCCGACTCAGCAATCGCCTGCCACCGTCCTAGCTTCTTAACCGCCTTATTACCATCCGCTAATTTCACAACACAACGTTTTGTAAAAACTGGAACAATCCTGTAAACGCCTAATTCCACTGCTTTTTGTATAATTAACTCCATTTTATCTTTTTTGGGGATTCCCTGGAACAATGTAATTTTTGCCGGAAGTTCTGTCCCCGTTTCTTGCACTTTTTCTACTTGTAGAACCACTTCTTCCCTGCCCATAGAAAAAATCCTGGAAACATAATCCTTCCCCTGCCCATTGCAGGCAACAACCCAATCCCCGGTTTCCATCCGCAGCACATTGCAGATATGGTTTACATCACTGCCGGTAATTATAACCTCATTTCCTATAACCTGTTCCTCTGAAATATAAAAACGATACACGAACTTCTTCCTTTCTAGAGCGTGTTTGAAAATTGCTTATTGCAAGATTTGGTTCACGCTCTAGGACGCCGTTATAATGCTACAACATCATACCAAAAGAAAGGGGAATTGTCCACTCTGCTGTGTGGCATTCCCCTTTTTAAACTTCGATGAATTGCGGTCCACCTATGGCCATAAAACAATTTTCAAACACGCTCTAATGCATTAATTTTCTACTTTCTTGATTACAGATACTTATCCAACGTAGAATTTGACCTGCCTGTAACGGAATATACGCCATTATACGTATAAGATGATGCATTCCTGTTTGAATTTGCCGCGCTGTTTGCAAGGTTTGCAGTTTCTGATGCTTTTGTCGTCAGGCTGTAGCCATAAGATCCCATTCCTGCAAACAGGCTGGAAGCTGTAGTCACTTTTGCCTTTGCCTCTTTAAACTTATCCTCATCAAACGTCAGCTTATTATCTTTGCCAATTGAAATACCAAGATCCTTAAATAAATTCTTATTAGAAGCAGTCTGCTTTACAACACGGAGTGTCTTGCTTAAAATTCCCTTGTTATCCACACCCCCTGCAGAATCCAGATAAGAATTATATGCTTCTACAAACTGTTTTAAATTTTTCTGGATTTTCTCTGTGTCATAGACGAAATTCCCCTTTTCGTCCCTGTCTCCCTGTCCGTCCTTATCCTTATCAACAGGCTTGTAAAGGTCGGCAGAACGGAGTGCATCCACTGCCTCCTTCAATGCTTCAGCATCATTCTTTACATTAAGAAGTTTTCCTGCGGAATCACCCTTTTTATCTGTTCCGTCCTCCTCTTCTGTACCCTCTGTCTTTTTATTTGTATCGGTTGTCTTATAATATGCATTCAGAAGTTTCTTATAAGTCCCGGACTTAATCATGGAATAATCCCCAAGGAAGTTTGTGGTATTCCCAAATAAGCCGCCCATATTACTGTTATTTGTCATACTATAATAATTATCAAAATAGTTGCTTCCTGAATCTGATGTTCCAAAAATTGATGGCATAACAATCACTCCTTTTCCCGTATGTCTTAGAAACTGCACAACACTACAGCTCCTTATGGATATTTTCACCTGAAACGGTATGGAACCCACCTCCTTGTGAAATCCATACCGTTTTATTTACTATATAGTATATCGGCCTGTTAAAAATAAAATCAACCCTTTTTCCCTGATTTGGAAGAAATTTTCCTCTTTTTTCCTTTTTGGCGTTTCTTCCAAGCTTCCTCTTTCCACCGTTCCCTCCTTGGTGCAATCAGGCATTCCTTCCCAAACCCAATTAAATCCGTCCTGCCTGCCTTTACTAGCGCTTCCTTTACCAAATCATAATTTGCAGGGTTCCGGTATTGGATTAAAGCGCGCTGCATCGCTTTTTCATGCGGGGCAGACGGCACATAAACCTTTTCCATCGTCCGTGGGTCAAGCCCTGTATAATACATACAGGTGGAAATTGTGGAAGGCGTCGGATAAAAATCCTGTACCTGCTCTGGCATAATTCCCAAATCCCGGAGATATTCCGCCAGCTCCACCGCCTCTTTTAACCCAGAACCCGGGTGCGAAGACATTAGATATGGCACAACAAACTGCTCCTTGCCAAATTTTGCATTTATTTTCTGATACCGTTTTAAAAATCCCTGATATACTTCATTATGCGGTTTTCCCATCTTATCTAAAACTGCATCCGAGATATGCTCTGGGGCAACGCGGAGCTGCCCGCTAATGTAGTGCTTGCAAAGTTCCTGTAAAAATGTATCCTCTTTATCTGCCATTACATAGTCAAACCGGATTCCAGAACGTACAAATACTTTTTTTACCTTTGGCAGCTCCCTTAACTTTTTAAGCAAAGAGATATAATCTTTATGGTCTGCTTTCAGGTTTTTACAAGGCTTTGGGAAAAGGCACTGCCTGTCCTTGCATACCCCATATTTTTTCTGTTTCTCACAGGCTGTATGGCGGAAATTGGCAGTCGGCCCGCCAACATCATGGATATACCCTTTAAAATCTGCTTCTTGTGTCATTTCCTCTGCTTCGCGCAGCAATGATCCATGGCTTCTTGCCTGAAGGACGCGCCCCTGGTGGAATGTCAGGGCACAAAAATTACAGCCCCCAAAACAGCCACGGTTGCTTGCCAGGCTAAATTTAACCTCTTTTAGGGCTGGAACACCGCCTTCCTCTTCATAAGATGGATGGTATGCCCTCATATAAGGCAGTTCATAGATATCATCCATTTCCATCTGCGTCAATGGCTCAGACGGTGGGTTCTGTACAATATATCCCTGCTCCCCATAAGGCTCTGCAAGGCATTTTGCCGTTATAAAATCCGTATTGCAGTACTGGATATAAAAACTGCCTGCATACTCTTTTTTATCCATACAAATCTCCTGAAAAGAAGGCAGTTCGATATAATCATATACGTTGTCCAGATTTTTTGTACGGAAAACCGTTCCACGGATAAACGTCAGGTCTGATATTGCAATTCCGCTTGCTAAGGCGTCTGCCACTTCTACAATGGCGTGTTCCCCCATGCCATAAACCAATAAATCCGCCTGGGAATCCATTAAAATAGAATGTTTTACAGAACCTGACCAGTAATCATAATGTGCAAGCCTGCGCAGGCTCGCTTCAATCCCTCCAATAATAATTGGCGCTTTTTTATACACCCTGCGGATAAGGTTGCAGTATACAACTGTCGCATAATCCGGCCTCTTCCCAGCAATGCCTCCTGGAGTATAGGCATCCTGCCCCCTTCTCTTTTTGGAAACAGTATAGTGGTTCACCATCGAATCCATGTTGCCTGCCGATACCAAAAACCCCAGGCGCGGCCGCCCAAATACCTGGATGCTCCTTTCATCTTTCCAATCTGGCTGCGCAATAAAGCCAATCCTATAACCATGCGCTTCCAAGACCCTCGTAATAATCGCCGCCCCAAAAGAAGGATGGTCTACATACGCATCACCATTGATATAGACAAAATCAACCTCTTCCCATCCTCTTTTTTTCATGTCCTCTTGATTGACAGGTAAAAATTCTTTCATCATCCGCCCCTTTTTCAGGGCAATAGCATTTACTTTTTCGATTCATGGACAATCTATCACCAAAAAATAAATGCTGTCGCCCTGCCCTTTCTCTCCCTTGCAACTTTTCTCCTTTTCCTTTACAATATTATATACCAAACCAGCATCAGAAAGGAATACTTATGAAGAAATTAATATTTTTTGATATTGATGGTACACTGATTACAGACGGTCCTGGAGAACACCTTATCCCCGGCAGCCTGCCAAGAACGCTTAATGCCCTACAGGAAAACGGCCACCTTTGCTTTATTAATACCGGCCGCGCCCTTGCAGAAATTGATTCTGTTATCCGCAGCCTCCCATTTAACGGGTATGTCTGCGGATGTGGCACATATATTGCATACCGTGGAAAAACGCTTTACTCCTATACGATACCATTTCCAACAGGAAATGAAATCTTAAATTCCCTAAAAGAATGCCATTTAGAATGGCTTCTGGAAGGCACAAACCATGTATACTACAGTTCTATACCATACCAGACGCGTATCCAGGAATTTAAGCTGGAACATAAGCAAACAATCCCAGAAGCCTTCCGGCTTATAGAACCTCATCAGGAAAAGGACCTTGAATTTGATAAATTCTGTATCTGCCTTGGAAAAGACCATCAATTTGATAAATTTTATAACCAATATAAAGGCATTTTAAGCTTTATTGACAGAAAGCATTGCTTCTATGAAGTTGTACCAAAAGGGCACTCCAAAGCAAGCGGCATTGCCTTTCTGGAAAACTATTTTGGGATACCAAATGACGATACTATTTCAATCGGAGACAGCACGAATGACCTCCCTATGCTGGAATATACCGGATATAGCATTGCAATGGGAAACAGCTCCAGTGAACTATTTGAAGTGGCAGATTATATCACTGGCCCTGTAATGGAAGACGGCGTTTACCATGCCATGAAGCACCTAAAGCTTATATAAGGCGCCAAGCATTTCCAGGCTCAAATACACCTTGCTGCCGCACCAAAGAAAAACACCAAACCAGCGTTCTTCCCACCGAAAACCAACAAAAGTCCTTATAACATAAAAAGGGGAATGCCTGCGCGTTCCCCTAGAGCGTGTTTAAAATTGCTTTTTAGCAAGAAACTTCCTTTGCCAGTTTTTCCAAAACTGACTTATAAATCATAAAAAGATATGCATCCAGAACACAATATTTATTGCTGACAAATTCGACCAGTTTATAAAGAAAACAAATGCCCATCAATATAATGCTTACACACGTTACATAATAATCCAGATTTAATGTCAGCAAAACTATATTCCCCAACAGATATGTTATTAGGACAAAAGCAAAATACTTGGTTATCCGAAAAGCAATTGCCAAAGTATCTGCCATATCACGCATCCGTTCCGATATCCCAGCTTTATTTTCTACTTTCAACTGTTCATACATATCATCAAAAATTGGTTTGCTATTCAATGCAAGCTGCGAAACATTAGTATTGGAAAAACTTTTCCGGCAAGTATCTACATAACCTGAATATCTGTGATTTCCCATCTGCCGCCTTAAACATTTCTGAAATACATTCATATAACCCCTGTCCTCCAATCTCTTCCAAAGCCCCATATTCCCATAGGGCATCAATACGCCTGTAGCGTATGTATTGCTCCGGCTACTAAACAGCCGGAGTAATACAGGGTAAAAAGCATATTATTCTAATATACTCAAAAATCTTATTTTGTTTCCAAAAATATCTAGAGTGTGTCTGAGATAGCAAAGCGGAAAACAGCAGTTCTTTTATATTCCTCACCTGCGCGCAAAACTGCGCTTGGAAACTCCGGATGATTTACGGCATCCGGATAATTTTGTGTTTCAAAGCAAATTCCGGCAAACCCGCTGTAAGAGATATCTTCCTTACCAGATTCGACCGAAAGCTCCCTTGCAGTATACACCTGTACCCCTGGAAAATCTGTAAAAACTTCTATCACACGCCCTGTTTCGCGGTCACTGTATACAGCGGCTTTTACAATCTCCCCATCTTCTTTATTTAATATATAATTATGGTCATATCCTGCCACAATGCTGTCATCTGGCAAAGGCTCCCCAATCCGTTCCCCGATTCTATGAGGTTCGCGGAAATCCATAGCCGTATTTTCCACCGAACGGATTTCCCCAGTAGGCGCTAAAACCTCATTTACCGGCGTATATGCATCAGAAAAAACCTGTAGTGTCTGGCCTAACACCGTTTTACATTTATGCCCGCCTTTCCCTATATTGTAATAACAATGGTTTGTCAGGCTGACTACTGTATCTGCATCCGATACTGCATAATAATCTATAATCAGCTCATTGGCATCGTTTAACGTATATGTCACAGTCACTGTAAGGTTACCTGGAAACCCCTGTTCCATATCCTTACTCAGCCTGGTAAAGGAAACGCTGTCCGCCCCTTCTTCCATTGAACATTCTGCCTTGTACATACGCTTCTCAAACCGCTTCGTCCCGCCATGCAGGCAATTTGTCTCATCATTTTGCTCTAACTGGTAGGTCTTCCCATTCAATGTAAAAGAAGCATTTGAAATACGGTTGGCAACCCTTCCGACAATAGCGCCAAATGCCGGCTTATTTACCTCATAGCCTTCAATTGAACCAAACCCCAATGCAATATCCTCCAAAACCCCATACTTGTCCGGCATCCAGATATTTGTAATTACTGCCCCAAAATCAATTATTGATACCCTCATGCCATTCTGGTTCGTCATCGTATATTTTGTAACCCTGTCCTCATTTTTTGTAACACCATAAGCTTCTCTGATAATTCCCATGCTATCCTCCATTTCCAATCCAGTGACCATTTGCTAATACTCTGAGTATAGCAAATGGCAATGCACATTACAAGAGTACATCTTTGTTGGTAAAGCGAAAACACGCAAGAATATAGAAGACATTCCTTCCTGGCAATTCTATAAGTGCTAAATTGCCCAGGAAGGAATGTCTCTCTAAATTTTTGTCAGTTTGTAAATTTCAGGAGCTTTCGCTTTTTACAGAAAATTAGAAATTCTGCTTTCTCAAGCTGCACATAATGAAAGTGCTTCAGCAAAAACCATCACTCAATTGTCAAAAAATCAACAAATCCGGTAATATTAAATATATCCATCACATCTTCATTTACATTTTTTATTACCATGCTGCCCTGCTTATTCATTGTTTTCTGCGTTGAAAGCAGTATCCTTAATCCTGCCGATGATATATATTCCAGTTTATCGAAATCAAGGATAAGGCTCTCTATATCAGAAAGCGCCTCAATTTCCCTGCCCAGCTCTGGCGCTGAATTTGTGTCCAGCCATCCCTCGACCGAGAGAATGGCTTTCTTATTTTCCAATGTTTTTGTAATCGTCACTTCTGTCTCCTCCATAAAAATTAACATAAAATTTTCGTAGTATTAGAGCGTATCTGAAAATTCATTCTCAAAAAAGTTCAGCCCCTCCAATGCTTCGATTGCATTTGCAAGGTATCTGTTATCCGTTATATTCCATTTGAATCCCAAACGGTAAAGCACCTCAGTTGTAAAGGCATTATCATAATCAATCGTATAGAGTTCCTCATCGTCATGGGAAGTATAAGCGATAAGCCCCGATACCGCATCACTTGTTTCATGTTCTGCCGCATACGCATTGACCGTTTCAATGAATTGATCTCCCGGCATGATTTTAATGTCAAAGCCCCTCTCACGCATTTCATATATCACATCACTCATAAAAATCCTGTGGTTGTTGCAGGCATGGAATACCGTAAACCTGCTGTCTGTTCCCGCAAGACAGAGCACTGCTGCCGCTGTTTCATCAATTGGGGAAAATTCAGCGCTTTCATTCATGCTATCCATTGGAAATGCGCCAACTGCAGCGTACCCACGCAAACTCCTTAGAAAACCATTCGTGATAAAGTTAATCTGGAACTCCCCATCTCTGTGGCGGCTCATAAGATTGCCGACACGAATCACTTTCGCTTCAAGACCTTTTGCAGCCGCTTCCAGTACGGCACGTTCTGCAAGGAACTTCGTGCGTATATACTCATTGGCAATCCTCTGCCCAAAATACAGATCATTTTCAGCAAATTTCTGTTCCATCGGCGGCCTGCCGTCCATACCCTCGCCACCTACTGATATGGTTGAAATCTGTACAAGCCTTCTATTTGCTGATGAGCACAGATCTATCAGATAATTGACACCTGTTACATTGATTTTTTCTAACATCTCACCCGCTGCAAAATGTTTGACGCAGGCAGCACAGTTGATCAATGTGGTAAAAGGTACGTCTTTTAATCCGTCTACCGCTTCCTTGTCCGTTATGTCGCTGTCAATGCAGATAATCCTCTCTCCAAACAGTTCGGTATATGGCAAGTCAAAATAATACATCAGCATATTCATCAGACGCCGCTCACTTGACTCATATCTGCCTTTGCGCACCATACAATATGCCTTACCATCATAATTGTCAAGAAATTCTTTTAACACGTGAATCCCTAGAAAGCCTGTTGCACCCGTAATCAGGATATCACCTAACTCCTTTTTCTCCACACGGTCAGCGTTTTGCCTGTTATTTGCAGCGATCAGCGTATCAACTGCATTGTAGGAATAATTTGCAAATTCATCTGTATTTTCCTCCTGCACCTCATCCCCATATAATGCCATGGCAAGCGCGCGCACCGTAGGATGTTTGAAAATATCTGCATATACTAGAGGAATCTTCTCATTCAGGCACATTACTGCAACCTTGGAAGCAGCAAGGGAGGTACCGCCAATTGCAAAGAAATCATCATCGATTCCTACCTTTTCCCGCCCTAATGCCTTTTCAAACAGCTTACACAGTTTTATCTGCGCTCCCGTCTGAGGTGCGGCATAATCGGTGCGCTCTTCCCTAATGGCAGGCTCTGGCAAAGCACGCTTATCAATCTTTCCGCCAGGCGTAACAGGCATTTTGTCCAGATGTGTATAGAACGCAGGCACCATGTATTCCGGAAGCAATGGACTTAAAAATTCCTTCCAATTCTCCTCTTTGTACTCTGCTCCAGTATAGTAAACAGCAATATATGTTACACCGCTCTGATCTACAGGGATAGCCGCCACCTCACAAACACCGTCACGTTTCAAGACTGCCCCCTCGATTTCGCCAAGTTCCACGCGGAATCCATTAATCTTAATCTGTGAGTCAATCCGCCCAATATATTCAATATTTCCGTCACCTTTCAGACGTACCATATCGCCTGTATGATACAGCCTTTCCTCATCCCTGCATGTGGCAAAAGGATTTGGCACAAATACGGACGCTGTTTTTTCCGGCAGATTATGGTAGCCTCTTGCCACCTGCCGCCCTGCCACGCAAAGCTCCCCTGGCGCTCCCACAGGTACACGCTTTAAGTTCTCATCTACGATGTAACACCTTACATTGAGCTGCGATTTGCCAATCGGAATCGTTTTATATTCCTTGTCAACCACAAACTCTGTGGACGAAACGGTATTTTCCGTAGGGCCATAGCCATTTATCATCATGTACTTCCTGTCATAATAGCGCTTAAACTTTTCGCCTCCCAGAGTGAGAATCCTTAAAGCGCAATCCCCTGTCAGGGTTTCCGCCACAAGCTCACCCATCTGCGTCGGCATGGTCGCTACCGTAATCGGCTCGTTTTCAAAGGTACGGCAGACAGCGACAGCATCCTTCCTGACACTTTCTGGGAAAATGTAAAGGGAGGCTCCCACTGTCAAAGGCGTAAACAGGTCATGTACCGAAGCGTCAAAGCAGAAAGAAGAAAATTCGCCATACATATCCTCTGGAACCGTCTTATGAAAGGTAACTGTATGCTCAATTAATGTCATAAGGTTACGGTGTTCCAGCATAACGCCCTTTGGTTTTCCTGTCGAGCCAGAGGTGTAAATCATATATGCCAGATTCTCCGGAAGCGGCGGCGTCAAATCCGTCTTTCCTGCAAAGCCAAGTCCATCTTTTTCTATCTCGTCAAGGTAAATTACATTCTTGTCATACCCCTCTGTCAATGGTTGATATTTCCTCATAAGAAGAAGATTTTCACTGCCACTGTCAGAGAGCATATATTCAATCCTCTCCTGTGGATATTCCGGATCAAGGGGAACATATGCGCCTCCCGCTTTCATAATTCCTACAAAGGCCTCCACAAATTCCCTTGTCCTGCCGCATAAAATTCCGGCAACCTTTTCCTGTCCAAAACCATTATTCTTCAGTTTATCAGCAATATGCTCCGACACTGCATCAAGCTCTGCATATGTTATGGTACCGTTCTCATCTTTTACGGCAATATTATCCGGATATTTTGACACAGCTTCCCGGAACAGGTCGATAAAAGTCTTTCCCATATACTGCGGCGTATTTACCATCTTATCCTGTTCATCGAACAGAAGGCGTATCTCTGACGGTTCCTTTCCATCAAGGAAAGCCCTTGTGGTGATTTCAAGGTTTTCTATCAGATACTCTGCCGTCTCCTTTTCAAACAAATCACTTCTGTATTCCAGTTCATAGATGTATTCGCCGTTTTCAATGCTCATCATAAGCGATATCGGCTCCTTTGCCGCATTTAAGCCAAGAGGGATTTCTTCTGCATCCTCTCCGCAGATTTTAGTAAATGCAAAATTCCCGCCCTGATACACAAACATCGTATCAGGCTTAATATGGAAATTGCGGCTGATTTCCTGGAACGGATAAATATCGTGGTCCATCATTCCCATAAGCTGGTTTTTAATTGTCACAAAATAATCTTCCGTATTTTTCGTTGTATCACACACCACAGGCAATGTTTTGACAAACATACCGATTGTATCAGAAAGACGCGAGTCATTTCTGCCATGATAGATGGTTGTAAATACACTTTGGGGAGCAAAATGGTATCTTGCCAGTGCTGCGCCAAATATACCTGTGAAAAATACATTCTCTGTGATACCATATTTCTCACAGATTGCCTGCACAGCTTCCTTACTGATGACATCACTCTTTCTGCACAAATTCCCAATGCCTGGTGTCTCTCCATTTTTGTCAGGATAAAGACTGGTGTCTGAGCTGCAGTCTTTCAATACTGAGGCGTAAAATTCTTCCGCTTTTTTATACTTTTCTCCCTGGACTGCCCTTTCGTTGTCAAGCGCTGCATCATAGGCAGTATATGCCTCTGCCGTAAGCTTTTCGCCTTGATATGCCCTGTCGATATCCGACAAAATAACAGAAAGAGAGGTGCCGTCTGCAATCAGATGATGCACGTCAAGGAACAGATAACTTCCCTTATGTGTCCTATGTATCTCAAAACGGAACAGCGGCTCTTGAAACAGCGGAAATGGCCTTACCAGTTTTTCCCTGTCCATGCCGTCAATAATTTCAGTGGCGTATTCCAAACGATCATTCCTGCGCTGGCGTATTTCACCGTCCTCATCCATAAAAAGCTGCACTTTCAGATATGGGTGCACTTCCACTGTCTTCTCTACTGCTTCTTTTAGCCGGATTAAATCTATCTTAGGACTTAGCCGGAACAAATATGGAATATTATAAACCGTTGTTCCCATATTCGCCGTACAGTCTACAAAGATGCCTGCCTGCGCGTTGGTAAGAGGATACACCTCCCGCACTTCATGTATCTCGGATTTTTCCGCCCCCAGAAGAAATCTTTCTAACTGGACGACAGTTGGATTTTCCCTGATATCATTTGTCTTGATTGCCACGTCAAATTTCTTTGCCAGAAGTACATTAAGTTTTATCGCACTGATAGAAGTCAGTCCCGCAAACTGAATATCAGTAGTGATACCAAACTCCCTGTGCCCGATTGCTTCAGCAATGCAGTCACAAATACGCTGCTGCATTTCATTTTTCGGCGGAATCATTTCCTCCACTGCCTTTTGCGGCTTTGGCAGGGCGCGCTTGTTGACCTTCTGGTTCTGATTTAATGGAATCTGGTCAATCTGCATCGTTACAGCTGGCACCATATATGGCGGCTTTGTTTCCATAATAAAAGCATTCAGCTTCCTTGTATCAATCTGTTCATCTGACACAACATACGCTGCGATATATTTACCGCCGCCCTCCTCATCAAATGCAGCAACTGTAGCATCTTTAATCCCCGGAAAACGCCGGATCACTTCCTCCACTTCCGTAAGCTCAATCCGGAACCCTCTTATTTTTACCTGGGCATCCCGTCTGCCCACAAAAGAAATATTTCCATCATTTAAGTAACGCACCACATCACCTGTGTGATACATCCGCTCGTATCCCTCCTGTTCAGTATAAGGATTTTTAGCATACACCTCTCTTGTTTTCTCTGGACGGTTCAGATATCCCCGCGATACCTGCCTTCCTGAGACGAGCAGTTCACCGGACGCCCCTGCCGGCAGGCGGTGTCCTTTGTCATCAACAATATAGAGTTTCAGATTATCCAGCGGCTTCCCGATTGGAATATCATCATAATACCGATCCATCTCAAAGATCGTTGTATAAACCGTGCATTCCGTAGGCCCATAGACATTGTAAAACCTGATACCCTCCGGCGGATTTAAAGGAACCAGCTTTTCTCCACCCGTACTGAGATGTCTTAATGTTTTACTCTTTATTTCCATTGCGAATTGGCGTCCCACCTGTGTCGTCATAAAGGAATGCGTAAGCTGGTTCTCTTCAAAATAATCACAGAGCGCCAAAAGGTCGAGGCGTATTTCCTCGGCAATAATATTTAATTGCGCACCTGCCGTGAGAGACGTAAAAATATCCATCATCGATGCGTCAAAACCATAGGAGGCATAGGCAGCCAGGCGGGCAGAACTGTCAAACTGATATTGTCTGTGATACCATGTACAGAATGCAGTGATATTTCCATACTCAAGCATACAGCCCTTCGGTACCCCTGTCGAGCCTGATGTGTAAAGCAGCGTAAACAAATCCTCCGGCTTTGGAGACGGCAGCTTTTCCATATATTCCGGCAAGTCTGGTATCTCATCGAGATACAATATCTGTCCTGTATAGCCAGACACCAATTCACGCATCTTCTGTGTCGTAATCAACAGTTTTGCACCACTGTCCTCCAGCATGAAAAGCAGTCTGTCCTGAGGATACGTATGGTCAAGCGGCTGGCAGGCACAGCCGCTGCGGGCAACACCCATCGAACAGATTGCCATATATTCACAGCGCGGAATCAGCACAGCAGCTACGTCACCTGTTGTTAATCCCCTCCGGATAAGATCGCCCGCAAGATTACGCGTTATTTTTTCAACCTCACTGTATGCATATCTGACCTCTTCGTATACAACGGCTGTGTTGCCGGGATATTTCGCAGCCGCCTCCTCAAACATATCCACAACCGTTTTGCTGAAATCATAGGACACTTCTGTCTCATTAAAACGGTCAAGCATTTTTTCCTGCTGCTCTGAAAGGATTGTCACATCGGATACATTGCGGCAGCCAAATATGGATTGGAAAGCGGCATTGTAAGAATCCATAATATTCTGAACCGTTTCCTCCAGATACAAATCACTGCGGTACTCAGCCGTCAGATAATACTCCCCATCATAGAGACGAACCTGGAGTAACAGTGGCTCTTTAGGCAGGCCAAGGGACAGATCCTCACCAACAGCAACGGTATCTCCTATCGGATAATCGTCTGTAAGTTCTGCCTGATATGCAAAAATCAAATCAGAAGTAATCCCATATTTTGCTGCAATATCGGAAAATGGGAAAATATCATTTGCCATGGAATTCATTAACTGTTCCTGCAAAGAAACCATATAGGATACCACCGTTGTCTTATCATCAAATTTACAATATACAGGAAGCGTTTTTACAAGCATGCATACCGTATTCCCAAGCCTCGAATCGTTCCTGCCATTATAGATGGTCGCAAATAGCGATTCCTTTGCATTTGACCAGCAGGACATCAGGATTCCAAAAACTCCGGTAAAAAGTGTATTTGGAGTAACTCCCAATCTTTCACAAAGCTTAAGGGCCGCTTCTGCAGAAACTGACATTTTATATTCTGCCAGCCCCTTTTGGGGCGTATCTTCTTTTTTGTCAAAAATCGGAAGCGACTCGACTTCAAGCCCCTGAAAAATATTGTCATAATAAAGAGCAGCCTTTTTATAACCGCCTCTCTCCACTGCATATTCCTCTGATACAGCCGCATCAAAACCGGTATAAGCTTCCTTTTCCAATTCTACACCCATATAGGCACGGTTCAAGTCCTCAAAAAAGATATCATAGGAATTTCCATCTGCCATGATATGGTGAAAATCTACAAACAGATATTTCTTCGTTTCAGTCAGGTAGATTGTAATTCGGAACAGCCTGCCCCCTTCTAATTGAAATGGCTTTACAAGACTTTCCTTCTGAAACGCACTGTCTGTTGTCCTGATAATCTCAGGCACAAAATTTTCTAAAAACGGTTTTTGAACCATCTCCCCGTCTTCGCTGATACCAAAACGTGCCATCATATAAGAATGCGCCTGAATTGTTCTGGCAACTGCGCCGGCAAGGCTCTCTTCATCAATATTATTGTCAAGGGTAAACAAAAACGGTATATTATAAATCGTTGTTTCTGGATTTTTCGCACACTCCGCAAAAATCCCTTTCTGGGAACCTGTTAATGGATAAACGCTGCGGATTTCCATTGCATCAGGCGCTTCTGCATTCCTGATAAATTCCTCCATCCGTACCACCGTATTATACTGGGTGATATCGCTGGTTTTTATCGCTATGCCAAATCCCTCTGCCAGCAGGACATTTAATTTCATTGCCCCCAGAGAAGTAAGCCCTGCACGGTAAAATGGCGTGTTTATGCCAAAGTTGCTGTTATTGGTGACGGATGCAACGATATCAAAAATCTTTTGCTGCAACTTATTTTTGGGCACCTCATGATCACCCTGCTTCAACACCGGTTTTGGCAGGGATCTTTTGTCTATTTTCTGGTTTGCCGTCAGCGGCATTTCCTCAAGCTGAAGCAGGATATCCGGCACCATATAGTAGGCAAGGCTCTCTGCCGCAAAATCAGAAAGTTCCTGCGGCTCGATTTCTCTTGTAGCAGTATAGTATACGCAAAGCTGCTCATCCATAACTACCGCTACTGCATTCAAAACATCTGCATGGCTTAGGATCACTTCCTCAACCTCACCTAGCTCAATCCGAAGGCCTCTGAGTTTTACCTGATTATCCTTTCTTCCATGAAATTCAATCTCCCCCTCAGAGTTAATCAGGGCAAGGTCTCCTGACTTGTAGCCACGCATACCATGATACTCAATAAATACCTCGGCCGTCTTTTCAGGAAGGTTCCGATATCCACGCCCCACACCCTTTCCACAGATGAGAAGCTCACCAACCTGCCCATCCGGCACTTCTTTATTATTCTCATCAATAATATATACAAGCACATTGGCATTCGGTATGCCAATGGTGATATTCTCACCACTCGTAATTTCCTTCATAGTACAGCTAATCGTTGTTTCCGTAGGCCCATATCCGTTCATGATATATGCTTCCGGATTGACTGCACATATTTTGCCATACAATCCTCCCTGAAATGCTTCAGCGCCTAGATCGTAGGAACGAACCTGCTTTAATGCCTCCCGCATTTTCGGAATTTCCAGCATAACAGAAAGAAAAGAGGGTGTTGTTGTTATATTATCAACGCCGTACCGCAAAATGGTATCCGCAAGCAAATCCAGATTATGTATTTCCTCCTCTGTTGCAATGACAACTGTCATGCCATTTGTGAGAGGAATAAACTCTTCCATAATAGAAACGTCAAATGTCATTGCCGCAAGTGCAAGAACAACCGACGATCTTTCTGTAAATCCAAGCGTTTCATGGTTCTTTGGGTTTGCATTTACGAAATTTGACAGATTCCCCTGTTCAATCATAACACCCTTAGGCTTTCCTGTAGAGCCTGACGTATAAATAACATAGCATAAGTCTTTTTCATGAATTTCCCGATTGGGATTTTGCGTATTTTTACCTTGCAAAATCTCGTCGATGATAAGAGGCGTACACTCTAATGTCTCCCACAAATCCCTGAACCGGTTCTTTGTCTTTTCATCTGTAATAATCCACTTTGCGCCGCTATCCTCTAATATATAACGTACACGCTCCTTAGGATATTCGGCAGAAATACAGGTAAATGCCCCGCCTGCCTTTAAGATTCCCTGTGTCGCAGTATAAACTTTAATGCCACGTTCTAAAAGGACAGCTACAATCGTTTCTGCCTCTACCCCATTTTTAATCAGAACATGTGCCACCCTGTTTGCATCAGCATTCAGTTCACCATACGTTTTCCTCTCACTGCCAGAAATGACTGCCATTTTGTCCGGATGCATTTCTACCTGTTTCTCAAACATACTTACTACCGATACAAAATCAATTTCATAAATCGTGTCGTTATTTTTTTTCACCTTTCTTCCTCCTATTCTATATTACTATTCACGGCCGTTCTGAACATCATGCGAAAAACCTGCCAGCAAGCTGTCAGGTGCTGCAAAAACAGCAGCTTTTGTTTTTCTTATGATGTTTAGAACAGCCTACACGCTGATTCCAGAAAATAATCACTCTCTTACGTGCAAGCACGACGCGTTTGATTATTTTCTGAAACCAACCGTGAATAGTAACTATTTTATATCAAATTCTAACACGGTATTATTCAAATCCATTGTCCGAATATAACTGATATCAGATGAGATTGTTTTCACAAGCTCAATCCCATGTATATCAAATTTCCCACTGTCAAATTCATACTCAGTGGGATTAAAAGGCACTCCATTGTCCCTGATCCGCAGAAGCATCTTTTGCTTTTCTATCACCAGGCTGACATCAATCCAATGAGACAGCCTGCCGCCATATTTGATACAATTTACAATCATTTCCTCCGCAGCCACCGCCACGATATTCGCCTTATTAGCACTTATGCCATAATCGAGACAGAACTTTTTTACCTCTCTGAGTACTAACACAGCCTCGTCCATATCTGCCTTCACGGTAAAATCAAAACATCTTCCCGTTTCCTTAGGAAGCAGATAAAAATCCGTACCTTTATACTTGATTTTGCGATAAATATATGCCGTAAGAACTGTCAGGATTTCCGAACAAACAAAACTAAGCGCCAGGCCATTTATCCCGCTGCCGCCCATTTTTACTTCCAGAATGATCCCAAAAGCTGCAGCGGGCAGCACATAAATGCCATTTTGAAAGAATGTAATAATGCTTGCCTGTTTTGATTCTTCAATCGATTCATAATAGCCCACAAGAAATTTATTCCATACATATGCTGGCAGGCACAAAATAAAAATCCTGAGTGCTGTCACCATCAAAGAGGAAAGATCTGAATTATCCACGCCAAACATAACGGTAATTGACTTTGCAAACGCCATAACAAGCACAAAAATACATAGCGTTGCAACCGCGCTTAATACAAGAACCCTTTTGCACAGCGCGCGGATACCGAAGTAATCCTTTTCCCCATAAAGAATTCCCGCTATATTTGGTATTACGCCTATGATTCCGGCCGTAATCATTTCCACAATCATAAGGACATTGTCGCATACCGTATAAACTGCCATCCCGCCATCCCCAATAAAACGGATAATAATTTCATTCAGCCCAAAAGATTTTATTATGGTCATAATCATAAATACAAAAATCGGCGCCCCTGATATGACCGCCTCTTTCAGAGGAGCAAATGATTTGATTCTGACAAAGCTTATCATGCGCTTCGGGGAACGGATATATAAGATAAAAATAACCATTCCAAGTAAAAATCCAGCCACTGTAGACAGGGCAGCGCCCGCAATACCAATATTCGTGTATTTTAATAATATGTAATCAAGAATCAGATTGATCACATTAGAAAGAATCAGGTAGGCAGACGCAAGCCCGGGATGGTTTTCCACACCCAAAAAACTAGACATAAGAAGCCCAACGCCAATCACCGGAGCGCCAAGCATCCCTACAAAAAGATAATGGCCTGCAGGAATATTCAGACTTCCCCCCTTTGCCAGAGCATCTGCAATGGGCATTGCCAAAAAAGGCGCCGCTGCAGCAATGATAAGCCCCACAACTACAGTTATCAACAGTGTGATCGAAAATAGCTGTGATGCTCCCTCTTTATTTCGCCTGCCAAGCAAAATACCTGCTGCAATCGATCCTCCCATACCAAGACAATAGCCTGTTACCTGTATTAAAGTTTCCATAGGAAGCACAAGCGTTATGGCTGACATTGCCTCTGTCCCCAAAAAGTTCCCCACAAATACTGTATCAACGATGTTCCCCAACTGCAAAGCCAGCGACATCATAATTCCTGGTAAAAGATACTTCCAAATTTTATTCTCTATCAGTCTTTCATTCCTCTGATGTGTCTGCTCCATCTCAATATCCTCCTACCTTAGGAACTGTTCAGAACTAAATCAGCCAGGCGGCTTTGGATAATTTATTTCGTGACAGTTCCTTACCTTTGCTTGCACAAATATATTTGTCATGCTGCGGCCTTTGCCTGCAGCATATTGTATCCTCTTACCATAATCTCTGTCACCAGGATTGAAAGCAATGCAAGAAGCCAACATTGATAACTTTGAAAACACTCATAACCATTGATTGCAAGAGCAACAAAATATACAATGATATGCAGTGCATAATATTTTGATATATGTTCGCTATAATATAGAATCTGCCTTGCAACAGGATTCTTTGGCTCACACAGTTTGCCATCCTTTCTGAAGGTTCTTTCTATAAAGAAAAATACGATAGCAAAAAGAAATATGTGCGCCATGCTTGCCACCACGTGCCAAGGATCCGGCTGTGAATACGCATCACTTAATGCAACATACATTTGGGACATATCCGAACCATATTTTCTGAATATCAGTACCCACCATACAATCATGACCACGATGCTGGGAACAGCCAGCATGCCGTAAAATTTGATTTTATCCTTCACATGCCGCAGGATTTTGCCAAAGGCAACTCCAAACATCGCATAGGACAGAAAATAGAGCGGCGTAAAGGAAACAAACTCTGCCTCTCCAATCAATAGTTTCATAATATACCCAAGCACTGGCACATCTACAGGTTTTCCATAAAGGAATGGCGCAATGATACTCACAGCCGCACCGATTATCACGTACCCTGCAATGTTCATATTCAACTTCTTTAGCAATGCCAATACAAAATAAATAATTCCAGTAATAAAAAAGATATTGATGTATTGAATGTATACCTCTGCCAAATATTTGAAATTATCCCTCCCGGTTCCCGTCAGGTTTCCAGATACGAAGGGGTAGGGGATTAGCAGGGCGATTAAATAGACAAGATTATTCAGATACTGATAAGCCACCATGCGAACACCACTCTTTGCCATTCCCACTGGCGTTGCATTCCTGCTGTAAACAGTTCCAATTCCCATAACGAAAATAAAAATAGCTGCACCAGACATCGTTGCAAACATAAAAATCCACTTGGTTATGGAATCTTCCGTGGACATGGTTGCCTGAAAGGCATGGACTAGGTAAATAAACAGCATAAAAATCCCTTTCAGATAATCAAACTCCCTCTGTCTTTTGGTATTTGTCTCTTCATGTGAAAATATAGCATTCATTTTTTTATCCTCTTTAAAAAACACAATTTGGGAAAATTATATCAAATATTCAGAGGACAACAACCCATTTGGGATTAAAGAGCACTTTTTAGGGAATAGATTGCACTTTTTTATGTGAAAACTGCCGAACCGACGGTATATTTAGTTTGAGGAATGATGTCTCGGTTCCCCACTTTGTCTTCGTGTTAAGTAAATGCAAGATACGGTTTTCGATTGTTGAAAAAGGTATTTGGAGGATGCAGGTAATCGCAAATGAACTGATCCGCCTGGAAGTCGTGGATTTTGCGGCTGCCACGCTTCCTGCTACATTAAACATTACTCTTTTAGAAATCCCAATTATGCTGCCTCTACCTGACACATCCTGGCGTAAGCACAGACGGAATCCTTGATAAGATGGCTTCCTGACACTGCTGTTCTCTTTGTGGCGTGTAACGCCCTGACAGATGTTATTTAGTAAAAGATGAGAAAAAACTTGATAATATTCGCAATATCATCTAAAATAATACGCAGAAAGGAGTCTTTACAATGGAATATCTACCTATACAGGAATTTACAGATAGATGGAATATCAGTAAAAGGCGCATTCAGATATTATGTAAAGAAGGACGCATAAACGGAGCAAAAATGATAGGAAATATATGGACAATTCCTGAAAATGCAATGAAACCTTCTGATGCCAGATCAAAGAACCCAACTGTTATTTCTTCAGAAATAGAGAAATCAAACATACGGAAAGAACTTAAAAAATTACTTAAAGAACTATTTAAAATGGCTGATGAATTAGCAATTGCAGAAATAGATAATAAAACTATTGTTTTATCTGGGATTGCTTGTGCCCTTTGTTCTTTCTACCTAAAAGAACAAACAATTCGTAATGATATAAAAAGGAAAATATATAAAGATATTTCAGGCAAAGATATTACACCAATAAACGATGATGAAATCATAAGAAAAATATTTTACTTTATTAATAAATATAGAAACGACAAAGAACTTAACAATTTGTTATCTTGGGCATATCAATATTCCAATAAAATTATAAAAGGAAATACATATTGCCATACACAATTTTTTACAGAAAAATATATGGTCAACTATTTAATCCAGAATATTTCCAAACTGGAAAACGCCGATAAAATAGTTGATCCATGTATAGGCGGTGGAAATTTCCTTGTTGAATGTTTAGATTTTATATGTACTCGAAGTAATGAAACGGAAAACGATTTTATCCAAAAAGTAATATCAAGTGTATCTAAATTATATGGCTACGATATTGATTGTAATATAACCAGGATAGCATTAGTGAATATCAGGCTGAGAGTATTAGCAATTTTAAATCACAGAAATGAAAAAGTTTCATTTGAGCTATGGGAACAAATATGCCCTAATATATTCGAGTCATTAATTCCTGATAATATATGTGGGTCTTTAGCAACAGATAATAAAGCTGTCACCAATATATTAAACAGAAATGTAACAGGAATAGATGCTGCCTTAGGCGAAGCAGATATTGTGTTAACAAATCCACCTTTTGCAACAATGAAAGGCATGGTTTCAGAACAAAAAGAGTTTATGAAGAAAAATTATCCAGATGCAAATTGTGATATGTGCGTATCGTTTTTTGATGCTATTTATAAAATGTTGAAACCTTCCGGCATCTGCGGAATTGTGTCACAAAATTCATGGATGCACTTGAAAACATTTAAGAAAATAAGAGAAAAAATAACATCACAATATTGTATCTATAAGATTGTTAACCTGGGTTCTGGAGCCTTTCAGGACTTAAATGGTGAAAAGTCGAATGTTTCGCTGCTTATACTTGGAAAAGAACTTGCACAAGATAACATAATTGACATACTTAATTTGAGTGAACTATCCTATCAGGAAAAATCAAAAGCTATTTTTGAAAAAAATAGCTATATGCACATTCTACAAAAAAAAATTAATAGTACTAATGGATTTGATTTCTTTGATAAGGGAATCTTAAATACAATTAGTTTGAACAAAAAAATATATAAAGATATTGCAGTACCAATGCAGGGGACTTCAACGGGAAATGCAAAAGAACTGGTAGGGTATTTCTGGGAACATTTTAGTGATTCTGAATGGATTAATGTTAGTAATGGCGGAGGCTATTGCAGGTGGCAAGGACTAAATGACAGTGTTGTAAAATGGGGGAAAAATGGAGAATATATAAAAGCGCAAAAAGGATCCGCTTTAAGAAACGTAAAATATTTTCCCGAAACACAAATGGTTTTTAGCGATACAGGCACTGCTGGTTTGAATGTAAGAGTACTTCTTAATAATCAAATATTTATCGCATCTGGTCCCGGAATACGGATTACAAAAGGAAATGAATATTCACATCTTGCGCTATTAAATTCAAGATTGGCAGCATATTGCATCAGGGTTCTGTCTCCTAAACTTACAATTGCTGCCGGATACATTGGGCAGATTCCTATTACTGAAAATATATATTCTTCTGTGGTATTAGAAAAAAAAGCCAGATTATGTTTAGAATTAAAACAGAAAATTTTGCGTATGAGACCTAATAATTTGGAATATGATTCTTCATTTATAGAAAGAATGCCAAAAAATCTGGAAGCAGCAGCATGGAACATCTTTCATGAAGATATTATAAATGAATTATTAAAACTTCAAATAGAAGGGAATATAGACCAGTATATTATGAAAGAATATGGCTTTTCTAAGGAGGATGAAGCACAATTATCAAGATGCGTAGGGAACTGTGCATATTTTATCAATGGCGCAACAGATTTAGATTTGAATAAGTTAGATAAATATATGGCTAAACTCATGGATGCTTCCTGTAGTTTAAAAAGAACCCGAACATCGAAAGGTTCTTTGGGGTGCGATGGAATTGTTGAATATGTTGCTAAAGATTTATGCATCAATCCTAACTTAATAATAAAAAAAATACAAGAAAATCCATATGCTATGGAACAAGTATTGAAAAAATATCAATCATTTCTTTTACATAATGCCGTACTTTATTATTTAGGTTATAACATAAATAATGGAATTTTAATAAACAAATGTAAAATAGGCAGCATTATTGAATTTCTGGCAAGTATATTTGGTACCAGCCATGCATATGGGAAATGGATAGAAGAATTATTTAATCCTGTCCATAATGAGATATTTAAGAAAGTTCCTTATTTAGAATACAAGAAGGGAGTAATTCAAAAATATGATAACTATATTGCACGATAAAATTGCGAATTATGTAACAAAGAATGCTTTGCTCTCTGATTGGAGAAACATACGGGAATATTATGCACGATATTCATTTTTGGCTTTTATGTGCCTTATAGCAAATAACATAGACCTAAATTGTAATGTTAAAAACATAGGAAACATACTATACAAAAACTTTTTGTATGAGAAAGAGATAGTAAAATATGTTTTAGCAACAAATGATGCTTTAAATTTTATGTTTGAGATTTTAGAAGCCATAAGAAAACAAGAGTCCAGAGATATAAATGAAATTTATCAAGGATATTTAGCACGTGATTTTATCCTTCAAAATAATACTGTTCACTTTGGTGAAAGCAAAAATAACCGTGATATATTGGGTTCTTATTATACGCAAGAAAACTTTGCATATGAAATCACAAAAACAACCATAACAAATTACCACAAAGAGAATAATTTAGCAAATATAAAAATAGCAGATTATTCATGTGGAGGCGGTGCATTCTTAGTCTCTGCATGTAAAGTATGCAGAGAAAATGGAATTATACCTAAATTATATGGATATGATGTAGATCCAATAGCTGTACTTATAACACGTTTCAGATTATTTAAGGAAACAGGGCTGCAAGCTGGTGACAGCCATATTTTATTGGGAAATCCACTATTAAGAAATCCAGAAAAGGCAGATGCCTTATCAATTTTTAAGCGTGCTATTTCAGGTAGATTTTATAATATCCAAATGGGAATTATCCCAGAAAAAAATATAGATATTGTAATTGGGAATCCACCATGGGAAAAAATACGATTTGAAGAAAAAAAGTTTTTACATCATTTCGCACAGGGAACAGAGATTGGAACCAAAGCTGATAGAACATTTTTTTTGAAAACGACCCATCTGATTAATAAGATATATTATAATGATTTTATAGCGGATTATAAAACAGCAAAATCAACAATAAAAAAAGATATTTTCTTTGAAAAATCAAATTGCGGAGAATTAAATACATATGCTTTATTCACCAAATTATGCCTAAACTCTTTAAGTGATACGGGGATAGCTGGAATTATCATTAAATCATCTTTAGTTAAAATGCCCGTATATCGTAATTTTTTTAAAAAATTGGCTGAGGATCATTTATATGAATTATATATGTTTACAAATCGCAGAAAAATATTTAACATTGATTCAAGAGAAGAATTTTCAGTAATATTTTTAAAAAATGAAAATAAAGGACAGTTTAGGCTTTCACTCAATTTGGATCATTATCAGGGCTTTTATAATAAGGAAAAAATTTATATATCATATAAATTATTAAATAAATTAAATCCAGATACAGGAATGCTTCCCAATATTAATTCCAACGAAGAACTAGAATTTTTGATTTCAATATATAAAAACAACAAAGTATTCAGTTTAATATATCCAGAATGTAAATTTGGGCGGTTGGTACATCTGACAAATCATTCAAGCAGTATTCGTAAAAGTGAAGAAAAAGGCTATCTTCCAATTTACGAAGGTAAATTTATTGAAATATATACTAGTAAGTTTGCTACTTTTAAGGGCATACCTGATTCAGAAAAGTATAAAAATAAAGCAACAGCAAAAATTATCAAAGATGTGGATGGAAAAGAATACCCTGATTCAAGATTCTATATCCAGAATGATGTATGGAAAAATCTTTCTAAAAATTTTGAAGGAGAGTATGTGATTGCATGGAGAAGCCTTACTTCGGCAACAAACAGAAGAACCATGTTAGCTACGCTCCTTCCACTAGTTCCAACTTGCCAGTCAGTCCAAATTCTCCAACTGGCAAAAGAAAAAATGCTTCATGTATTAGCTTTATTTAATTCTATTGTATTTGATTATATAGTAAGGCTGAAAATGGTAGGGTTAGATTTAACACAAACTATAATTAAGCAAATCCCTGTACCAGACGAGCTATGTTACAAAAAATCCATTACATTTCATGGGTTAAATGCTACTATTGAAGTACACATAAACAGCAGAATTAAGGAACTTTATAAATCAGATAATAGAATGAATAGTTTATTTGAAAATATTGAAACATACCCACTTCAATCAGGTAAAACAAGAAAAACAATAATTGCCGAAATAGATTCGTTGGTAGCATTACTATATTCGATTAATAAAGAAAATTTACAGAAAATTGCTTTATCATTTACTAAATATTACAGTAAACAAGAGGCAGAGAGCTTGTTTTAAAAGCGTCTCAGCCTCTGTTCTTATAAAAAACGTAAGCGCCCAATTGATAGGCGTCATTAAAACATGAAACACTCCTTTGATGG
>CAJUJR010000006.1 GCA_910586605.1 uncultured Lachnospiraceae bacterium | reverse complement strand
AGGGAAGATATTTTTTATTGGGATTTGGCTACGATTGGCTGTGAATAGTAACATTTACTTTTGCTGTCCTTTAACCCCTGCTTAATCAGGGAATAGATATTTCAATACATTAAAGCAATTATACCACACTCCAAAAACAAATCAAATCCCGATTTATATTTTATTAGTCTATTTAGACGAATATATCCTTTCAGGGCGTTTTTTTCTGTTCATTTTTAACAAAATGTGATACAATGAAAAAAATGGAAAGAAAAAAGGGATGTTTTGCCGGAAGCTTATTTGGCATTACAGAATGGAGCGGACATATGAAAGTATTTATTGTTGGAAAATATAATACCTTTACAGATGCTTTAATCAGAAAATTACACAAAGAAAACGATACTGTCTATGTGCTGACCGGAGAAAAATATTATGGCAAAAAACCACATTATGTTTTTGAGCAGTACACCTTCTCATATTCAAGTGACAGTATTACCGAAGTCCTAGACAGCGTCCAGCCGGATGTTATACTGTTTACCGGTGCATATGATTCCAATTTCCAATGGTTTAATATCCGAAATGAATCCATGCATTATCTTTCAGGCTTAATCAATATAATCCTTTCCGCTGAAAGCCATAAAGTCAGGAATTTTATATACCTGTCATCCCACCAAGTATACAACAACCATTCAGAATCCCTGATTCCTGCAGACGCCAAAACAACTGCTAATGACTATGTCGGCATTGCCATTGCCCAGGGCGAGGATTTATGCCGCCATTTTAATGAGACGACAGATTTGGACATCCATATTTTGCGGATAGACCACATGTACAAAGCACCAGAAAACCTTGAAGAAGCTACAGATGTCTGTTCCAGGATCTGCCTAGAAGCTGCAAAAAAGGGGATGGTCACTGTTAATGGAAACCTGACATTTTCTATGGTAAATGTAGCAGACGCTATTTTCGGCATATTTGACTTTGTCCACGCAAAGGAATACAGCCAGTTTATCTACCAGCTTTCCACCAGTGAAGCTATTACGGAACTGCAAATTGCAGAAATCATCCGCACTGTTGACAGTTCCATCACAATACAGGATGAAACAGCGGGCGGGAAACAGCAGATAATCCTAGACAAAGCAGATTTTTTAAACGAATTCCACCTGAAAATATTTCATACGTATGAAAAAGCAATACCTCAAATATATAACCATATACGGAAAAACAAAAAGAATTTTCTGACAACTGCTGAGAAAAGTAAGGCAGGCGACAACAAATTTGTCAATCGGTTAAAGGCATTGTTCCAGGCGATGCTCCCATTTATCGAAAACTGTATCTTGTTCCTTCCGGTTTTTATGATTAATAACCGTACTGTAGGCAGCAAATATTTTGAAAAACTAGATTTTTTCTTATTGTATGTTTTGCTTTTTGCCGGCGTCTATGGAACAAAACAGGCTATTTTTTCAGCAGTATTAAGCACGGCGGGATATTTCTTCCGGCAGCTTTATTTCCGTACCGGAATGGAGGTTTTAGTTGACTACAACACATATCTCTGGATTGCCCAGCTTTTCATCGTCGCAATGGCAGTCGGACGGCTCCGTGACAGCACAAAATCCATTAGCTATGAAAAAGATGAGGAAATCACCTTTTTAAGCAGCCAGTTGGAAGATTTGGTAGATATTAATGAAAGCAATAACCGCATTAAAAATATTTACCAGAACCGTATCCTGGATTATGATGACAGCCTTGTAAAGATTTATGGCATCACTTCCGAGCTGGATTCATTAGAAGCCGGCGCCGTACTCTTCTACGCTGCCGATATTATCGGGCGTATTTTGGGAACTGATGACGTTGCGATTTACCAAATTGCAAACGGCGATTACTGCCGCCTGTTTTCCGCTACCTCAAAACAGGCAAAAAGCCTTGGGAAATCCGTAAAATATTCTGCCATGACAGAAATGATGACAGCCATTAACAACAAACAGGTTTATATCAATAAAACGATGAATGAAGACTACCCACTGATGGCAAGCGCTATTTACCGGAGCGATAAGCCAATTGAGCTGATTATGCTCTGGGGGCTTCCTTTTGAAAATATGACGGTCTACCATTGCAACCTTTTGACGGTACTAGGATACATGATTTATAACTCTGTAGAACGTGCCGACCGTTACCTGGACGCCCTGGCAAACACACGTTTTATCGCTGGCACAAGGCTTCTGACAAAAGATGCTTTTGAAGAATTACACCATACTTACCAAGATGCCATGAATAAAGGTTTTACAGAATATATCATCCTCTCCGCCTCCAGCAGGTATGCCATGACTTATAAACAGTGGAGCCAGAAACTCTCTTCCAAGCTTCGTTTTTCTGATTATCTTGGGATTGACAAGCAAAACAGGATTTGTATCCTGCTTACCAACTCCAATATAAAAGACGCCCAGTTTATTGTACAGCGCTTTGCCGAAATGGACATTATCTGTACGCCAGTCTGACATTGTGCGAAATAGGGAAAGAAAGGAAGCTGCTATGACAATACAGTATAAAATCCTTCTTATTTTTCTGGTACTATTGGTGAATACTTTGATTTCACTTGGTTATTTTCTGGTTGGTTTCATCATTACTAGGAAAAATAAAGAAAAAAAACTGAGAAAATACATAATCCTTTCAATATTTATGTTTCTCTGCCCAGTTGCCGGCCCAATGCTTTTAGGATGCGGGGCAGTCCTGTATAAAATATTTTTTGACAGCAGCATTGATTTGGCAGCAATCACTTTTTCCAAAGAACGTGTTGACGTATTAGAACGCCCTGACGTGGAAACAGAGATAAACCTTGTCCCAATGGAAGAAGCAATTATTATTGATGATAAAGAAAATTTACGCCAGCTGCTTCTGACTGTCCTGCGCGGCGATATTTCCAAATCTATCAATACTGTTACAAAAGCACTAAATAGTTCCGACTCAGAGGCATCACACTATGCCGCCTCTGCCATTATGGACATTATGAATGAGTTCCAGACAACATTGCAGAAATTCCATGCACAGTTAGAAACCGATCCAAATGATAAGGAAGTAAACCAGCTTTTTATTGAGTACCTAATAAAAATGCTGAATACAAACTTCCTGTCAGATATGGAACTAAAAACATATATCTACTCGCTGGCACAGACCTGCCAGGATGTATATGACTATGATAAAAGCAACCTGAAAACAATATACTACAGCGGCGTCATCAATCTGCTGGTAAAGATTGATGATATCCAAACAGCACGGATCTGGGTTTCCCGCCTGCAAGAGGAACACCCCAATGAAATCGAAACTTACCGCTGTGTCCTCCGCTTCTATTACTTGATACATGATAAAGAACAGTTTTTTTACCATATGGACCGCCTGAAAAAGTCCGATATTCCAATTGATAAAGATTTGCTGGAATTAATCCGAATTTACAATTAACAGATTCTGCTGTTACAGATGTATTTTAATTACAGCTACTTTTTCATCCTACAGAAAGAAAGGAGCAGGACTATGTCTATGGAAGCCAGAACAATTATAGAGTTCATCCAGGTACTGGCAGCATATACCGTCTGTGTCTGTGTTGCGCCTTATATCGTCTTTCATGACCTTTTACGTGAAAAATGCCTTGCTGAAAAGTTTATCCTTTCTGTCCTAATTGGAAACTTTTATATTATCAATGTTGTTTTTGCTATTTTCCTGCTTAATATCCCTACAAAAGGCAGCCTTTACCTGTTTACCATATTTCCGGCTTTTGTTGCATGGCTCCGGGTAAACCGCCCAGGGGTACGGGAATTTTTTAACATGCTTTACACGTCCCTTTCCCGGCTTTTTTTAGGAGAAGCACATTTCCGGACAATACTGGGCGCTTTACTTGCCCGCCCTAAAAAACTGCTGAAAGACTGTTCCCACTCTTTTTTTACCCATATACGCACCCATTTCTTGGAATGGGCCATGCTATTGGGGCTGATTAGTTTTAATATCTATTATTATGGCTATCAGACTGTAACAAAATATGTTTTTGGCGCAAGTGACCTTACAGTACATCAATCCTGGATTAATAATATGGACGATGGCGTTATTTTCTGCAATGGTGTTTATCCGTTTGGTTTCCACAATATAATCTGGTTCCTGCATAAATTTTTTGGCCTGCGTACACTTTCCATCTTGCGCGTATTTGGCGTTGTGGAGACATTATTTATTTACATGATGATTTACCTGCTTCTGCGCAAGCTCTGTAAATCCCGGTATCTTCCGGTTCTCGGCGTTTTTTTATTTACACTGCCGGACCTTTATGACTTCCAGTCAACCATGCGCTACCAGTGGTCTCTTCCACAGGAATTTGGCATGATTTTTTTGTATCCCTGCGCATTTTACCTGATTCAGTTTTTTGAACGGAAAAAAGAAGAAATGCAGACAAAAAAAAGGTTAAAGGAAGAAAACAGGCTCTATGCCTGGATGGATCAATACCATATTATGCCAAGCACCAGAAGCCTTACTTTTTTTTCCATAAGCTTTTCGCTGACGCTGGCCGCCCACTTTTATATTACAATTATCGCTATTATATTATGTTTTGCTATTGCTATTTCCTACTTTCCGCTTGTCCTGCATCCAAAATATTTCTGGTCTATTGCTTTAGCAGGCATTTTAAGCCTGTTCAGTGCAGTCGCGCCAATGGGCGTAGCCTTTATGCAGGGCGTACAGCCAGAAGGTTCCCTGAGATGGGCTTTAAGTGTTATTTTCCCTAAAGAAGAAGAAAGCATTACCGATACTAAAGGGACTGGTACATCCGGAACAGTTGGAAACGAAAGCATCCCTGGCGGCGCTGAAAATAAAGAAGATATCTCCAACACCGGAAATGGCCTGTCAGATTCTGAGTATACATGGACTGGAATTCCTACAGTGAATGCCGCTACTTCTGACTCTGGCAATGCAAATGTCCCTGATGGCCAAAATACGGTATTGGATAAAATCAAATCCCTTTCGGGACAGATAAAATATCTTCCAGGTAAAATTGTTACCCTGGCCGGAAAAGTAAAAAGAAGGATAATTTATGCAAACAAAGCTGCAGCTTCTTTCCTGAAAGGCGCTTATTCCTATGATGAACTAGCAAATTATATCCTTGTGGCAACTGAAACCCTCGCCGTATTTTCCCTGCTCATGCTGTTCATCCGCAGGAAATTTTATTACCGCAACCTGTTTTCTATCAGCCTGTATACCCTGATACTAATGGTTATGTACAGTGCAGAGCTTTTAGGCCTTCCTGTTATTATGGATTTAACACGTTCCAGGATTTTCCTTGCCTATGCAACACCATTACTTTTCGCCTGCCTTGCGGATTCAGTTTATGTCATTTTATGCTGGCCATTCCGATACCGCAAGATAACCGAACTTGTAACAATTGGGCTGACCCTTACGCTATCAGCCCTAACCATTGTTTATGATTTTATAAAGCCATTGAATATTCTCTATTCACTCCAGCTTCCTGGTGAAATGAAATGCAACTATGATATAATTGAAAACTACCCAGAAAAAAGATGGACGGTTGTAACAACAACAAACAGCATGCAGTCTCTCAGGGAAAAAGGATGGCATATGGAAGTCTGTACCTTTTTAGAGAAAATGGAAGAATATAGCAAGCATACCACTGTAACAATCCCAACAAAATATGTATTTTTCTATATAGAAAAAACACCGCTTGACTATGGCCGTGACGCTTATAACCTAGTTACTGATGAAATGGTAAACAGCGGTTTTGTTTCTGAAACAGCAGCTTCTGAACAGGCTGTCTTTGGAGGTTCTGAAGTTTACCATACAGAAAACCGTTATAAACTTGAAAGTAAGATGTATTATTGGGCAAAAGCGTTCCAGCAGAAATTCCCAGAGGAATTCCAAGTTTATTATGAGGACGATTCCTTTATCTGCTACCGCATTATCCAAAATGAATACCAGCTATACAATTTTGCTGTTGATTATGGTTTTAACAGATAGGAGGGATATTTGTGAAAATTTCAAGGTCTAACTTTGCTGCAATCTCTGTCACAATGATTGCAATACTTATCTTATTCCAGTTTTCCAACCTGTCGGCTATTTACGCATCGCAGGCAATGAAAAATGCGAATGCTTTACAGGATGTTTCGATTACCGTAAATAAGACAGTCCAGGCGTCAAACCTGCTTTCTACGTCTTCCTACACTACTGCCCTGGTTGGAAGTAAAAGCAATCAGGAAACCATTATCGCAGAAGAATGGTGCGTATATACAAAACAGCCTTATTACCGATTCCCTTCCCTGGATGCTTTTTATGGAAATATTTCCAAAAACTGCAAGCTTTTAATTGTCAATTCCTATGTTATCGATTCCAGCCATGATATCGATATCCTGGAGCAAACGGCAAAAAGGGGTGTCAACATCATCTTAACCAGCCTGCCAGATATTTCCATATTCCGTTCCTACCCTAAGTTAATGGAACTTACCGGAATACGCAAAATTGAGGCAGATTCCTACTACACAAATGGTATGACTGTTTTTGAAGGATTTTTACTAGGCGGGAAAACAACATATACTGAACTGAAAAAAAGCATTCCTTATTTCCTTTTGCAATCCGGCACAAAAACTTACATTTCTGCTTCTATTAAGCACCAGGAACGGAAACATATTAAAAATGAAGAACTGCCCCCTGTTCTCTGGAGAAATTACTATGAAAATGGTTTTGTTTTTTCTGTAAATTATGACTTTTTCCAGGACCATACCGGGCTTGGGATGCTGACTGCCATGCTGTCAGAAACCAACAGCTATAACATTTACCCAATTGTTGATGCGCAAAGTGTCATCTGCCAGAATTTCCCATATCTTTCCAATGAAAATTCAGACAGGATCTCACAACAATATTTTTATAACAGCAAGGCGTTTTGTGAAAATGTACTCTGGCCGGATGTCGTATCCATCCTTGGGGCAACCGATGATAAATTCAGCGGAATGATTGCACCTAAGCTGGAATACAGCAGCTCCGCAGAAATCGACCAGGATGTACTCAGCTTTTATTTCAAACAGACAGAACGGATTACCGGGGAACTTGGTATCTCTGGCGAGCAGATGGAAAGCAGGTCGTTCCATAAAGATAAAATTATGTACGATACAAAAAAATTTAAACAACTTGCGCCTGACTATACTTTTACTGTTTTTTCACCAGGAAGCATGCCAGAATCTGCTTATGAAGGCTATTTAAAATTTTATTCCAAAGATTCCATTTTATCAAACATACGGACGCTTATCCTTCCAAAGGAATATCAGCACAGCCCTGTCCTCTCATTTTATAACACAAAAATCCTATCCATGTCCTGCATTAGTGATGGTTTTTCCCATACAGATGGAGAAGACCTTTACTTGCGCAGCATAGAGACAGCGCTTGGTTATTCGGCTATTTCCCTTGACTTTTCACGCGTCCTCTATCCAAGCGGGAAATCTGACGATTGGACTTCGCTTTCCCGGGATATGGCACGTTATCTGGACACCTATTGGAAAAGCTTCCGAAAAGCTTTTGAACAAGTTAATATTTCACAGGCTGACCAAAAAGTACGGAAATTTTTTGCACTGGACTACCATTCCCACCGGCGTAATAACACGATTAGCCTTTCCATCACCAATTTTGACGAAGAAGCTTCTTTCCTGTTAGATTTAACGGATGAAAAAATTGTTTCTGTTTCAGGCGGAACGTTTATTAAAGCAGAAAAAGATAAATATGTAATCCATGCCACGAAAAAGAATGTGGCAATAGAAGTAACGGAAGATCTTAGCGAGAACTAATTTTATTTCCTAAAAAAGGAGAACCTTATGAAAGTGTGTATTATTGTTGAAGGCTGTTACCCTTATGTGGTAGGCGGCGTGTCAAGCTGGGTGCACAGCCTGATTAAACAATTCCCGAATGTAGAATTTGTAATACAGACAATTGCCGCTGACAGAAGCATACGCGGTAAGTTTGTTTATGAAATGCCAGACAACGTATCTGAAATCCGCGAAGCATATATCCAAGATGTAGACTGGGTTGGGAAAAAGAAACACCGCAAAAAACTCCGGTTAAGCAAAAAAAATTTTTCAGCGTTGCAAAGCCTAATTTTAAATGAAGATATTGACTGGAAAGGTGTTTTTGACTTTTTTAACAAAGAAAAATTTTCCTTAAATGACCTTTTGATGGGAAAAGATTTTTTCCTGATGGGAAAAGCGCTTTATGAAAAGCGGTATGAAAACATCACCTTTTCAGATTTTCTCTGGTCGCTGCGCTCTATGTACCTGCCGCTGTTTTTCTGCCTGATAAACCCCGTCCCAAAAGCAGACTTGTACCACTGTGTTGCAACAGGATATGCCGGGATGATGGGAAGCATGGCAAAACTTTTATATGGAAGCCCTCTTTTAATATCAGAACATGGTATCTACTCCCGGGAACGCGAGGAAGATATCATTAAAGCGACCTGGGTAGAAGGTGTTTACAAAAATGTATGGATTGAACATTTTAAGAAAATGTCCACTTGTGCTTATAACCATGCTGACTGTGTCACCTCTTTGTTTGAATATGCCCACCAGCTCCAGGTGGAACTAGGCTGCCCGGAAGAAAAAGCCATTATTACTCCAAATGGCATTGACCCAAAACGTTTTGAAGCAATTCCAGGAAAGTCAGAAGACGATAACGGCTATTTTAATATTGGGGCAGTCCTCCGTATCGCCCCAATTAAAGATGTGAAAACCCTTGTCAATGCATTTTATTATGCAAAACAAAGAGAACCTTCCCTGCGCCTCTGGATTATGGGACCGTGGGAAAAAGAAGATACCTATGCAAAAGAAGTTTTTGCACTGGTTGATTCCCTGAAACCACAGGATTTGATTTTTACCGGGAGGATTGATGTAACCCAGTACCTTGGAAGGATGGATGCAACGATCCTTTCCAGTATTAGTGAAGGGCAGCCATTAACGATTTTGGAGGGCTTTGCCGCAAAATGCCCTGCAATTGCAACCAATGTTGGAAACTGTGAAGGCTTAATTTATGGTGAAGGGGATGACGTACTTGGGCATGCCGGGATTGTAACAGACACCATGTCTGTTGCCGGGCTTGCTGACGCTATGGTACAAATGGCACGCAACCCGGAACTCTCAAAGCAGATGGGAATCATTGGCTACAACCGCCTTATGGCTAAATACCAGCTTTCCCAGATGAAAGAAACCTATTATAACCTTTACCGGAAAATGGCAGAAATCAAGGGCTGTGAATGGAATGAAACGCCTTATAAGCGAGAAGACAGGAGGTAAATAACGATGGCCAGCCTTGGAAAAACAATAAAAAAATCATTTGAAAAAAGGACGATTTCCTCTACCGTATTTGGCATGTTAGCCAGTGCGCTTACCACAATTGCACCAATGCTTTTAGTTATAGGCGGCATTATCATACTTTATAATATACTGGATTACAGTTCTGTAATCTACTCGGAACGCCTGCTTTTTACCAGCAGCATCTTATATATTTTTATATTCGGGCTGCTTAGTACCTCTCCTTTCAATACGGTTCTTTCCCGTTATATCACAGACCGTATTTTTGAGGAAGACTATGACGCCATCCTCCCATGCTTTTATGGAGGGCTGTTTTTAAACCTGACCGTCTGTAGCTTAATAGGTATCCCTTTCTATCTCTACTCCTATTTTGTCGGCGGTATCGACCCGTTATATACCTTTACCAGTTTTATCGCTTTTTTGTCGCTTGCCATGACCTTTTACTCCATGCTTTACCTCTCCATTACAAAGGATTATTTAAAAATTTCACTTTTTTTCCTTGCCGGGGTAATTGTCATGATTTTGACTTCTATACTTGCAGTAAAAATATTCCATACAACGGTAACATATGGGATGCTTTTTTCTATCGCCTGTGGGTTTTTAACAATTGCAATATGTGAATGCGGATATATTAGGGTATACTTTTCCAGAAATAATGAAAATTATTTTGGGTTTCTGCAATACTTTAAGGAGCACTGGCAATTAAGCATTACAAACCTGTTTTACTTCCTTGCCATGTATTCCCATAACTTTGTCTTCTGGACAATGCCAGACCACTTAATTGTAAAAAATACCTATGTTTGCTACCCGCCTTACGACATGGCAACCTGCATTGCGATGTTTACCAATATTTCAGCAAGCGTTATTTTAATTACGCAAATCGAACTGCATTTCCATGAGCGGTATAAAGCATATTCCGAAGCTGTTATCGGCGGCAGGATGCGGGATATTGAAAAATCTAAAAACCGCATGTTTTCCCTACTCTCCTACCAGCTTATGGATGTTGTAAGAAACCAGTTTACGATTTCTGTCCTGATTTACCTTCTATGCGTTGTATTTCTGCCAAGGTTTGGGTTTGCCGGACAGACTATGGAAATATATCCCTGCCTTGCAGCAGGCTATTTTGTAATTTTCTTACTGTATTCCTGTATTATCTATCTGTTTTATTTTAATGACAAAACAGGTGCACTGCTAACCACTTTTTCTTTTCTGGTGGTTACAGCAGTTGTCAGCTTGTTTGCACGCAGCTTCCCGCCAATCTGGTATGGTATTGGTACATTTGCCGGTGCATTTTCAGGCTGGGTGGTAGCCTATTTCCGGCTGCGCTGGGTAGAAAGGAACCTGGATGAACATATTTTCTGCCGTGGGACATTAATTCCGTCCCAATATGAAGCAATGCCGACAAACATTGTGTTTCCTGTAGATACTACAAAGCTGGATGAAGAAGAGAATGAAAAAGAAAAGGAGGCGAAAAAGCCATGACATTGGGATTACAGCTTATTATTATCGCTTTGGGCATCCTGCTGCTTGGCATTGTAATCCTTGCCACAATTCAGAAAAAGATTTCCGAATCCCATGCGCTGCTCTGGATTGTCCCTTGTATTCTGATTATTATCGGCGGTATTTTCCCACACCTGACATATTTCCTGTCAGACTTTTTCCATACGGGATACCCGCCTGCAATCGTTTTTGCATTGGCCATTATTATCAGTTACCTGATTTTATTCCAATGTTTTAAAGCCCTTTCTGTAATGACAATTAAAAATAAGGAACTCGCCTCACAAACTGCACTCTTAAACCAAAGAATACAAAAACTTGAAGAAACCATTGATAAACTTCAGGCAGAGGTAAAAGAAGGGCAGATTGGAAAAGATATAAAAAATTGAGAAAGCTAGGGAACCATATGAAAAAAATACTATTTGTAATGAATACAATGGGACGCGCCGGAGCAGAACGCGCCTTAATTGCCCTAATGAATATGCTTCCAAAAGAGCAATATGAAATATCACTTCTGGTCCTGATTAACCGGGGAGAAATCTTTTCAGAAGTGCCAAAGCATGTTAAAATATTAAACAGGCATCCCGATATGCGCTCTGTCCTGTCCCCTGGTGGAAAAGCTGCCATTACCAAAACAACGCTTCGCTGCTTTTTTTACCATCTACAGGGCTTTCGCTGTATGCCATACCTTATTAAAAACTTTTTCCTCCAGTTAAAAAAGCGCCGCCTGCAGCCAGATAAACTTTTATGGCGTATTATTGCCAACGGGACGCCTGTACCAAGGAAAACATACGACCTTGCCATTGCCTATCTGGAAGGGGGGAGCACATATTTTACGGCAGATTATGTCCACGCCAAGAAAAAAGCTTCCTTTCTCCATATTGATTATAAAAAAGCAGGCTATTGTAAAGAGCTTGATTTGGATGCCTACGATAAAATAAACCGCATTTTTTCTGTATCCAAAGAAGCACTGGAAAGCTTCTGCGCCATTTACCCAGAACACCGGGAAAAATGTTTCCTCTTCCGCAATATCATTGACACAAAATGGATTAAAAAGCAAAGCCGGAAACCGCTCCCTGCCTCTAGTGCTTTTACAAAAAGCATGGCCAAGTTCAAACTTCTGACAGTTGGGCGGCTGAACTACCAGAAGGCATATGACATTGCAATCCCTGCCCTGCGCCTGTTGCGGGATCAAGGTTTAGACGTTGATTGGTTTGTGCTGGGGGAAGGGGATTTGGAACATGAATTGTGGCGCATCATCAAAAAAGAAAACCTGGAAAAACATTTTTTCCTGCTTGGCAGCGTTAAAAACCCTTACCCTTATTACCGGCATGCAACACTCTATGTCCATGCCACGCGTTTCGAGGGAAAAAGCATCGCCATTGAAGAAGCGCAAGTTCTTGGGAAAGCAATTGTAGCATCCGACTGTACCGGAAACCGTGAGCAGATTACGCACAATGTATCAGGATACCTTACACAGCTTTCATCCAAAGCAGTTGCCAGCCATATTGCTGATTTGCTGTTGCACCCTGAAAAAAGAAAACGGTTTGAAACGGCAAGTTCTTCTGTTGAAATGGCGCATACAGAAGACTATGCATCCTTTTTTGACTTATTTTAAGGGAGAACTCTGAAAATGAAAAAAGAATTACTCATTATTATTCCGGCTTACAACGAAGAAGGGGCAATCGGCCAGTTCCTGTCCCAGCTTATTTCTTCGGACGCCGTAAATTTTGCTGATGTCCTTGTGATTAATGACGCCTCTACAGATGCAACACAACGGATCGTCCAAAAACTAAATGTTCCTATTATCAGCCATCCCTATAACTTAGGTTATGGGACAGCTTTGCAGACCGGCTATAAATACGCTGTTTTCAATGGCTACCGTTATTTGATCCAGATGGACAGTGATGGGCAGCACGATGTTTGTAATATCCAAAGAATTTTTGGCTGCCTAAAAAGCAAAAAAGCCCCCGACCTTGTGATTGGCTCACGTTTCCTAAAGGAAAGCCAAAGTTTCCCTATATCCCTGAAAAAAAGGCTGGCTATCCACTTTTTCAGGAAAGCAGTCAAACTTGCCAGCAAACAGGAAATCAGCGACCCTACTTCAGGCTTACAGGGGCTTACCCGGCCTGTCTTTGAATATTATGCGCAGATGGGAAATTTTGACAATAACTATCCCGATGCAAATATGCTTGTCCAGATGGCGCTTCTTGGCTACCAGATTAAGGAAATCCCTGCGGTAATGCATCAGAGGAAAACCGGGAAAAGCATGCATTTTGGAATTATTGAACCTATATTATACATGTGCATTATGTTTTTTAGTACCTGCAACGTATTTATCCGCAACAAGAAAAATATGCTCGCAAAACCAAACTTGAACAAAGGTGGAAATAATTTTGAAAAGAACTAGAACCATTATCACTATCTTCATACTAATCTTATTACTGGCAGGAGGAGGAGTATTTTTGTACTATTATCACCGCTACCATATAGCAGTTGTATATGACGCAAAAGAACAGACAGAGATTACCGGGATGTTAAACCGCCCAGGCTGCGGCTGGTATCAGCTATACGCCTACTACCTTTCTCCCGATACCCTCCTGCCTGCGGACAAGCTATACCTTGCTGAACAAAAAGACGGCTATACTTTCCGCCTTGCTTTACTGGAATTTAACCTTGCAGAATATAAAAACAGTGCGTTAGATGACTCTGCCATTAATAATATCCGTACAGTACTGCAGCTCTTTTCCAAAACAAAAGCAAAGGCTATTATCCGTTTCCTCTATGATTGGGATGGGCTTGCATTGCAAAATGAACCATCCGATATCTCTGTAATTAAACAGCATATGGATCAGGTTGGCCAGGTATTAAATAATTTTAGCAACCTGATTTACACAACACAAGGAATATTTGTTGGGAATTGGGCAGAAATGCACCATTCCAATTATATGTCGACAGAAGATATGACTACCCTGATTGCCTGCTATGCCAATGCAACAGACCCTTCTATCTACTTGTCTGTCCGCACCCCAAAACAATACCGCACCATTGTACAGGAGTTAGAAGAACATCCAGAACGCTATGAAGAATATCATCCCCAAAAAAGTAAACTAATAGAACGTATCGGGTTATTTAATGATGGTATGTTTGGCTCTGTGTCTGACACTGGGACATACCAGGAAGCAGATGCTGCTACAACAGAAGAAGAAAAACTTGCCGCCCGTAATAAGGAACTGGACTTCCAAGACAACCTATGCCAAAATGTCCCAAATGGCGGTGAGGTTGTTTCTGACAATCCTTTTAATGATGGGGAAAATGCCATAAAAGACATGCAAAAAATGCATATCTCCTATCTCAACCGGATATATGACGAAGCTGTTATCCGCAAATGGCAGGAAAGCGTTTATAGTGGCGCCGACAGCCTGTACCAGGGACAGTCATATTATAATTATATTACAGACCATATGGGTGCCAGATATGTATTAAAAAATTTCAATTTATCCTACAAACCATCCAGGAAACAGTCTGCAGAATGTACCCTGGAACTTGAAAATAAAGGCTTTGCGCCACTATACCATAACGCTTCTTTCACCATTACCATGACCAATATCGAAACCAGGAAAAAAACAATTATCTGGAATTCGGACACAGAAGCCGAAGGGAAGCAGGTGGTATCTTTACAGGGACAAAAAAATATTTCTGTTCCATTTACCCTTTCCCTTTCCGATTTGGATAATGGGGAATATACTTTTGTTGCACGCCTAACAGACAAAAACACTGGGGAACTGATATCTTTTGCAAATAATAGCCTGGATACCATGCAAAATGGTTATGTCCTGGGCACAATGACCATTGCTCGCTAGAGCGTGTTTGAAAAACTTTACTGCTTTTCTGGTAAATTCTGTTCTGTATCCATTTCTTCCAAAACAGAAGTACAGTGTGGGCATCTTGTTGCATCAATTGCAATTTCACTTTTACAGAAGGGGCAGTTTTTAACCAAAACAGCCTCTTCTTCTTTTTCCTTTAAGCAAGCTTAGTTTTATATTATTTTCCAAGCAGTACCTTCTGCCTAACTGCCTCTGCTACCATCTCTAGTTCATTTTCCTCCATATATGGATGCATTGGCAATGCCAGGACTCTCTTGCAAATCTTTTCTGTCACCCCTAAGCCGGCACAAGTGCATTCCATCCCATCAAACGCTTTTTGGAGATGCATCGGCTTCTGGTAATAAACCATGCTTGGTATCCCCTTCTCTTTTAAGTATGCTTGCAGCCCGTCCCTCTGCTCCTCATTTTCTAATAGAATACTGTATTGTGCCCAACTGGAATAGTATCCTTCTTTTACCACAGGGACAGATACGATATCTTTTAATAACTCAGTATATCTTTCCGCTGCATGGTTTACTGCCTCCAACTCATGCTTACAAAATGCCCGGAACTTTTCCAACAATATAGCTGCCTGGATGGTATCCAGCCTGGAATTTATCCCAATATGGACATTGTCATATTTATTCTCCCCCTTGCCATGGACCTGATAGGAGCGGATTAATGCAGCCCATTCATCATTATCTGTAAATACTGCGCCGCCATCCCCATAACATCCTAATGGTTTTGCCGGGAAAAATGACGTACAAGAAATATCTCCAAAACTACATGCCATTTTTCCACGGATATTCCCACCAAATCCCTGCGCTGCATCCTCTAATACAAATATACCATACTTTTGGGCTATTGCTAAAATCTTATCATATTCTGCAGGCTGGCCAAATAAATCCACCGGAATAATTACTTTTGGCACAAGTTTCCCGGCATTTATTACTGCCAAAATGGCATTTTCCAAAGATGCCGGATCCATATTAAAGGTGTCTTCGTACACATCCACAAAAACCGGTACTGCCCCTGCAAAAGCTGGTGTTTCCCCTGATGCAAAAAAAGTAAAATCCGGGACAAAAACCACGTCCCCTTTCCCTACATCCAAAGCCATCAATGCTAAGGTTAAAGCATCTGTCCCATTCCCACAGGCTATGCAGTGTTTCCGCCCTACATATTCTGCTAATGCCTTTTCTAGTTCTGTAACTTGGCTTCCGGATATAAAATTTGTATCTACCAATACTTTAGAAATTGCAGCATCTATCTGTGGTTTTAATTTCTGGTATTGTCTTTTTAAATCCCGAAATTCCATTGCTTTTCCTCCCTTGATTTTAAATTTTTCCTAGAGCGTGTTTGAAAATTCACAATCCCTACGTCGCAAAAAACCACCCGGCACTGCCGGATGGCTTCCATAAAAAATATTAAAACTATTTTCTTAAACCTAATTTTTCAATCAAAGCACGGTATCCCTCTAAATCCTTCTTCTTCAAATATTCAAGAAGGTTACGTCTCTGTCCAACCATCTTTAAAAGCCCACGCCTTGAATGATGATCCTTCTTATTTACCTTTAAATGCTCTGTCAGTTCAACAATCCTTGTTGTTAAAAGTGCAATCTGCACCTCCGGAGAACCAGTATCTTCTGGTGTACGTCCATAAGTCTTAATAATTTCTGCTTTTTTTTCTTTACTAATCATCGTAAATATTCCTCCTGTATTTTCTTAACATTTTCACCAGTTACTAAGGAATGGGCGGAGCGTCCAATTCCCTGGTAATGGTATAAACAACTCTGTTAGAGTACCATATAATCCCTATTTTGTAAAGCCTCATTTTAATTATTATTATCCTGCGGTTTCGTCCCTAATGTTACAGTCAGTGTTTTTTCTTTATATTCCCCGTTATTGGAGCGTTCTACTACAATTTTTATTTTTTCCCCAGCCTTTTTTGTTTTCAGCTTTCCATACAGGCCTTCCATAGTTGTAATATCCCGGCCATCAAATTTTGTAATAATATCGCCTGTCAGCATGCCAGCCTTTTCCGCCGGTGAGTTTTTTGATACTTCGCCAACAAAAACACCAAGCGGCACATTATAATATTCAGAATATTCGCTGCTAACATCATTTCCACGGATGCCAAGGTACCCTTGCTCTTCTTCTGGGACAGCCTCTTCTTTAATAATATCGTTAATAATTGGCACGGCTGTAGAAATTGGGATGGCAAACCCCATGCCTTCTACCTGCTCATCTGCATATTTTGCAGAATTAATCCCAATCACAGCGCCTTCACTATTTACCAAGGCGCCGCCGCTGTTTCCTGGATTGATTGCGGCATCTGTCTGTAAAAGCTTCATTGTTACATCTTCTGAAGCAACCTCGCGTTCTTTTGCACTGATATAACCAACTGTAACTGACGTCCCATATCCTAGTGCATTGCCAATTGCAATTGCCTGGTCGCCAACTTTTACCTTATCAGAATCACCAATTGCCGCTACTTTAATTTTAGAAAGGGTATCTTCTTTTATCTCCTTTACCGAAACGCTTACAACCGCCAAATCAGAAGCAGGGTCTGTCCCCTTTACAACAGCAGAAGCAACATTGTCATCGTTAAATTTAACAGATACTGATTTTGCATCTGCCACCACATGGTTATTGGTAGCAATATAAAGATTATTTGCATCCTGCCCTACGATAATTCCAGAACCGCTTCCCTGTGCCTCCTGTTCGTATACTCTGCCAAACATATCATTTGATTTCTCTGATACAGTCACATCAATCGCCACAATAGATGGAAGTACATTTTCTGCAATTTCTGACACGCCTGCTGATGAACCTGTACTTGCGGTTGTTGACAGCACCGTTGCCTGTGGTTCTGATGCTTCTGATTTTTCCTTTTCCTCACGAATTACAGTATTATTATAAATATGGTTTACACCTTCAAAAGTCATGCCCCCTACCAAACCAAAAACTGCTGCATATGTCGTCACACGGATAAACTCTCTCTTTGTCATAACAATCTCTCCTTTCACTGCTGTTCTCTGTTACAATTAATATCTTACGCAGTTTCTATGAAAGACTTGTGTATCCTTTTTGAAAAGAATATGTTTAAAATGTGATGGTTGTGTGAAAAACTAGAACACCCCTTGCTCAGTTACAATCCAGTCTGGCCGGATATCATGGCAGCCTGTTTCAATCCTGTCCACAATTTGAAATTGAAATGCCAATGCAACAGTTACAAGCGTTTCCTTTTTATACCGTTCCAAATAACGGTCATAGTACCCGCCCCCATAACCTGCCCTGTTTTTCTTCCTGTCGAATGCCAGCCCTGGCATAAGCATAACGCCCTCTGAAGGCTCTATCCGCTCCTGTGCAGCAGGCTCTAAAATCCCTTGGTAGCCCCTAGAAAGCGCATCCATAGACCTAATCACAAAAAAGTCCATTTCTCCTTCTATTTCCCTGTTCACACGCGGGACAGCCACTTTCATCTTTCCCTCTTTTAAAACCTGCCCTATAATCTGTATTGTATCAACTTCTGTCCCATAAGACACAAATGGGAAAAAAAACTTCTGCTGCTGCATGATTTCCATTTCCATCAGGTATTTGAAAATACAACGGCTTTTTTCTTCCCGCTCCCAGGCTGAAAGATTTTTGCGGTGCTGTTTCATCCGCTCCCTTGCTTCCTGCTTTGTCATATATTTGCCTTGCCTTTTTTCCCTTTACGCATATCTACTTTTGTCCCATCTGGGTTTACAACTGTTACATGGTCAAGCTGGCTGCGGATATTGTTCCTAATAGAAGCTATATACTCTTGGCGTAGGGCTTGCTGCTCCTTTTTCTCCTCTTCTGTCAGCCCTTCTCCCTTTGACTTATGGTATAGCTCATTAATCCTGCTTATTTTTTTCTCATCCATTCTGATCTATTTCCTTTCTGATTTCTTGTGCAACCCTAATCCCATCCATTGCTGCGGAAGTAATGCCCCCTGCATACCCAGCCCCTTCCCCGCATGGATAAACCCTGTGGATATTCGACTGTAAGCTTTCGTCCCGTACCATGCGGACAGGGGATGACGTCCTGCTCTCTATCCCTGACAATATTGCGTCTTCCCTGGCAAAACCGCGAACCCGCCTGTCAAATGCCTGCATGCCTTCTGCAACTGCATCCCCGATAAACCCTGGAAGCATTCCCCTGACATCCCCAAATGCATAGCCACCCTTTGTACATGGAAAAACTGATCCAAAAGATGTACTTACCCTTCCCTGCAAAAAGTCAGAAAAAAGCTGCACTGGGATTTTTCCGCCTGCCAAAAAATACGCTGCCCTCTCATACTGCCGCTGGAACTCCACCCCAGCAAGCACATCAGGGCTGCCAAAATCCTCTGGCGACACCGTTACCACAATTGCGCTGTTTGCATTTACCCCGCCCCTGTCAGAATAGCTCATGCCATTTACTGCAAGCATCCCTTCTTCAGAAGAAGCATTGACAACATAACCGCCTGGGCACATGCAGAAAGAATAGACGCCCCGTCCTGTCCCTGTCTGATATGTCAGCTTATAATCTGCCGCAGGAAGTTTTGTATGATACGCCCCATATTGATTTTGGCCAATCATCTCCTGCGGATGCTCTACCCTGACGCCAACTGCAAACGCTTTTTGCTCCATAAAAAGCCCGCCATCCTTTAAACTGTAAAATGTATCGCGTGCACTATGCCCAATTGCAAGAACCAGCCGGTTACATGAAATGGCCTGTTCCTTTCCGTCCTTACAAATTATAATCTGTTTTAATGCGCCAGCCTCTGTCACAAGGCGTTCTAGCCTTGTCCCAAATAAAACTGTTCCGCCAAGGCGTATAATCTTCTCCCGAATTGCCTTTACCACTTCTTTCAGGCAATCTGTGCCAATATGTGGCTTTTGTAAGTACAGGATTTCAGAAGGCGCCCCAAAATCTGTAAGCGTCTGTAACACTTGGCGGTTTCTGCCAGATGGGTCTTTTACCATTGTATTTAATTTCCCATCTGAAAATGTACCAGCGCCGCCTTCCCCAAACTGTACGTTGCACTCTGCATTCAGCCCATTCCCAGCCCAAAAATCATCCACTGCCTTTTGGCGCCTGTCTGCGTCCTGGCCTCTTTCCAGTACAAGCGGGGCAAGCCCTGCCTTTGCAAGTTCCAATGCCGCAAACATCCCTGCCGGCCCAAACCCTGCAACCACAATGCCTTTTTCCTTTTGCAAACCTGTAATCTTTCTGCCTGGAAAGCGATCCTGCCTATTATTCCCAGAAATTGCCCCTTCTTCCCAGGTTACATTATTTTTCCCACAACGTTTCACTCTTTTTTCTTCCCTTGCGCAAGAAAGCGTTACTTGGTACACGTAACAAAGCTGCTGCTTCCTGCGGGCATCTATTGACTTTTTATGGATGCAAAAATCACTGATTTCTGTTTCTTCTATCCGCAGAAGTTTTGCTGCGGCCATTTTTACCAGAAGCAGTTCCTCTTTTCCTGTTTTTCCCCACTTTACAAGTTCTGCGGGCGCCTTTTTGATAATTTCTTCCATCGGTACCTTGAGTTGGCTGATATGTATCATTTCTTCCCCCATTTCTATCCATTCCGGCAGCACGGCCTGCTAAAAATCCAGTCGCCCATGCCCACTGCAGGTTATATCCGCCGCAATCACCGTCCACATCCAAAAGTTCCCCTGTTAAGTATAACCCCTTGCAAAGACAGGATTCCATTGTATCAGGGGCAACTTCCCCTGTACAGATGCCTCCTGCCGTCACCTGCGCTTTTTCAAAGCCACTGACAGCCTGAACCGGGAACTCCATCCGATGGATTAATGCTGCCAAATGAGAAAACTGTTCTTTTGTAATTTCCCGTACACTAGCAGAATCAGCAATTTTTAACTTCTTTACATATACGCCGGCAAGCTTATCGGGTAGCATCCCTTCCAGCAAATCCCGTATAGACTGCTTCCCATCATGCCTCTTCCGTTTTAAAAACTCGCCTTCCAACCATTCCCTGCTGTAATCCGGCATACTGTTAAGGCAAAGCGTCACTCTCCGCCCCTTTTCCAACTCTTCCGCCGCAAAACGGCTTAACTGGAATACAGGAATCCCAGAAATCCCATAAGAAGCCATCTGCAATTCCCCACTGTCTTCCCTAAGAAGACAGCCTTCCTCATTATATAACGATACTGTCCCCTGCACGCGGACGCCACCCCAAAGTTTACAAAGGCTGTCCTGCAGCACAAGGGAAGCCAAAGCAGGAAGCGGTTTCACCAGATGATGCCCGAACGATTTTGCAAAACCATACCCATCCCCTGTGCTCCCATGTGCCGGAGACGCCATTCCCCCTGTGCTAAGGATCACTTTTTCTGCCTGGTATTCTGTGCTTCCTGTTTTGACCGTAAAACCTCCCTTTGAGTTCCCAGAAACGCTTAGTACTTCTTCCTCTGTATGCACAGCAACAGAAAGACGCCTTATTTCACGCTGTAAAGCATGAAGCACAGAAGCTGCCTGCCCGGAAGCCGGATAGACATATCCGTCCCTGTCCTTTGCCAATATCCCAATCCCATCAAACCAGGAAACACTTTCCTGCCATCCAAATTGCCTGATTACCTTCCAAGGATAACCTTTCTGCATGCTGTGGTAACATCCTGCATGCTGTACCCGGTTCGTAAAATTACATTTCCCATTACCTGTTGCCAATAGCTTCTTCCCCAGGCTGTTCTTTTTTTCCAACACTAGAACACTGGCTCCATACCGGGCTGCGGTAATAGCGGCCGCCATGCCAGAAGCGCCGCCCCCTATTACCAAAACCTGAACATGTCCTGCCATCCTCAGTCCCTCCTGCAATTACACGATAAAACGTTATTTTCATGGCTTTGCTTATTGTCATTTAATACACCATGAATCATAGGTTTAAGACGAATAATTCTCCAAAATCCCATAAAGTTCCTCTTCATCTTTCACCTCAAGCCCTTTTTTCAGCATTGTACGTTCTTCTTTTGAAAGGTTCTTTGTCTCAATGCCAGTATATTCATATACAGTTTTCTTATCTCCATAGTATACAACAACCTCCCCATCTACGGCAATCAGATAAAAACGGTATTCCACCTTAGAGTTATCATAAATGCGTTTTACCACAAGGCGTTCCGCAGAAAAAGATACAATCCCTATGCTTTGCAGCCCATCCAGGTATTCTTCTACGGGAAGCCGGTTCATATAATCTTTAAAGTAACCGTCGGCCTGTTCCCTTGTAAAACCTACCAAATCCTGTGGCAGCGTTTCATAATCCGTTGCCGTCGTATCTTTCTGGACATCGTATCTTTGGATCTGGTATACCGTATTTACATTTAACGCCTCTTCACCAGTGCTTGCCGTAACACTTTCTGTGTTATTTTCCACAATACGTTCAACAACCTCTTCTGCTTTATTTTCAAGCTGCTTTGTTACATCAACCTCCACCAGCTCTGAAACTCTCTGCTCATAATCAGTTTGCATTGAATCCATTTTATTTAACACCATGTGGTAGCTGATGAAATCCCCAACAATAATCGCCAAGACAATGCCAAGTGCAATCCATACATAAGATATTTTCCGACTCATAATCTCACCGTGCCTTTCTTTTTTGTTACTATCTAACCAAGATGCGTAAATAGTAACTCTTTTTTAGTATTGCACGGTTTGGTTAATCTATACAGCCTGCCCTATAAATTATGCCAAGGCAGCAGCATTTGCTTTTTACAATTCATAGATAACTATATTATAAGTTATGACCACACGCCATTTTTTAAGAAATGCCCCACACGCTCCTGCGCTTTCTGTACCAGCCTTTCTTCAAAACCAATAACAGAAAGAAGCTGGATGGCATTCCTGGAATCTGCCCGTCCCTTGCGCAGTTGATAGTCAAATGAAATATCATCCTTTCCAAGCTGTTCTTCAAAATGATAATTTTCAAAATCCCCTTCTAAAAGATATGTCAGTTCTATATCATGTGTTGCCGCAAAGCACATTGCCCTCTCCGCAGAAATTGCCTGCAAAAGTTCAGCCGAAGCCGCTACACGCTCTACTGTATTCGTACCACGCAGGATTTCATCCACAAAACACAGGACTGGTATATCCGAAGATTTCTTTACTGCTGAGAAAATACGTTTTAGCGACTTGATTTCCACAATAAAATAACTTTCATTTGATAAAATATCATCCCTTAACGCCATAGAAGAATAGATACGGAAAAAACATGCCTGATAAGCCTCTGCGAGCACAGTATGGATTGTCTGGGCAAACAGCGCATTGATAGCAACCGCCTTTATAAAAGTCGACTTTCCAGAAGCATTAGAACCCGTTAAAAGCATACAGCGTTTTGTAGATACATCATTTTTCACTGGATTAGGCACAAGAGGATGATACAGCCCTTTTATTTCCATGCGCTGGATATTCCCAACGCTTCCCCCTGCCTGAAACACGGGAAGCGTATATCCTTCCAGCATTTCACGGTAAGAAGCAACCGCCAGCATGCTATCCAAAAAACCGATTATATGATAAATCTCAAGCAACTCTTTTTCATATTTTTTCACTTCCTGTACCATCGTCCCAAGCTTAACCAAATCTACATGGAACAAAATCCGCACATAATCAAAAAGGGAATCAAACAAATTTCCTGACATTGTGCTGCCGCCTGATACCAGAAAATGTAAGCGGCTGAATTTTCCAAACTTTGCAGAAAGTTCCTTTAGCTGTTCCAAATATGGTTTACAGCCATCTATAGAAAGTGATGCTATTGCATCACACTGCCGTATTGTCCCTAAAATAAATTCAAATAAAGCAATATCATTTATTATCTTTCCCTTTTCCCGGTAATAAAAGTATGCGTTTATCCCCATATCCAAAAACAACAGCATAATCGAAAGTGCCGGTGTAAAAAGCATGGAAAGCATTACCAGTAAAAGAGTAATTGCCGCAAATATATGAGGAAACCTCTTAATATGACGTAATTTTTTCGTCTCACTTAAAAACTCATATACTGAAATATGGTCTGTTTTACCAATATCATACAGTGCAAGTTCAAGTTCTGTCCTCTGCTCCTCATCCTTTTGGAGCCCCCGGATTGCCGCCTCCCTTTTTTCTAACACATCTTCCGAAAATTCCAGGGTATGCAGGATATGGTAAAGATATTCTTCCCCAGCAGAAGTCCTTGTATGGTTCATATATCGGAAAATCGTTTCCATTTCCAAATCATTCCAGGTAATTGAATCAATACTGTTTTCCGTCTTATTCTGTTCATGATAATACCGGATATTTTCCATAATCCTATCCGAATATTCATCCCTGGTATACATCCCCCATTCTTCTTTAAATAGGGCACCCAGCCGGGCATAGTATGCTTTTTTGTCCTGTGTAGATTTCCAGATAAAAAGCAGCCCAAGCGCCAAAATCACCAGTAAAATTTTTATTAGCATAATAAATCTCCCCTCCAAACAGCTTCATTTCCCAACAGTGTAAAAGGGCACCGCCTGCGCCGGTGCCCTGGATAATCATTAAGTAACTATGCATTTTCAAAGCGGCTGCACTGCTCTTTCATCTGAACTGCAACATCCTCGCTGATACCCATATCCTCCTGGATTTTCTGGATTTCACCATTTAATGCAGAAGTCCCTCTTGCTGCATCCCCTACATTTGTCGCACTATCTTCAATCACTTCGGCAATTTCCCCAATGGACTGAATCAAGCCTTCTGTAATATCGCAGACTCCTTCTGCCTTCTCTGAAAAATCATTCATCATCTCATGTATATACATGGAATCCTGGTTATCCTGCCGTCCTGAGCCTACAAAGGCATCGTAATCCGGCAGGATATGCTGGTCAATATACTCTACCATCTTATTTGCATTATTATTCAGCTCATTTACTGCATCAATTACATTTTCATTAATCTTCTGGATATTATTTGCTGTATTACGGCTGCTGTCTGCAAGCTGGCGGATTTCATCTGCCACAACAGAAAAGCCCTTTCCGGCCTCCCCTGCCCTTGCCGCCTCAATCGAAGCATTTAATGCCAGAAGGTTCGTCTGGCTGGAAATTGATAAAATATCATTCGTAAGGCTTTCCACCTGCTCAACACTTTTGCTATGTTCAATAGCAAGCCTCAGCCGTTCAATCATCTCCCCGACCATCTTCTTCGTAACATCCTGGCTTTCCACTGCCATTTTCTCTAATCCATCGGCACGCTCCTGCATTGTCTTGGAATAATCCAGAACCTCACCGCATGTTTCAGAAAATCCGTTGACACTGTCCCCTACTTCAGATACATTCTGGTTTATATTAGAAATTGTAACAGAAACTTCTTCTATAGATGCAGAAAGCCGATCCATAACGTCAGAAATATTCTTAGAACTGACATTTACACTGTTTACGCTTTCCGTAACACCGGAAATTGCCTCCTCCAAATGGTTAGAGCCATTCGATATACCGCCAATTACATTTTTCAGCGTATCCAAAAATGCATTTATGCCTCCTACCAACTGGCCGATTTCATCCTTTGTTTTTACAGGAATCCTCTCATTTAAATCACATTTGTTGTTCTCCATTTTCCTGATAAAGACACGCAATGCTTTAATGGACTTCTTAGTTGGGGAAACAATTGTAATATAAAAACAATCTGTGGCAATATAACTTTAATGCTAATATTTTTCATACCAAATCGCCTCCTTTTGTATTCCTAGGATAACAATGGGATACTAATGATTACTGTACCTGTTCTACAGCTTCATAACGGATTCTGAATTCTGGCATCTTGGTTATCTTACAATAGTAATTTTCTGCCCAATCCTCTCCCTGTGAAGCATCATTCTCACCAGATGCAGGAGGTGCAAAAATGTGGACAGCTACCGTTTCTGCCTGCGTAAGCGGCTCTTCAAAAAAGACCGGCATCAGATCAATCCTTTCTGTTCCCGGCGCTTTGTAAAACCAACGCCCCTTTACCTCAATCATTAGATTCAATTCTTCCTGAAATACAATTTCAAAAAATTCCGGTGTCTTTTCTAACTCCACATCGAATGCAAGCCCTTCTGCATCCTCAGCGCTCCCCCACCGTAATACAATTGGAAGCGATACCTCTGCCATCTGTTCAATCTGCGGCAGAAAATATTCATCCTTTAAAATTTCCTTATATTCTTTTAACAATGGCTGCGGGATTCCAACAGATTTATTATTTGGGTCTTCTATTTCCAGCCCAAGCCTTCCCCTGTCCCTGAACTGATACATTGAAAATCCATCAAACCACTCTGCAGAATTTCCGTCTTTCAGACTTTTGACAAACCGCTTAATGCTTTCTGCCTGATGAAGCGGTCCTGTAACATCCCCATCCGTATTAAACTCTGATACTACAAGCTTCTGCTGCTTCCCACCATTTAACATGGCAAGATGTTTCGCAGACTGTTTCAGCTTATTGTAAAATCCCTCAACCGAATTGATAGAATACTTTTCAGTACCTTTCTCACAGATATCAAACGGCCATCCATAATGCAAGGCGAGATAGCAGTCTGTGGACCAGACATCTGCCGTCTGGTACGCTTTTGTAAACTCTTCTTCATGTCCAACCTTGCTGTCCGGATCCTCTGGGTCAAGCACGGAGCCTGCACAGAAGATTGTAGAAATATTTGGCGCCTCTTCTTTGATAATCCCACAAAACTTTACAAAAAAATCGGCAATCTCCTGATACGAATAACGTTGGTTATGTGTAAACCAGCCCCCATCGCATTCATGGTTAATCCTAAGCCTCATCCTCCCAAAGGTACGCAAATCCTTTGCAATGGCACGGAGATATTCTTCTGGTAAAGAACAGTCAATCGTCAATGTCAGCGTAACATCCTGCCCATGCCGCCTAATATCGCGCATCTGTTCAAACGGCTGCCCTGACAGGCTACCCCCTATGCCCCCTTCATAAGGGAAATAGTCGTCATATGGATAATCCCATTGAAAATTGATTTCCATATCTTTACAGGCCTCGCTAATCCTCTGCGGCCATTCCTTATCCTTTGGATAATATGTGTACATAATATTAATATTACGGTGAGGCCTCCCCAGCGTATTCAGGATATAATCCTGGTTAACATATTCTGCCCTTTCGCTCCCATCACCCAAATCCAATCCACACTTCGCTGGTTTCCTTAAAATCCTGTGTAAATTTTTTATGTTTTCTGCCATCAATTTTTTTCACCTTTCTCTTTATAATATTTATTCCCCCTCCCTATATACCTTCCATTTCTCTATAAGCTTCTTATGCTTAAATATTGTACACTATTTTCTAAAAATCGTCTATTCTTTTTGGCAAATTTCCACAAAATAATAATAAGAAATAATTAAGTGTTACTGCTCACGGTTGGTTTCTGAAAAAAGCTGAAATCGTTACTCAGGATTCATCTGCATACCGAATAATATAACAGCCATGTGGAGCGCTGGATAATTTAACAGAATCATTGCAATATACTTCCTGTATAGAAGGGTTGCCGCTTAAATCCAATCCTGTAATCAAGTTATAGCCGCAGTCCACCATCTTTAATCCCGGCGCTTTGCTTAAATCCAGTTCTTTTATCTGGTTATCCATGCAGGACAACGCAACAAGCGACGGGGCACTGCTTAAATCCAAGGTTTCCAGCTTATTTTCCTCACATGACAGAATACGCAGCGATTTACAGCCATTTACTGACACAAGCTGGTTTTTGTTACAGTACAGTTCTTCCAGCTTTTTGCAATTGCTGACATTCAACGATGTTAGCTTATTTTCATTGCAATACAGCTCCTCCAGCTTTTTGCAGTTACTGATATCCATGGATGTTATTTGGTTATTATTGCAGTGCAGCTCCTCTAAGGCAGGGCTGTCCAATACAAATACTGTCAGTTGGTTATTGCTGCAATCCATAGCCTGTAACTTTTTACATTTACTGACATCCAGCTTTTTTAACTGGTTCTTTCCACACAATAATATCTGTAATGCGGTACTTCCCTGGATATCCCTTTAACTGTGTAAAAACAGAAAAAGAAACCTTTCCAGACAATTCTGCATACTCCCAGCGAATCGCCTTCAGATGGTCGTTTTTATCCCAACTATATTCCCAGCTGTCATTTATATTGGAACTGACAGCTGCCCCTTTCTTTTTCTGCTTCTTAATCAATGCCTGCAAGGCTTTTGCTTCTGCAGCATTCTTCTTTTTCTTTGCCGCACCTTTCAACTGTTTCCCTGCTGCCTTTGTCCCAGCAGCAGAAACAACAGTTCCAGAACCTGCCGACAACAAAAGCAATGCCAGCAGGCAAAAAAGTGTCCTCAGCCTTATCCTCTTATTCATGACCCTCCTCCTTCGCAAGCCCTAAAAAGCATCCTTCGCAGCATGTTCAATTAATTTACAGTCCCTTACTCATTAAATGAACCAATTTCTATCATATTCCCTTCTGGGTCCGCAATATAGCATGTCTTCTGGCCCCATTCCATCAAAGATGGCGGCAGGATTGGCTTTGCCCCTTTCCCAACTGTCTCATGGAACGCAGCATCTACCGCAGCGAAATTTTCGACTGCAAGGGCAATTTCGTAATGGCCAATCAACCCTTCAATATGCTGGTATTTCTGGGAAGTCATGCTTTCAAAATCATTCCATCCATACATCATAAAGAGCACGCCATCCTTTTTAAGTGAAACATGGCGCATGCCCTCTTGGTATTCCACATCAAATCCCAGCACATCATGATAGAAATTTACCATAGTCTTCATATCTTTTACCATAATGCCAAAGCCCTCCAGCTTTGGCTGCCAGGAAGTTCCTGCAGAAGCCTGCTGTTTTGCTTCTGGCATACTTTCACAAGGGGCTGGTTTCTCTTCTGGGCTATCTACTGCTGCATCTTCCTTCCCTTCTGCAAGGCAGCCTTTTTCTGTCCCCTGCCTCTTGCCTTCCTCATTTGTCAAAAGCAGGACAGTCCCGCTATTTGCAGCAAGTGTTACACGGAGATGGCCATTCTGGTACTCTACCTGTTTTGCACCTTGCAGCAAATCAACTGCATATGCTGCGCCTACTGGCGCATTTATTTCCAATACAGCCTCATTATCATCGTTATTTAATGCTGTCACTACTGCAGAATCAGAAAGCACCCTGCCAAATGCAAACTGGCGGTTTGTCAGGAGAAGTTCCTGATACTGCCCTTCTGAAAGTTCTTTATATTCCTTTTTCAGCGCCCCAAGCTGTGTACAAAGCTCTGGCAGCCCTTTCTTTTGCATCTGTTCCAGTTCCAGGCATGGGCGCAGGTTCCAGTCAGAGCCGCGTTCCTTCCTTCCCTCTATCCCAAACTCGGAGCCATAATATACAGACGGAATCCCATAAATTGTATAAAGAAGCATTGTCACTAACTTTAAATGCTCTTTATTATTCAACTTGCTGGCGATCCTCTCCACATCATGGTTATCCACAAAAGTATAAAGCCTCCTGCCGCCGCATAGCCCGTTTAAGCGTTTAATGGAATGGGCGATTTCAAAATAGTTATGGTCATTATGGCCAGAATACAGCCCTTTATGAAGCTCATAATTTGTAACAGAATGAAGAGTGTCATCATTTGCCCAGCGGCTGTAGTCGCCATGAATCACTTCTCCCATCAGCCAGAAATCTTCTTTCACGCCATTTGCAAGGTTACGCATAGCCTTCATAAAATCAAAATCAAGGACATCTGCTGCATCCAAGCGTATTCCATCAATATCAAATTCAGATACCCAGAAACGGATAACATCAAACAGGTAATTCTGTACCTCTGTATTTCTCTGGTTCAGCTTTACCAAAAGATTATAACCGCCCCAGTTTTCATAACAAAAGCCGTCATTGTACTCATTGTTCCCGCCAAAATTCAGGTTACAGAACCAGCTACAGTATGGGGACTGCTCCCTCTTTGCCTTTACGTCTTCAAACGCAAAGAAACGTCTCCCTACATGGTTAAAAACACCATCTACAATTACTTTTAGCCCCAGTTCATGGCAATAGGACACATACTCCTTAAACTCTTCATTTGTACCAATACGGCAGTCTACTTTCTTATAATCTGTCGTCTCATAACCATGCCCAACGGATTCAAACAACGGTCCAATATAGATTGCCGTAAAATTCATCTCCTGCACATGTTTTGCCCACTGTTTCAGCTTATCAAAGTGGTGCTCCTGTTTTCCTGTGTTCTCTTTATCACAGCCACATAGCCCAAGTGGGTAGATGTGATAAAATACTGCGCTGTCATACCATTTCATTTTTTCTTTTCCTTTCTGTCTTTATATTTGCTTTTCCTGCGATGCCCTGCTCTGACGATGCTCTGACTTTTGGCGATACATCATATCATCAGCTTCTTTCATAAGTATATCAATCTCTGACATATCGTTTAGTTTCCCATACACTAAACCTACGCTCACCCCAATCTCATATGGCCTTCTGTTTTCTTTCACAAACTGCTCCAGGATTCCCCGCAGGAGTTTTTCATAATTTTCATAAAAGGAAAGGTCAGCATCCTTTTTTTCCTCTATCATTACAACAATATACTCATCCCCTCCGAACCGGGCGCAAATCCCGTTACGTCCTTCTACGCTTTCCTTTAAGCAGCCCGCCACCCCTTTAATGGCATAGTCTCCTTCTGCATGTCCATAGGTATCATTGATATACTTTAAACCATCCATATCAACAGAAACCAAAAAAACCATTTTTTCTACATTTTTTAGCTCTTTAATCCTTTTTCTGACACGTCCATAAAAACCGCTTCTGTTATAAAGCTGTGTAAGCATATCTGTAATATACATCCTGTGGAGCTGCGACTGCCTCCGGATTGTCCCAAGCACCTGTTCAAAAGCAAGGACAAACTCATAAAACTCTGACAAATCCTTATCTGCATCCTGATATGAAACTGCCAAAAATCCATAGACTTCCTCCTGCCAGTGGAGTGGCAGCACAATAATCTGCCCAACCTCTTTTATAAGTTTCTCCAAAACATAATATTCCTCTTTTGGCGGAATCTGCTGTAAAGGGACAGAATATTCCCCATCCCATATCTGGGACAGCAGCAGCATAGAGCCACATCCACAATTATCAGCCGGAAGATCTGTATCCCTGTAAAAAGTCTGGTTCATAAAGACCATAAGATAATCAGCCGCAATCATATCCCTGTATCTTTCCAACTGCCACGCCATCTCCACAGCGGAATACCCATCTGTTAAATCTGTCATCATAAGGAAAATATCTGCAAAATGCGTTTTCATTTCCGCAGACCTTCCATACCACAGCATAATCTGTTCATTCTGGTTGCAAAGCTGCACTTCTTTACACCCGCAAGACTCTGAAAACTTTGTGCGGAACGGAATCATAATATCATATGGGGCTTCATTCCCCTCAGCAAAATACCCTTCAATAATCCTGAAAATCTCTTTGCCAATCAGTTCAATATCATCACATGCCGTTGTCAGCCGCGGGGAACAGTATTTTTCCAGCCCCATGCCGTCAAACCCCGTAAGCAAAATATCATCCGGAACACAGATGCCATGGTTTTTCAAGACAGCATCAACTGCCAGCGCCATCATATCATTTGCACAGATAATTGCCTCTGGCATTTCCTGGCTGCCTTCCTTCCACATCGTAACCCACTTTTCACAGCAGTTCCTAGCTGGTGTTTCCCAAAATTCCCCATACGCCAGCCGCTCTTCTTCAAAAGCAATTCCATTCTCTTGTATTACTTTCTGAAAAATTTGGATTCTAGCATCAGAAAACTCATTATTTTCCATCCCCGCCATAAAATTAATCCGCCTACAGCCATGGTATTCCACAATATGGCGAACCAGCCGTTCAAAAGATTCTTCATAGGCAAACAGAACATTATAGCAGCCTTCTACACGCCGGTCGATACAGATGACCGGTAGGCCACGCCGATGCGCCCGTGCAACTAGGCTATTTACAATCTTCATGTTTAAAAAAGACTCAGCAAAAAGAACCAACACAGATAATTTGTCCATTGGAACCGTATCAAGTATTCTCGCCTCTCCTTGTGAAAAGTTATTCATATTGTCCAATTGCTGGAACACATTAAAAACCATCACCTGGTAGTTTCTCTTGGCAGCATTCATACAAATCGTACGGACTTGCTTCTGCCTGGTATCATCTTGCATTTTTGCCACGCAAATACCAATAATTTTTTCCTTCTCCATTATATTTGTAATCCCCCCATTCTTGCTAAACTTAAAATTTGCACCAAAAACCACACAGCCACGTTAATTATACCACATTTCCCACTAATTGACAGCTTTTTTCTTAAAGCCACGCCACCAGTGCCGCAATCCCCCAAAAAGCAGGGCAAAACCTATACACAAGAACACAAGGAGCGTCCATGCCTGCAACGAATCCTCTTCCGAGAAAATATAGCCTGTCAGATAAGATGTCATATTAAATAGAATATGGATAAATGCCGGAACCAAGATACTTCCGGAAACATGCCTTGTCAACCCTAATACCATTCCCAGGCAAAACGCATACAGCCCCTGGATTAAATTCATATGGTACACGCCAAAAAGAAGCGCCTGCAAAAGATTTGCCACCCAAAATGGAAACGCAAGATAAAAGCGATCCAAAATTGCCCCACGGAAAATCAATTCTTCTGCTACCGGCCCAATTAAAAGCACATAGAGTACCGTTATGACAATGCTGCTGTCCGTCAAGCTTCCCATTATCTGGTTATAGGAACCAAACGCCTCTGGAACCAGTTCTGCTATCCCTGTCAAAGCCATCTGGAGAAATAGGCAAAAACCAATCCCTGTCGCAAAAGCCGCCAAAACATTTTTCCAAGACAGTGCAGCATGGTAATCAAAGGGACGTTCCCTCCAATCGGATTTCCAATAAAGGATTCCGCACCAAATCCCTGATAATACTGCACTGACAAGCGAAATAGCAACAATAAATGTCCCATTCCCCACATCCGCTTTTGCAAGATTCCCAAATAAATCTGCCGTCTGCTGTTTTGCAGCCACCCCATAAAACATTATGCCGGCAATACAGAGCATATATGCAAGTACCTGCATCAGTATAATTCCCAGAAAAATTAACAATGCCCGGATGCATACCCTATTCCTGACAATACGCCAGTTTTTCTCTTCTTCTATCTTCTGCCCCAAAATATCCTCCTAACCCATCAAAACAGCCTGAACAGGAAATATCCCATTCAGGCCAACAATTGGGCTTTTCCAAGAACATTCTTAAAATCCATTCCCAAATAAGCTCCAAACTACCTTTTTCTTTGTAAAAACTCAGGTATCTTAATTCCATTGTCATCTGCACCCTGGCGGCCAAACCCACTGTTTACTGTGGCTGCTGTTGTGCTGCTCCCAGAGTTAACCTGCCTTAAATTAGTCCCTCCTGCCGCCTGTACTGCCTTTGGGGCTGTCCCTGCTGTTACTCTTGCCTGCGTGCTGTGTTGTGTTGCAGCCTGCCCTTCCCTTGCCGGGAAATTTGTCTTTGGCTGTGGTACTTTTCCAAAAACCGGTTTCTGGGACGCCGAAGCGCCTGCGCCATCATTTACCAGCCCGGTTGCGATTACAGTAATCTGGACAGTATCTTCGTTTTCATCTCCATCAACCACACCAAAGATAATATTGGTATCTTCCCCTGTAAGCTCCTGTATGTAAGTAACCGCCTCGCTTGCCTCCTGCAATGCAACATAACCGGAAATATTTACAATCACATGGGAAGCGCCATCTATCGTTGTCTCTAACAAAGGGCTTGAAATTGCCTGTTTTACAGCATCCAGGCATTTTTCATCCCCGCTTCCAACACCAATGCCGATATGTGCAATCCCCTTGTCCTTCATAACAGTCTGGACATCAGCAAAATCAAGGTTAATCGTACCACGCCCGTTAATTAAATCTGTAATTCCCTGCACGCTTTGCTGTAATACTTCATCTGCCTTTAACAAAGCATCTTCCATAGATGTACGGCGGTCTACAATATTCAGGAGCTTGTCATTTGGAATTACAATTAAAGTATCTACATGCTCTTTTAAATGTTCAATACCAGAAAGGGCATTGTTCATACGGCTTCTTGCCTCAAAAGTAAACGGTTTTGTCACAACGCCAACAGTCAGGATTCCAAGGTTTTTAGAGATTTCTGCAACGACTGGAGCAGCTCCAGTCCCGGTTCCACCACCCATGCCACAGGTAACAAATACCATATCGGCACCCTTGACTAATTCGGTAATTTCTTCTTTATTTTCTTCCGCTGCTGCCTGTCCTACCTCTGGATTAGCCCCGGCTCCCAGCCCTTTGGTAAGCTTCTCGCCAATCTGCATTGTTGTAGATGCCTTGCAGCTCATCAGATGCTGTTTATCTGTATTAATCGCAATAAACTCTACTCCGGCAATTCCTTCATCTATCATTCGGTTCACAGCATTATTTCCGCCGCCTCCGACCCCTACAACAATTATTTTTGCAGCGTACTCTGCATTTCCTGATTTAATTTCTAACAAGGCGCTTCTCCTCCATTTCTGCTCTCGTTCATTCTATCGCAGGTAATCGTTACGACTCCATCATATCGCTTTTACCCTAACTTATATAATACCCATTTATCTTATAATAATCAAGAGCATATTTCTTCTTTTTTAATTTTTTCTGTCCACATTTCCAGCACAGGCCTGTCCCACAGCGAAAAACCCTCTGTTTCGGTCAATCTGCAAAACATAATATCATCTTTCTTTTTCCTTTTTCCTGGTTTTCTTTGTCTTGCCTGAACTGTCTAAAATAATCCTATCGCCAGGTCGGAAGCTTTTCATATCAATCGTCCCATGGAGCCCTTTCTCTGCTGCTGTTTCAAGTATGCTTGAAAGCGCCGATATTTCATCGTCATACAGCTCCTTTTTTCCAAGCATAATTACAATATCACCAGAATACAGCACAACATCCCCATCAGAAATATGGATTCGTTTCACTGGTATTTTATAATGGCTGATTAGCTGCGATAAATTCATAACCGTAGCAAACAGGGAACTGTCTTTTACATCAAATGCCTCCCCTACCGAAAAAGCAACAAAATGGATTCCAGTAACAACCGGGACCCCTTCCTTTTTTTCTTGCATGCTCTGCAAAACAATCCCATCTCTGTCAAAATAAATATACTGTCCCATATATTGAATACAGCCACTGATTGCCTTGTCATAGACATGCAGCTTTACTGTATGCATATTTTCATAGCTTACTTCAATGTCCTCAACAAAAGGGAGTTTATTTATCCCAAAAATTTTGTTATATACAGCAAAAAATAAAATATTATCAGAAAAATCCCTGGTAAAAACAGACTTCTTAATTTCTTCTCCTGAATAAATTTCTGTCCCTTCTACTTTTACCGTGTCAATTTTTAACCCGAAAAAAACAAAACAAGCACCCCCCAGAATAAACGCTAAAACAATAAAAAGTTTTTTATACCAACGCATACTTCTGTATTCCTCTACTTTTGTTTAATCTGGCGCGAAACGCCAAGCACAATCCCCATCTCTGCCATAATAATAATAGCAGAAGTCCCGCCATAACTTATCAAAGGCAGCGGAATCCCGGTAGACGGCATCGAATTTGTCACAACCGCAATATTGATAATTACCTGGATTGCCAGCTGGATCATTACGCCGACACAAAGCATTGTGCCAAACAAATCCGGCGCATGGCATGCCACTACTACAATACGCCAAAACAGCGCAAGAAACGCCAGAATCACAAGAAAAGCCCCCACCACGCCAAGTTCCTCACAAATAACAGAAAATATCATATCATTGTACGCTTCTGGGATAAAACCAAGCTTCTGCATGCTCTTCCCAAGCCCTTTCCCAAACAGCCCGCCAGAAGAAATTGCATATAACCCCTGCCGGATTTGGAATGCCTTTGGATGGTTTTCCACATCCAGCCAAATCATAATACGTTCAATACGGAATCCTTCGCCCAAAAGCAGCACTGCGGCAAGCCCTGCACAAGCAGCAAGGATAATTACCAGAAAGTATCCCTTTTTTTTGCTTGCTATAAAACACATCCCAAACGTTATCCCTGAAACGATAATTGCTGAACTTAAATTCTCTAGTAAAATCAGGCCAATTAACGGCGACATGTAAATAAGCACCCGGATAAAGCCGGCAATGCTGTCCAAATCCCGCCTCCGCAGATAAACAGCATATGAAATAAATAAAATAGCCGCAATCTTTGATATTTCAGAAGGCTGGAACTGCAGCGGGCCAAGTTTAAGCCAACGCTTCGCACCGTTATATTCCTCACCGATAAAAAGTACAATCCCCTGGAAAAACATGGCAACAACATATAATATATGTACCAGGGTAAACCTTGTATGGAAAATTTTCTGCATTAATACCTGGTAGTCAAACATAGAAACCATTACCATTACCGCCGTCCCAATCACCAGGCAAAGCATCTGTGTCTTTACATAGCGGAATGGATTGTTTTTCAAAGCCGCAGTATAGACACCAGCACTGTAAATCATAATTACGCCAAATAAGGCAATCCCAACCGTAAGAAAAAGCAGTGCAAAATCATACTGACGTGTATAAGTAACTCTTTTCCTGCGTCTGGTATCTGAATACCTGCGGTTCCCTTCTAAAGAAGAACCGCGGTAGGCATAACCTGATTTTTCCATATATTCTCCATTTCTACGCATATCGCCGCATCAAAACCTTTCTAACATTACAATGCATTCACATATTCTTTAAAAAGCTGCCCACGCTCCTCATAGCTTTTAAACATATCCCAGCTTGCACATGCAGGGGAAAGCAACACTGCATCCCCTGGCACAGCCTGTAAGCTGCCTACCATAACGGCTTCCTTTAGGCTGTCTGCCATAATAATCTCATGAAACCCTTTTCTCCTTGCTGTTTCTGCAATGGCTTCTTTTGTTTCACCCAAAAGCACGAGGCACTTGACTTTTCCAGCAAATGAACCAATCCATTCATCATAGGACGACTGCTTATCATATCCTCCGCCGATCACAACAGTAGGGGATACCATAGCCTCTACCGCCTTAATTGCAGCATCTGGATTAGTCCCTTTTGAATCATTATAATATTTCACCCCATTTACCTCACGGACAAACTCAATACGGTGCTCTACGGCATGGAATTCCCTAACTGCCTTCCTGATACAGCGAACCGGCACCCCTGCATGCATCGCAATTGCAACTGCCGCCATTACATTTTCATAATTATGCGTCCCTAAAAGTTCCATGTCGTAGATACTGCAAATTGGTACTTTTTCTGTGTCACAATAAACAATCTGTTCCCCTTCCAGCCAAACACCACGTTCTAATATATGAGCGCTGCTGAACCAAAATACATCCGCAGGCAAATCTGCTGCAATTTTTTGCAGATAACTATCCTCATAATTCAAAATGCAGACTTCCTCCTTTGTCTGGTTTTTCGCAATATTCGCCTTTGCCGCCACATAACATTCCATTGTATGGTGGCGGTTTAAATGGTCTGGCGTTATATTTAAAATAGCGCTAACCTGCGGATGGAATTTATGCACTGTTTCAAGCTGGAAACTGCTGATTTCTGCAACCGTCACAGAATCCCCATCCATTTCAGATACATATTCCGTATAAGGAAGGCCAATATTCCCCACAACAAAAACGCTGTCAAAATATTCCTTCATAATCGCACCTGTCAGCGCTGTCGTAGTTGTCTTCCCATTTGTCCCTGTAATTGCAAAAACCCTGCCTTTCCCGCACAGATAAGCCAGTTCAATTTCCCCCCAGATTGGTATCTTGCGCTCCTGCAGTTTTACCACAAACGGAAGATCCGTAGGGACGCCTGGGCTTAATACAGCAACCTGCACCCTGTCCATTACCTGCTGCGGAAGTTCCCCTAATACAAGGTCAAATTCCAACCCATCTGGAAGTTTCTCCTGAACTGTTTCATATTTCAGCCCTGCATTGCTGTCAAATAAAATAATTTCCGCATTCATCTTTGCAAGAAGCTTTGCGGCAGCAATCCCGCTGATTCCTGTACCTACTACTAAAAAAGTCTTGTCCTTGAGTTCCATTTTTCTTCACTCCATTCTTGTCTTATCTCTTTGGGATATCCAACTACAGGCCGGCTAATGCCACCAGGCACATTAACGCTGTTATAATTGAAAATATCGTAACAACCCGCATTTCAGACCATCCACACTGCTCAAAATGATGGTGGATTGGCGCCATTTTAAAGATACGCTTCCCATGGCTTATTTTATAATACCCCACTTGCAGCATAACAGATAATACCTCAATCAGATAAATTATCCCTACAATTAGGATAAAAACTGGCAGCTTTAAAACTAATGCAACAGAAGAAACAAAGCCTCCCAGCGCAAGCGAGCCAGTATCCCCCATAAAAACCCTTGCCGGATAAACATTATATACCAAAAAGCCCATCAATGCGCCCGCTACAGCAGACGTTATTACAGACAGCCCACTATTCGTCCCTATCGCCACAACAGTAAAGAATACTGCCACCAAAAGCGTTACACTGGAAGCCAAGCCATCCAGCCCATCAGTAAAATTTGTCCCATTCACTGTACCAAGCATAACCAAGAACGCAAATATAATAAACATCCATGGAGGCATGCTAACATAAAAACCATTCCGCATGCCGCCTGTAAACGGAATCAACATTTCAGGCACAAGTTCCAGTACCCTCAGGTAATATATGGTAAATACCGCTGATACAATAAGCTGCAAGGAAAACTTCTGCCATGCTGTCAGCCCAAGCGAACGCTTCATCACAATTTTAATATAGTCATCCAAAAAACCAATCACACCAAAACCAACCGTAGCAAAAAGCACCAGAAGCGTCTCTTTCCGGCGGTCCATAAAAAAGAGTGTTGTTATAACTACCGACAACAGAATCACCACCCCGCCCATTGTCGGCGTGCCAGCCTTCTTCTGGTGGCTTTTTGGCCCATCTTCCCGGACATACTGCCCAAATTTCAGCAGCCTCAATAGAGGGATAATCACCGGGCATAAAATAACGCTAATGGAAAATGCAGCTACAACAGGTATCAATGTGTTTAAATAATTCATCCAGATGCTCTCCAATCCTTTCAAAATCACATACTGTACCATTGTAATGCAACCATCCGCGGAAATCAACCACTACCTCTGTCCAGTTACCTCTTTTTTCTCCTGAGGTTCGACACCAAGATATGGCAGAGCGTCATTTAGCAGTTCAGAAATAACGGGGGCGGCAATCTGCCCTCCATAATAAATCCCCTCTGGCTCGTCAATCAGCACAATGGCAAGCACAACCGGATTTTCAGCTGGAGCAAACCCAAGGGTAGAAGCAATGTACCGGTTGCTGCTGCGCGGCAGTTTTTCCGAAGTCCCAGTCTTTGCCCCAACATCATAACCTGGCACAGCGGCTTTAGAACCTGATCCTTCTGATACGACAGAAGCAAGGATCATCTTCATATTTTCTGAAGTTTCTTTTGAAACAACATTTTCTTTCTCCCCATAATTCAGTTTTTTTACAACAGTCTGGTCAGCGCTTTCTAATTTCACGCCAAAATGAGGCGTTACAAGCCTTCCGCCGTTAATTACGCTGCTCACCGTTGTAAGAAGCCGGAGAGGCGTAAGCTGGAATGACTGTCCGAATGACATTGTAGCAAGTTCTACTGCCCCGACATTATCTTTCTGGTGCATAATCGTAGCCGCTTCCCCCGGGACGTCAATCCCTGTTTTTTCCATAATCCCAAGCTTTTTCAGATACTGGAACATCCCATCGACACCAAGGCGCGCCCCAACTTCCATAAATACAGGATTACAAGAATTCTGCACCCCCTGCACAAAAGTCTCTGCGCCATGGCCAACTGTCTTATGGCAGCGGATTCTGCGGTCTTCCACAATTTTAAAACCAGGGCAGCTAAATGTATCTGTCAGTTTTACCACATTTGCTTCCAGTGCAGAAGTTGCAACAACCACTTTGAAAGTAGAACCCGGCTCATAGGTATCGCTGACACAGGAATTGCGCCACATTTGGTTTAAAAGTTCCTGTTTCTTTTTTTCACTGACTTCCTTTTTGCTGTCCAGTTCAAACGGATTGTTCAAATCAAACTCTGGCGCGTTAACCATTGCATAGATTTCCCCATTTTGAGGATTCATCATTATGACGCGGACATTTTTTGCGTTTTTTGCTTTCATAACCTTTTCTGCCGCCTGTTGTGCAAATTTCTGCAAGTTTACATCCAAGCTGCAATACAAGTTATCCCCTGCGATTGGCTCGATCCTGTCTTCTGTCTCGCCATCTATCTCAATCCCCCTCGCATTTGTCGTTGTCAGGATGCTCCCATCCTGCCCTGAAAGGTTTTTATCATACTTCACCTCCAGGCCTAAAATCCCCTGATTATCACCACCCGCAAACCCTATTACTTTTGAAGCAAGCTCATTATATGGGTAATATCTCTTATAATCCTCATCTACCATTACCCCATCCAGGTTCATTTTACGGATTTTATCAGAAATATCCTTTTCCACATTTGTCTTAATCTTTTCACGGGATGTCTGTTTTTCCACACGCTGGCGTACTTTATCTTCGTCAATTTCAAGCAAATCTGATAAAACCTGTATTACCTTTTCCTTATCTTTCACCTGGTTGTGAATTACTGATATTGTAGAAACGGGCTTATTGCCTGCAATCACAACGCCGTTCCTGTCATAAATCTTACCACGCTCCGCCTTAATGGCGCGCTCCCTCTGCTGCACCTGTCTCGCTTTTTCCCCATAATAATCTGCCTTAGCTAACATCAAATAGGAAAGCCTTCCAGTCAGAAGGAGCGTTAAGAGACATATAACGGCAAAGGAAAACAAAATCCTTTGCCGCTGTGCTGTTTTACAATTTCTCATTTTGTCCTGCCCCCTGATTAAAAAATTACTCTTAATCATCCTTATTTTCTAAAAGCAGAACTTATGCCATATCTACCACAATAATTACTTTTTACCCTTCTTCTGTTCCTCTGGCAACCTTATAATCTTTATTACTAAATCCGCCTTTCGGCACTTCTTTTGTGGACGGAATTTTAATATCAGACGCTTTTGTCTTATCTTTTTTCTTTGTGTCCTCACTCTGGTAAACCCCAAGCAGCGGCAAGACTTCTTTCAAAATCTGGCTGGATAGTTCTGTTGCATATATGCTGTGCGCCTGATCTTTTACATTCGGCTCATCAATAATAAGGTAAATCATTACCTCTGGCTTATCTATTGGAGTAAACCCAGCAAAAGAAACAAGGTAATTCCCTCTTCCTGTTGGATGTTTTTCTGCCGTGCCTGTCTTTCCGCCAATTTCATATCCTGCTACCTTTGCAGGCTCTGCTGTCCCGTTCTCTACCGTTTCAAACAGATAATCCCGCAGCTTTTCACTTGTCCCTTCTGTAATCACTTTACGCACCAGCGTATTCTCCCGCGAAGAAACAATTGCCCCAGAAGGGCTTGTAACCTCTTTTACCACATGCGGTTCATAATAGTTCCCGCCATTAATGACAGCGGAAAAAGCCGCTGCAAGCTGTATCATCGTTACTGTCTGCCCCTGCCCAAAACTGGAGGTAGCAAGTTCCACGGAACGCATCCTGTCCAGCGTAAACACACCGCCAATCCCTTCCCCTGGAAGGTCAATCCCTGTTTTCTGCCCAAACCCAAAATCCCTGACATAGTTTACAAACTTTTCCCTTCCTAAATCTGCGCCTATCTGCATCATTACATCATTACAGGATTCCATTAAAGACTGGCAGATATTAATCATCCTATGGCCGCCTGCTTGGTATGAGACACATTTAATCTGCGTCCCGCTGACTTTCTGGAAGCCATCACAGAAATACAGCTTTTTAGGATTTGTCACGCCTTCATCCAGACAAGCCGCTACAGTAACTGGCTTAAAGGTAGAACCAGGTTCAAAAGCATCACTGATACAGAAATTTCTCCAAAGCTTGTTCAGCTCTTTTGATTTCTTCTTATCTGACATCTTCTCAATCTCTTCTTGTGAATATAAAACAGACAAGTCCCTTGGATTATTCAAATCATACTCTGGATAAGAAGACATTGCATAGATTTCCCCATTCTGGGGATTCATTATAATACATCCCATATTCAAAGAACCTGTTTTTTCCTGGAACTCCTTCATCCGCCGCTCTAAAATCCCTTGGACATTTGCATCAAGCGTCGTCACAATATTATTGCCATTAATCGGGTTTTTAACGGTTTCTACAAGTTCCAGCTCTGAATTAAAATAACCATATCTGCGTCCGTTTGTACCAGACAGATGGCTGTTATACTGGTTCTCAATCCCCCAGATCCCAGTATCTTCTGAAGAGCAAAAGCCAATCACCTTACTTGCCACGGTAGAATACGGATAATATCTTTCATACCGCTCTTCAAAAATCACCCCTTTTATATTTTTCTTCTTATCTTTTTCAACCAGTTTTTTAAACTCCGTAACCTTGCCCTTTTCCAGGCTTTTATAATCCTGCATTACATAATACTGCGACTTGGGCTGCTCCTCTAAAATCTTTTTTAACTTTTTGGCAGAAATGCCAAAGACCTTATCTAATGCAGCTGCCGTCGCAGTTATATATTCTTCCTTTTTTGAAATTAAAACAGGATCTAAAACCAAATCATAAACTTTATTGCTGGCTGCCAGCCTGTTCCCATTCCGGTCTGTAATATCACCTCTTTTATATTTTATCTCATTGCTCCGGTAACTCTGCTGCGCAAGAACCTTACGTTCTGCCTCTGTCCCCTTCGCCTTGCCCAAAAAAGCTATCCTTCCCAGCAACGCTATAGAAATAGCAGCCACAAGCATAAAAGCAATCAGAATACGGCCAAACAGCTTTCTGGTACCCACTTTATTAAATTTTCTGGTATCTACTGCTTTCCTGCCCATATCACATGCCCCTTAATCTGCTGCACCTGGTATATCTGCGTACTGTTTCACCATATCGCTTTTTTTATTGCTATACTTATAAACCTGGTTATTTTCTGCCTGTACCATTTTTAATTTTTTTGTTGCCCTTTCATAAATTTCAGCTAAATCAACAGAAGCTTTAATCTCTTCATATGCGATTTCATTATCCTCTTTTTGCTGCGAAATCTCAGACTGCAATTGTACAATCTGGCTTTTCATTTCCCGCACTTCATATTGTGTAGAAAGATAAGAAAAACCACATACCGTAACTGCAGACAACATAATCGTCAGGAAAACAAACGCTCTCCCACTGATTCCTGCAATACGGGCAGGTTGCCGCTCCGGATACCGTTTCGGCGCCGTCCTTGGCCGGACCCTTTCCCGTTTACTTGGTACTGTGCTTTCTTTACGCACTGTATTTCCATCTACATAGGAACGCGTATGATAGCCAGAGGACTGCCTAGCCTGTGTTCTCTCTCTGCCGTAGTTTTCCCAGTCAATAGCCATACTGTCATCTCCCTCCATTCATTTAAATATGCTCAAACACCCTTAACTTTGCACTTTTTGAACGTGGATTCTCTTCCATCTCTTTCTCAGAAGGCAAAATCGGCTTTCTGGTAACCTGCTTCCCAAGCGGCTTTTTCCCACAAACGCATACCGGAAAATCCGGCGGGCAAGCGCATGGAAACTGCGCCTGGCGGAATGCCTGCTTTACAACCCTGTCCTCTAGAGAATGGAATGTAATAATGCAAAGCCTTCCTCCTTCATTCAGCAAATCAATCATTTGGCAAATGCTGTTTTCTAACACCTCCAATTCCTGGTTTACCTCAATCCGTATTGCCTGAAATGTTTTTTTGGCGGGATGGCCGCCTCTCTTCTTTACCTTCATAGGAATCGAATAACTGACAATTTCTGCAAGCCTTCCAGTCGTCAGTATCGGTTCTTTTTTCCGCTCATTTACTATATTTTTTGCTATATTTTTTGCAAACTTGTCCTCTCCGTAATTACGGATAATACGAAACAACTCTTGTTCTGTATATTGGTTCACAACTTTTTCGGCTGTCAGTCCCTGACGGTTGTCCATCCTCATATCAAGCGGGGCGTCCATACGGTAGGAAAAACCTCTTTCCCCTGTATCCAGCTGATAAGAAGAAACCCCCAAATCTAATGTTATGCCATCCACTTTCCCTATCCCAAAACTGTGGACGACATCTGCCATCTGCATATAGTTGCTTCTTACAACCGACACAATATCCCCGTATTCCTGCAGCCTTTCTTTGCTGGCGACAATTGCATCCCCATCCTGATCCAATCCGATAAAACGCCCATCTTTCCCAAGCCGGGAACAGACTGCGCTGCCATGCCCAGCACCGCCAAGCGTCCCATCCACATAAATACCATCAGCCCTAACTGCCAGCCCTTCAAGCACTTCCTCTAACAGTACTGGTTTGTGACGAAATTCCATTCCAACTCCATTCCTGTCTTTTTTTACAACGAAATCTCCAATTCATCCATTGTTTCTTCCAAATCCTCATCATCCTGCTGCATCTCCTGTTGATGCAAGAGTTCCTTATCCCAAACCTCAACACGGTTCATCATGCCCACAAAGACAATATCTTTCTTTAAAGCAGCAATTTCACGCAGCAGCGAAGGAACCAGGATTCTCCCCTGCTTATCTAAAACAACTTCCATTGCTTTTGATAAAAACTGTCTTTGCATCTTTCGTGTATTCTGGTTAGAAGGAAGCTTCTGCAGCTTTTCAACGAAATTCTGCCATTCTGCCTGTGGATATAAAAAAAGGCATCCGTCAAGCCCTCTGGTTACAACAAAGTTCTCTCCCAGCTCTTCACGATATTTGGCAGGAATGATGACCCTGCCTTTGGTATCAATAGAATGCTCATATTGTCCCATAAACATGGCCATCACCTGCCTCTCTTCCCCTTTTGAACCAACAACTCACACACAGTCGCAGAAACAGGCAGGCCTGCACCTGACCCTGCGACTATGCATGAGAAGAGTTTCCTCCACTTTCGTGGTCTTATCTCCCACTTTCACCCACTTCCCACCACTTATAATGCTATTTTATCTCTTTTTAGGGAATTTATCAAGGGATTTTTAGAAATTTTAAAAAGTTTAGCTTAAAAAAGGTTAATGTTCACGGCCAATTGCAGCCAAATCTTAATATAAATATCTTCCTCTATATGCTCTCAGTAATGTAATGTGCAGTATGGAAAACTGACCGTTTTATATGTTTTCTGTAAAAGCGGCAGCTTTGTTTTGCAATCGCACACCCTTAAAAATTGCTAAATTGCCCTGCAAAAAGGAATGTCTTTCTAAATTTTTGCCGCTTGTAAATTTCAGGGCCTTTCGCTCTTTACAGAAAATTAGAATTTTGCATTCTTGCACTACACACTATTAAAGCATTTCATAGAGGAAGGTATTTTTATCTACTTAAGCTACAATGGGCTACGAATAGTGACAAAAAAGGGACACTATTTTGGAAAATCAAAATAGTGCCCCTTTTTTTGCTAAGCTTTATAAAATGCTAAGGTTTATTTGGATACTACTTTTTTTTGCCGTCTTTTCACCCACCGGAACAGCAAAACAGAAAGCGAGCCAACAACCAATACCACTGATAAAAGCTGTGATACGGCAAGCTGTGTGCCAAATAACTTTAACTGGTCGACCCGGAGCCCTTCAATCCAAAACCTCCCAAGCCCATAACCACATAAATACATTAAAAACAACTCCCCCTGGAATTTCCGCTTTTTTGTATACCATAAAATAACCAACAATACAGCAATATTCCATAAAGACTCGTAAAGGAAAGTCGGATGCACCTGGATATACTCTGTCCCATCCAATGTAACCAGATTACTTAAAAGTTCATTTGTAATATCTCCCGCCCGGACATCGGAACGCTTAAGCTGCATTGCAAATAGATTATCTGTATAACCTCCAAAAGCTTCCCTGTTAAAGAAATTACCCCACCTCCCAAAAATCTGCCCAACCAACAGGCCAGTACATGCAATATCCAATAATTCATAAAAAGAAAGTTTCTTAACCCGGGCAAATACAAAGGTGGTAACCACTCCACCAATCACGCCCCCATAAATCGCCATGCCGCCGCCGCGGATATTAAAAATCTCAATCGGATTCTGGCTATAATAATCCCAGCTAAATAAAACATAATAAAGCCTGGCGCTGATTACCGCAAAAATAATATCCCACAACGCCAAATCCAAAACCATTTCTTTGTCCTGCTTTAGACGCCCTGCCTGCCAACTTGCCATCAAAAAACCTGCTACCATGCCAAAAGCAATAATTATGCCATAGTAAGCAATCGAAAAGCCTCCAATTGAAATTGATTTCCCCACATTGTCCAATATAATCCCCAAATGCGGAAAACGAATATCAGCCTCCATAACCATATCCTCATTTCTCAGATAATACTATGTTATACATTAAATCGGAACACTATAAACCGGAATTTCACCATGTCTATACAATTCCGCTCTTTCACATTATGTTGAATTTCTTCTACTTTACCAGTTCAATATATACCATAAAATCCAGTTTGCGTCAAGGGGTTAGGGGTGATGGTAGGGGTTCAAAGCCTGTTTGAGAAACCTTGTAAATTACAGGCGGCGAACCCCTATATAATTATCTATTCTCTAATTAGAGTTAAGCGTACTAAAACAAAAAGGATATGGAAAAAGGAAATGGAGGGATTGCAGACATGGGGAACATGGAACATACGCCTGTTGTAAAGGAAGTAACAAAACGCCATATGGGAAAGGTGCATGGGAACGCAAAGCGGAATGAAGAAATGGTTATGAACTATCTGAAACTGCTTGCAAGCGGTATTGTAAAAAAACGCCTGTCACCTGATGAAGCCCATATAATAAGGGAACGAAAGAAACGTCTGGAAAACTGTAACCGATTCTGGTCTATGGAAACTTATGAAGCCAGTCATGTAAGAGTGTTACTGCGAACCTTTTTATGTAAGGATAAATTTTGCAGTAATTGTAATCAGGTGAAGAAAATGTTACTGCAAAACCGTTTCCTGCCCTATATGGAACAATATAAGGATTCTCTGTATCATATGGTGCTGACCGTTCCAGACTGTAACGGCGAGGAATTGAGAGAAACTATTCAGCATATGGCTTACTGCTTTAAAACTCTGGTAACGTATCTAAACGGCAACAAAAAAGTGAAGGGAGTAGACCTGTCACAATATGGCTTTCAAGGCTGTATCCGTTCCTTAGAAGTCACATACAGAGAAGATGTCTACCACCCTCACTTTCATGTAGCCGTTGTTTTGGGGAACAACGGTATTGGGGAGAAGCATATTGCCAATCAATTTTCTGGTACTGGAAACCGCCTGTTTTCTGATTTTGAGTCCATGATTCAGAGAATATGGTGGCTCTTAGTCAATGGGAAGCGGCTTACCTCTGATAATATCTTAGGTGCTGACAATTCTCCCCAGCGGTATAGCTGTATCGTGGATAAATTTCAGCCAGAGGACTACAAGAAACTGTTTGGATATATGACAAAGATGTATTCCGAGGATAACAGCCTTATGCGGTACGATAACTTCAAAACCTTATATTATGCCCTCTCACATATCCGCCAGATACAAGGCTATGGCGTATTCTATAATGTAAAGGAACTGAACACAGAAGCATATACCGAACAGGAGTACCAGACGTTGGAAAGCTATCTTGTCTGTAAGGAAAAGCCCGTCTGCTCCTATGAGCCGTTAAGCCGCCTATCTGGCGATGAAAGGTATATCGTGCTGAAAACAAAGCATCGAAAATAAAATTTATTTTAAACTTGAGGTTTTATTTTAAATGAGATTTATGGGCGAAAATGGTTTTAAACTTATTTTAAAGTAGACTGGAAACACTGTTTTCGTTCAGATGGATTGATAGGAGTTGAGTTTAAAATAATTTTGCAGACAAGGGGGTTGTATAGTGGAACGATATATCACAGATACGATTTACGCTCATACTGTTACGGAAAAGACGGCAGAAATTGAATTAAGGGAAAAACAGCTTTATACAAGGCTGTCTGCTCTTATCTCTGGTGAGGAATACCTACAGATTGAAGAAGAATTAAACCGTTTCTATAATGAGCTGGAAAAAGAGGGATTTTATAAGGGATTCAGCGAGGGAATACGGTTTATGCTGAAATGCTTATAACGGTATCAGTCACAAGGTTAAAGATTTTAGGCGGTTTGTAAGCGGAATGCGGAATAAAGCGATATGTGAATCGCTGTAAGAAATCTACCTTGTAAGCGATTGAGGAATGACATTTTAGCTATATGGATTTTCTATCAGCCTTGTAGGACGGAAATAGGATTTTTACAAGGCTTGTAAGCGGCTAAGTTACTTTTCGGCGATAGGGAACAGCCTTAAAATTGCGTTCTAAGGCTCATTCGGCGGTAGGTGGAGTTATTCTCAGTCAAGCGGTTAAAATGCGTTAGCGGTGATTTCTGGTCATTTAAAATGGGGAAGATTCTCTGTGAAAGGGTATCTTCCCCATCACTGTATCATTCAGAAATTTTCGTCCAGATAGCCAAACATGAGTTTTACCATATTGATTGCCAGGGCTTTTTGTTCCTCTGTCCTACCGTTCATCAGTTGACACCATAGCCGATACTGCCCGTCACTGTCAGAAACGACGGAATCAGACAGCAGATAATCTATGGTAACGCCTAAGCGGTTGGCAACTGCTGCCAGATTCTCTAATGTTAAGCTGCGTTCCCCACGCTCTATCTGCCCGATATAGGCGGTTGAAAGGTTTACATCCTCTGCCAGTCTTTCCTGTGTCAGATTCAGCTTTAGCCGTTCCTCACGAATACGCTTTCCTAATGCCTGTTGCTTCATGCGGTTTTCCTCCAATGCAAATAGTATATGTAAATGATACTAATTGCTTATGTGTTAGATAATCCGCACGTTGCGTTATTTACATGTGCTGTCAGTTGCTTTTTGCTGTGCTATGTGCTAAGATGGTGCTATGTAGGAGGCATGGCATTATGAAAGTGATATTGAGCAGAAAAGGCATGGATAGTAAATCAGGGGGTATGGCAAACCCTATCTTGCCAGACGATACACTGTTATCACTCCCTATTCCAGATACAACGATAGGAACAGCATATAAGGATTTGTATTACAAAGGGCAGAGTTTAGAGGAAATCATCAGTCAGCTACGCCCTAAATTTGATTTTAGCAAAAATCCGACCTGTCATCTTGACCCCGACATATACGAGGGTATAGAGGGCAGAACGGCAACAGATGATTGGAAACCCGCATTCGGGCAACATGGCGTATCTGCCGTACATCTGGATAAATTGGGCGTAGGCGTTGGGGATATGTTCTTGTTCTACGGAATGTTCCAAAAAACAATGGTTCAGCCTGATAAAACGCTGTGTTTTGTCCGTAACGCTCCTATTGTCCATATCATTTATGGCTATATGAAAGTTGGGGAAATATTGAGGGAGAAACAGGAAATTGAGCGTTATTTCTGGCACCCTCACAGTGTAAATTCTGACCGCCCAAATAACCGTTTATATCTGCCCGATACATACGGCACATTCCAGTATGATGATTCACTGGTACTTACAAAGAGGGGACAGGACAATCGGCGGCTATGGGCTTTGCCTGCGTTCTTTGGTAAAGGTGACATATCTATTTCATGGCAAGGCGATAACCGCCCAACGCTAAAGGACGGTTATGCAGAATTAAATTCCGCTTGCAGAGGACAGGAATTTGTTGTAAGTGCTTCTACGCCGAAACAAGAACGGAATTTATGTGACTGGGTGGACAAATTGATACAGAACCGTTAGACATGGGCACTATGTACAGATTCATTCTAAAAAGCATTTATTGACAAAGAAATGAGGGATAATGACATGGAGAGATTCGTTGAATCAAAAGAAAGATTGCCTTTCACCCAGAAATCGGCTGAAGAATTAGCCCTTGAAATGAATAAGGCTCTGGAAGATGTGGCAGAAATGACAGTGGAAGAATTGCTTGAAGATGATGCCGAGGGTGGGTATTTTGACGATTTAGCGTATTATGAGGAAGATGATTAAATCGGGGGATAGCTATGGAAATAACGATTGAACAGGTAAAAGAATTTGCGTGGCAGCAGTTGGACGCTATGTGGCATGACAACTCTGGAACGGCTACGATTGACATGGTGAGATTTGATTACAAAGGTTATTGTATCGTCAATCCGTGGATGGACGAAAAGACGGAGAAAGCCGTAGACCCTTATCGGTATTATGGGAAACAGCGAACGGAGCAGTTTGTCAAAGAAGCTATCAGAACCATTCAGCATAACAGGGAAATTGCAAAACAACATAGGAAATAAGAGAATGAAACTTAAATTTATTGCTGTAGCCTTATTGATAACAACACTTCTCTCAGGTTGTGGGAATACTCAGACAACAGAGATAATATCATCTGCGGAAAATCAGGTGACAGAAACACCTATCCCAGAAAACAAAGAGATACCTGTACCTGATAACTGGTGGAAAAATAAGTTGTATCAAGAGCAAACAGCAGGAACAGGAATGTACTTTTGGATAGAGGAAATAGAAAACCGTCTTTATCTGGTGGTAAGCGGCATACCCAACGGTGATTTGTCTATGGAGTTATGTATTGGAATAATGCCAAATACTATGGATAATTACACCACCTATGACGATAACCACGTTCAGTTTCAAGTAGAGTCAGATACTAACACAATACTTTTATATAACCCAAATGATGACCAGTGCGTTATTTATACTGATTCTAAGTACGGTGGCTCTCCTATCGTTTCGGGAGTGTATGACCAAGTTTTACAGCATGAAGCAGAAAAGGAAATGGGACAGAACACAGAACAACCAGATGTCACACAGGAAGAACAGCCCCAATCTACACAAGAGCCAGAATTGCGTGATAAGTCCCCCATAGAACAACAGCCTGATGATTTCTATACAGACGGCGATTATACCACCTATGGAAGATACCAGTGCTTTGAAACAGACACTTTTGTAAGTGTGGAAACGCAAAACGGCTCATTGATATTGTATTTTGAGCCAGAGGCAGAAACCTTTGTCCTTGACAGAAACGGAGCAGACACAGGTTGGGAGTTTATCAACTGGGAATTTGAGAACAGAGTATATACATCCGCCGCTATTCAAGACAACGAAATGACCATTTCATCTACAGAGCCTTGGAAATATGACGGCACATATATCCAACTGCCCGATATGGGTACTGATGGGGAGGTGGAATAAAAATGTCCGTTAGTTTGGAAAATGTGAATCACTTTAACTATGCAACAAAAAGCGGAAAAGTTTTCTGTAAACGCCAAAACAGGGTACGGAAAATAGCCCCAGAATATAAGGGTTGCGACAAATGTCCTTATTTATTCGGCTCTCTGCAAGGGCAAGGCGTTGAATGCTTGTGGGAGGATATAAAGCCAGATTCCCCCTGTGGACATTATGTCTATGACCCACAGGAGGAATTTTTAAGGGTGTCAAAGCTCATTGGTAATAAGATTTTGAAAAAAGAATAGAAAGTCATATCCTTATTAAAACAGAGGAAACGCCCCAGTTTATTTGCAAACTGGGGCGTTGATAGTTGTTAGGACTATATTTGCATAATCTCTTAATCCAGAAAATAACGTGGCTCTGCTCCTACTTTTTTCTGAGAAATGCAGAAGTACTTTACCTGTAAAGAAATACCGTTTTTAATAATTCTGTATAGTGGTCTTGGAAAATATAATCCATATGGTATTATCCACTCTTCATCATATGCCTTTTGATAAAACTTTGATAATCTGGGAAAATTAGTAGATAGTTCATCTTCTTGCGATTGGCTCCAAATTCTCCAACGGTTCTGAAATTGCTTATAGATAAATTCGCTATCTAACAGAAAATTCCCACCCTCTACATATCCTATAAATCTTCCGTCCTTATCATCAACGTAGCAATACAATTCTTCGTTCAGTCCATGCGTTCTTTGTGGACCATATACTGGGAAATATACACAGTTTTGTATGATATCTTTAACAGTAGCAATAAATGGTTCTTCTACAGCCCAAACTGAATCAAGAATATTCCCTCTTTTCTTTTGTAATTGCCTTGCAGATTCCTTTTTACTATATATTTTGCTGTGAATTGTTGCAATCGTTCTGCTATACATAAATAGCCCTCCTTTTGATTTTCCTATTATCTTGCATTAGCCATTCATAGAATTTATCCTTTGGTACCACCATACGCTTATTCAGATAAATTGTCGGAAAATCTGCGGAGTTCATAAGTTCATATGTCTTTCCCTTTGAAATTCCCAAAATCATCTGAACATCCTTTGCTTGGAGTATCAGAGGAAGTGAATCCCATGATGTATAATCATCATTCATATTTTAATCCTCCTGTTCAATGAAATTACTTGTATTTGGAAAATCCAAAGTCTTTATATGGATACTGCTTTACGCAGGTAATTCAATGAATAGTGCTTTTTCACCTCCCCCTTTCATTTTATATCCACATTATACACCCTATCCAAAATGATTGCAATACTTTTTTGCCAAAAAAATATATTTCTTGGCAAATCATTATTTACTTTTTCGGATTTAAGGTTTATAATAGAGTTGAAAGGAGGCAAGCGAATTATGAATGAAGACAAATATTTAGAATTTGGAAACCGCCTAAAGACACTCAGAGAGTGCAGAGACATCAAACAGGGAAAATTTGCTGATAAAATCGGTATCACAAGGCAATCAATGGGTAATTACGAAAACGGAAAACAATATCCAACCGTTGAAATAATTATAAAAATGGCAGATTGCTTAGATTGTAGTTTAGACTATCTTCTTGGGCGTACCGATGAATTAGGTACACCTATTTCACAATTAGAGGATAACCATCTATCTAAATTACGCCACTTCTTAGATATGCTTGCAGAAGATGAAGCGGAATACCTGATAGACGCAATCGGAATGGCTCTTTACTCCTTGGCTCAAAGCAAAGGAAACCCTCAAAGACGGTCACTCATTGCCTATATCGCCGAAACTCACTACACATTGGCAGAATATATTGAATTATCAACAAAATACAATAGGCAATTTTCCAAACAACCCGATAAAAATGAACTGTCCGCAGAGGAAATTGTTTCGGCATTGATACGCTTTAACGAACTTGATGAACTACACGGAACAATAGAGGATATAAAAAAGGTTTGCCTTTTGGCAGCAGTTCCCTCTTTAGTAGATGTAAAGAAACTGTCAAAAAGTAAAAAAACACCAAACCCTAAAACAGAGAAATTTGTAGAAAAATTCAAAGAAATGCTTGATAAGGAGGATTGATTCATATGGCAAAACGAGGACAAAACGAAGGCTCTATCCGCAAGCGGAAAGACGGCACATGGGAAGCCCGTGTAACGATTGGCATATCGGCAGACGGAAAGCAACAGCGTAAATCCCTGTATGGAAAGACCCGACAGGAAGTATCTGCTAAAATGACGGATTTGCTGAATAATCTGCAAAAAGGCATTATCACCAATCCTACAGAAATGACTCTTGCTGAATGGCTTGACTATTATATGCTCGAATACAAAAAGCGGTATGTAAAACCTACCACCTATATCAATTATACGGTAAAGGTAAAAAATCACATTAAGCCAGCTATCGGTCACTATAAGCTAAAGGCACTCCGACAGGACATCATTCAGAAGTTTGTCAACAGCCTTTCCGATAAGGGGTTGGCGCCATCTACGGTAATAGATGTTTACAAGCTGTTAAGCAATGCCTTAGAAACAGCGGTAGATGATGGCTTGATTGTCCGTAACACCGCTAACAGGGTAAAACTTCCTAAAACCCAAAAGCCACAAATCAATGTTTTAACACAGGAACAACAGAACGCATTTGTGGAACAGGCGAAAACAACCTACATGGGCGTTGTCTATATTTTCGACCTCTGCACAGGTATGCGGCTTGGGGAGTTGTTAGGGCTGAAATGGCAGGACATAGACTTTGAGCAGAACCAGTTACACATCCAAAGAATAATCCGCAAGGTAAAAGACCCAGACAACCCAGAGGAACATTGGCACTTAGAATTTGGCACACCGAAAACAGCATCCAGTGAGCGGATAATTCCTCTCAACGAAACGGCTATCAAGGTGCTTGCTGATGTCTGGGAGCAACAGGAGAAAAACAAAGAAAAAGCCAGTACTGCATACGAGGATAACGACCTTGTTTTCTGCACCCAGTTAGGCAGACCGCTTGACCCGAACAATATACGGCGTACCTGTTATTCTATCTGTGAGAAAATCGGCGTCAGTAACATCCACCCTCATTGCCTGCGTCATACTTTCACGACCAGAGGGGCAGAAAATAATGTGGATGTGCGGGTAATGCAGAAATTCTTAGGTCATGCGACCATAAAGGAAACAGCCGATACCTATACGCACGTATTGGACGACTTGAAACAGGATGAAATCCGAAAACTGGATAACGCAGTAAATTATTGAGCAAAAATATCGGGTAGGGGTAAGGTAGGGGTTAAACCGCAAAAGGAGCTACCGCCCACAGGCGGTAACTCCCAGAATTTACAACATTTCCCCGACAGGAAATTGTATCAGACGTTAAATCGGAACAACACAACATCCCCATCTTGTACGACATATTCTTTGCCTTCAGAACGAACCAGCCCCTTCTCCTTTGCCGCATTCATGCTTCCCTGCTCTACAAGGTGCTCATAACTTACCACCTCGGCACGGATAAATCCACGCTCAAAGTCACTGTGTATCTTCCCGGCCGCTTGTGGGGCTTTTGTCCCACGCTCAATCGTCCATGCTTTCGTTTCCATCTCACCTGAAGTCAAATAACTAATCAACCCAAGCAGGGAATAGCTTGCACGTATCATCTTCTCAAGCCCAGATTCCTCAAGCCCAAGGTCTTCTAGGAACATCTTCTTTTCTTCTTCATCTAATTCTGCAATCTCTTGCTCAATCTGTGCACAGATAACAAATACCTCAGAACCTTCTTCTTTTGCATATTCCCTCACCTTTGCAACATTTGGATTTCCATCCCCATCCGCTGCTAAATCATCTTCCGCTACATTTGCCGCATAAATCACAGGTTTATATGTTAAAAGATTAAAACTTTCCAAAAGCTCTGCTTCATCGTCATCTGCTGTTTCAAAATTCTTTGCAAGCTTTCCGTCCTCCAGATGCTTTTTCAAAGCTTCCACAAGATTCGTTTCTTTCACAAGCGATTTGTCATTTTTTACACCTTTCACAAGCTTCGCATAACGCCTTTCCAATATCTCCAAATCAGAAAATAAAAGCTCCAGGTTAATTGTTTCAATATCGCGCAGCGGATTAATGCTGCCATCCACATGTACTATATTAGAATCTTCAAAACAACGTACTACATGTACAATTGCATCTACTTCCCTGATATTGGAAAGAAATTGGTTTCCTAGGCCTTCCCCTTTAGATGCCCCTTTCACCAAACCAGCGATATCAACAAATTCAATCGTAGCGTTAACAACTTTTGCTGAATTATGCATCTTTGCAAGCACGCCAAGCCTTTCATCCGGCACAGGCACAATCCCTATATTTGGATCAATTGTGCAAAATGGGTAATTTGCAGATTCTGCCCCCGCTTTTGTTAATGAGTTAAATAATGTACTTTTTCCTACATTAGGTAAACCAACGATTCCTAATTTCATTTTTCTATTCTCCTTCTAAAATCCCTTTATTTTACGGCTTTTCTGATATACCCTCACCTACAGGTGCACCATTTAGTGCACCATTTTCAACTTATGTTAAGGGCATCCGCTACCAATTCGATTTCTTTTAACTTTTCCTCCTCGGTAGGGTGAACATATAAATTCATGGTAATTCCAATATTCGAGTGTCCCCAAATAATCTGTAATGTTTTGGGTTTCATACCGCCTTCAATACATCTTGTTGCAAATGTATGACGCAGTACATGCATGGAAAATCTTGGAATCTGTGCCTTATCACAAATCTTAAACAGAGCCGTATCATATGTACTGTTTTTGATTGGCGTACCTTTTCTGCATAAAAACACAAATGCACTCCATTCTATTGGAATCATTTTGATTTTCTTATTTTTTTCTTTCTGGCGTTTCAATATGTCGATAGCCTCATCTGTCAGTGGAATCGTTCGGTAACCTGATTTGCTTTTAGGTTCTCCAACTCTCCATTTGCCTACCGAATATCTATACTCCATAGACCGCTGAATCTTTAATGTCTTATTTTTGAAATCTATATCTTCCCACTTCAAGCCAACCAATTCACCAGTCCGCAAACCAGTCTGTAAAATGAAACGATACTGATTCTCATAACTTTGACCACTCGCATACTTCAAGAGCACCTTTTGTATATCTATTGTCAGTGCCTCCTTTTTCTGCGAAGGTTTCCCCATGTCACTCTTAACTGATTTTTTACATGGATTATAGCGAATCACATCATTTTCTTTGGCAAACTCCAGCATATTGAATAACGCAATCCTTGTCTGATAGATTGTGGTTGTCCGATAATTTTCATCAGCCATATCACTGAATATCTTCTGACAGTGCAGAGGTTTTACTTCCGACAACAGCATTTTTCCAATGATTTTCTTAATATTCCGATTGTATCGTTCCGTATAATTGCGGACCGTATTAGGTCTCACCGTCTTTTTCTTGATATCAATCCAATAATCAAACCCTGCGTCCACCATAATATCCGTTGCCTGCAAAATGTTACTATGCTTATCTACATAGGTTGCATCTGCAATCCACTGTCTGCATTCCTGTAACTTTTTGAACCGCTTCTGCCTGCGTTTACCAAATTTATCTACAAACCTTGCCGAATATAACCCATTTTTCTGTTGAGTTATTCCGACACCCAGCTCCTTCCCTTTTAAGTCTTTTCCCATATTTTATAACTCCTTTCAGCAAAGAAGCTCTAATACAGTAACTTATATATTACCATATAACAGCCCATAAGTCCATATTCTCTTGCCAATTCAACAGAATAAACGCATGAACGGATACTCTCTAATTGCCATCCAATTATTTGGTG
>CAJUJR010000005.1 GCA_910586605.1 uncultured Lachnospiraceae bacterium | reverse complement strand
GGGAAGATATTTTTTATTTACTTAAATTCTGCTACGATTGGCTGTAAATAGTAACCATACCCTATTTCAATACACTCCCATTCACCAAAACAACGTAAGTAAAAATCCTCAAGATAATCCGTTATGTCTACGTTTTTTAACCTATACTCTCAAGATAATATTCTGTGCCAAATATGAGAAATTCATTGAACGATGCACTAAGGCGTATTTGAAAATTCATTCCCAAACACGCCTTAGCGGAAAACATACCAAATATTTTATTTTCTCAAGCAAACATATTTTAAAGAATTGCTAATGCTCTTTGTTTCAGTTTCTTATTAGCACACTTACTTCTATAACCGGCCAAAAACAACGATTCCAAGATATTCATACAGGACTAAAAAATATCATCTTTTAAACACTCATCAATTAACCCTTTACAAAAATGTCCTACATCATCAATTTTCCCTTCAAACTCCGTTGTTTTTTTACCTCTTCGATAAAAAAGATAATAAAAATCTCTAGTATTTTCCAGCCTCTCCGCTCCAAGCAATCTACATACCTCACCTAACATCTTCGGACGCCTTCCATCAAAATTAACAAGCACCTTTCGTAAATGTTCTTTAGAAAAACTGCTTGAGAACATACTAGTAGGAATAATGCGATAGTCGAACGGCATACCATGTTCATAAGAATACTGCGCCATATACTTACAGGCATTTACTTTTCTGGGCAATGCCCTTATAGGTTTGTCCTTCCTTTTGCTTTCAATCAATTCTTCTTCCAATTGTATGCGAAAACGGGGCATGCCCTACATCATGTAATAAACATGCTAAGCGAAATACATGAGACAATTTTTTTATAATCTTTTCTTTTGCTGTATCGGCAGGTAAATAATCTTCATTTAATATTGATTCTCCTATGCAGTTTGCAACAATACAGCCCAAATGAAACACACCAAGCAAATGGACAAAACGATTATGTAAAGAAGATGAATAAAGAGGAGAGTAACTAGTCTGCAGCACTCTCCTTAATCTTTGAAAGATTGGTGTATCAATAATAGTCCGAATATATTCAATTTCAATGGGAATATAACCGTACACAGGATCTTTTACTTTTTTATATTCTTTAACAATTGTATTTTGCATACAATATTCCCACTGTTGTTTCTGCCATATAAGCACTTATTAAATCAAATGCCTTATAGGTTCTAAATTTCTCTTTCAAATCTTCAACAGTTTTTCCCTCTCGTAATTTAATAGCAGCTTCCTCTTCATCTATTGCCTCAAAAAAATCCGAATAGTTACGGAACATATACTCAGTAGAAGCCCTAGACAAAATTAACAACGCTTTTTCGTCAGATGTTTGGTTGATATAGCGAACTACCTACGCCCCATATTCTTCCAAATCTCTTAGTGTCACACTTAAAACACTTTCTATGCTTTTGCCATCTTTCTGCTTTTTCTCCAAAATTTCAATCATAGCGTTTGCTGCAAGATCCTCAATACCAATGTAGTAACACATACAAACTCCTCTTTTCTATATATCTTATCAGTAATATATATGACAACGCCATAAAACATGATAACAGTATTTCTCTTATACACTATAAATATGTATTAAAAAGATAAAATATATTTGATAATGAAAATTGTATAATGGTTCTAAATTAAATGCATCAACCAACAACCCCGCTGCAAACAACGAGGCTGTTGGCTCACTCACAGTCGCCATATGCAAAGTAATTTTCAGAACATTTATTCTTGTCATAAAATAACACATTTGCCCTATTTTTGCAACTACCTTTTTAACATAAACAGTTAAAACAACCATACATGCTTATTCACTTAAAAGCTCATGGATTCCCTTTGCTGCCGCCTTTCCTGCACCCATTGCTAGAATTACAGTTGCAGCGCCTGTTACGGCATCCCCGCCGGCATATACCTTAGCCTTAGAAGTCTGGCCATTTTCTTCCTCTGCCACAATACATTTCCACTTATTCGTCTCCAACCCTTCTGTTGTGGAAGAAATCAACGGGTTCGGGCTTGTACCAAGCGACATAATGACGGTGTCAACTTCCAGTGTAAATTCAGAGCCAGGGACTTCTACCGGTCTCCTACGGCCTGAATCATCCGGCTCACCAAGTTCCATACGGATACATGTCATCCCTGTTACATTCCCGTCATCATCCACATGGATTTCTACAGGATTTGTCAGCAAGTCAAATATAATCCCCTCTTCTTTTGCATGATGCACTTCTTCCACCCTTGCCGGAAGCTCTTCTTCGCTTCGGCGGTATACAATATGTACTTTGGCGCCAAGCCTGAGGGCTGTCCTTGCAGCATCCATTGCCACATTTCCGCCGCCGACAACAGCAACCTTCTTTCCAGCAGAAATCGGAGTAGCATAAGTATCATCAAACGCCTTCATCAAATTACTTCTTGTCAGGTACTCATTTGCAGAAAATACACCATTTGCATTTTCTCCCGGAATCCCCATAAACTTTGGAAGCCCTGCGCCAGAACCAATAAATACAGCGTCAAAACCTTCTTCATTTAACAGTTCATCTACTGTAGTAGCCTTTCCAATTACTACATTTGTCTCAATTTTTACACCAAGGGATTTTACATTTTCTACTTCCCTGTCCACAACTCTGTCCTTTGGAAGACGGAATTCCGGAATGCCATAGGATAATACGCCGCCTGCCTTATGAAGCGCTTCAAAAATTGTGACATCATAGCCAAGTTTTGCCAAATCCCCCGCACAGGTAAGGCCGGCCGGACCGGAACCGATTACGGCTACTTTTTTGCCATTCATGGATTCTGCCTTCTCTGGCTGAATGCCTTCTTCTGCCGCTGCATCTGCTACAAAACGCTCCAGTTTCCCAATGGAAACAGCATCGCCCTTAATCCCACGGATACATTTAGCCTCACACTGTGTTTCCTGTGGGCAAACACGGCCACAGACAGCAGGAAGCGCAGAATAACGGCTGATTACCTGATAAGACTCTCCTACATTCCCTTCTGCCAATTCTTTTATAAATCCAGGAATATCTATATTAACCGGACATCCTTTCACACACTGCGGATTTTTACACTGTATGCAGCGCGTTGCCTCCGCCATTGCTTCTTCTTTATTATAGCCAAGGCAAACCTCTTCAAAGTTTGCAGCACGGACTTTTGGCTCCTGCTCACGTACAGGAACTCTTTTTAATACATCTACTTCCATGGTTTCTTTCCTTTCCTATGTATGTTTTCGTTGTTTACCCATTACAGTGGCCGCAGCCGCCATGATGGGAATCCCCCTCCTGAAGGCGCAGCATTGCTCGCCCTTCCTCTGTCTTATACATCCTCTGCCGCAGCATTGCCTGATCAAAATCTACCAAATGGCCGTTAAACTCAGGACCATCCACACAGGCAAATTTCACTTCATCGCCAACCTGCAGCCTGCAAGCGCCACACATGCCAGTCCCATCTACCATAATTGGGTTCATACTGACAATTGTTGGGATATTTAACTCCTTTGTCAGAAGCGCTACGAATTTCATCATTATCATTGGCCCGATTGCAACTACCCTTGTATATTCTTTTCCCTGGTTTTTCACCAGTTCGTTAATCTGGTCACAGGCATTGCCTTTAAACCCATAAGAACCATCATCTGTCGCTATGTATAAATTTGCTGCTATTTCTTTCATAGGTTCTTCCAAAATCAGGATATCCTTTGTACGTGCGCCAATAATAACATCAACGTCAATCCCATGCTCCTTCATCCACTTAACCTGTGGATAAACAGGCGCTGTCCCTACGCCGCCGCATACGAAAAGAAGTTTTTCCTTCTTTAATTCTTCTTTTGTCAGTTCCAAAAGCTCTGATTGGCAGCCAAGCGGACCGACAAAATCCATAAAAGCTTCCCCAACTTCATATTCTGCCATCTCCTGTGTAGATGCGCCTACAATTTGGAATACAATTGTAACCGTCCCTTTTTCCCTGTCATAGTCACAAACTGTAAGAGGGATACGTTCCCCTTTTTCATCCATTTTTACAATAACAAACTGTCCTGGCTGGCAGGATTTTGCCACCCTGGGCGCTTCAATATCCATAAGCCAGATATTGTTGGCCAGATATTCTTTCTTTAAAATCTTATACATAATGAGCCTCCATCTTTTTTAATCTATAGGTATCCATTACTATCCATATGCATTTCATCATATAGTAGACTTTCTGCTTAAACATAAGCGTAAATAGCAATATCCTGCTACTATTCACGGCTATTCTAAACATCATGCATGGAATACATCCAAATTATCACAGCTAGATAAAAAACTGTTTGCATAACGTCCGTCATTGCTGACATTTTCTCCAAACCATCCCGGTGGGACAAACTGCCTGGCATCTTCTTCATCTTTAAACTCTACTTCAATAAAATACAGGCCGTCAAGCCTTCCATGAAATATATCCAGCTCTCCCATATGCCCATCAGGAAGCGGAATCAGATAACGTGTCTTAGAAATCAGATGATTATCTACCTTTTTAGAAAGATGCCTGTATCCTTCCTTATTAAGAGGGACTTCTACCTCCTGGTTTACACGGGTATCTTCCACGCCTTCCTGCAAAGGGTCAGATTTATAAGTCAGGATATAAGAATCATTGCTTTTCCTTATCCTGACAACCGGCTGGGTACAGAGATATCCCTGTTCTATTTCTTTTTTAGGAAATTCTTCTAGGCGGTCTGGCAATTCCTTTAATAAAAACTTTTTTTCTATTTCCATTTTCTGCAGACAGTCCCTTCCTCTATTATTCTTCTACCTTTTTCACCGCAACCGCCTTAGCGTTTTTATTTTTACGCAGACGGATGCCAAGCATAATCCCACCAAATGCAACTACTGCACTTATCAGATATTTTACCAGATACCATAAAAATGCGCCGCCAAATGTAAAATCTGTGATTCCCTTAGCCAATAAAACTGTTATCATAATGCTCCACCTTCCCTTTCCTTTTAGCTTAACGCCTATTTACTAATTCCTTTGTAATATCCTCCCAGTCAAGCCCGCATTCTGCCATCAATACCATCATATGGTAGAGGAAATCTGCTATCTCATATTTTAATTCCTCTGCATCCGGATTTTTTGCTGCAATAATAATTTCTGATGCCTCTTCCCCACATTTTTTCAAAATCTTGTCGATTCCCTTGTCAAACAGATAATTCGTATAAGAACCATCCCTTGGATTTTTCTTGCGCTCCAGGATTACATCAAAATCCTCTGTTAAAACGGTATGGGGATTTGTAGAAACATAATCTTTACTGGCAAGTTTCCGGAAAAAGCAGGTCCTGTTCCCTGTATGGCAGGCAGCCCCTACCTGACGGACTTTTGCCAGAATTGTATCATTATCACAATCCAACATCAGATTTTTTACATACTGGAAATGCCCTGATGTCTCCCCTTTTACCCAAAGTTCTTTACGGCTCCGGCTGTAATATGTCATCCTGCCGGTTTTTATCGTACTCTTATAAGACTCCTGGTTCATATAAGCAAGCATCAACACTTCATTTGTTCGGTAATCCTGCACTACAACAGGAATCAGCCCATCCGCAGAAAGCTTAAAATCAGAAAAATCAATTAGGCTTTCAAAAACCTCAACCTCTATGCCTTGGTTTTTCAAGCCTCTTTTAGCCTTATAGATGTCTTTTTCCTCAAAATAATTTGTCATAACAGCCTTCACGGCAGGATATGAAAAAATCTCTGCCAAATCATTACGGATTAAACCATCGCGTACCATTATCTCTATTTTTGTATTGGAAACTGCTTCTGAAAAATTCTTCGTCGTATCAATATGCTTTAAAACTGCAGTCCCAAATCCCATTTCATAAAAAGCATCCAGCTTCCCAGAATCCTGGAAATCTGCCTTCATATCAATCTCTATCGCAAGTTTTTCTCTCCCAAAACGGGCAAGCACCTGGCCAAGTTCCTCTTCGGAAGGAAGCAGGGCTTTGCGCAGGACTACTTTAGATGCCCCTGTATACAAGGCCTTTTTTGCATCCTCCAAACGTTCTACATATACCCCAACATAAAATGGGATATCAATCTGCTTTTCAATCCGGCGTACAGCCGCCAGGAACTCTCCCTGTGATTTCTCATCCCCTGAAAAATTATACAGGTAAAGCCCATCTGCGCCTTCACAGGAATAACGCTCCGCAAGCCTTACCACGCTGCTTGCTACTTCATTTTCTGCATTAATAAAAGGAATTAATTTCTTTTGGCTCATTTGTTACCTCTCTTCTTTATAAGCTGCCCTTTGTTGACAAGACATCCGTAATCCGTCCATCATAAGAAACTGCCTGGTCCAAGGCCTTTGCAAATGCCTTAAAAGCCGCCTCAATTATATGATGGTTATTTTTCCCATCCAGCAGTTTCAGATGCAGGTTCATTTTTGCAGAATAGCTTACTGCATAAAAAAATTCATGAACCATTTCCGTATCAAAATCCCCTACTTTTGGCACGCTAAATCCCAGGTTCTCCTGTAAATATGGCCTTCCAGACAAATCAACCGCACAGAGCACCAGCGTTTCATCCATTGGAAGGATAAAGCTCCCAAACCGCTTTATTCCCTTCTTAGAGGCAACCGCCTGGTCAATTGCCTGTCCCAGTACAATACCAGTATCTTCTATTGTATGGTGGGAATCCACCTCTAAATCGCCCCGCACAGAAACTTCCAGGTCAAACAGCCCATGCCTTGCAAAGCTGTTCAGCATATGGTCAAAAAAGCCAATCCCTGTATCAACCGCTGCCTTGCCGCTCCCATCAAGCCCCAATGTAAGCTGAATATCTGTCTCTCCTGTTTTCCGGGCAACAGACGCAATTCTCTTTTCCATAACAATAAACCAACCCTTTCTTAGGAACTATAAATAATCCCTTCCCTAGTATACCCTATTTTACTCTTTCAGGCAAATCCAATATTTCCATAAACATGTATTCATCCAGCCCCATGTTACGGTTCACGCCCGGTTTCAGCCACGCCCTGGAAAACGTACGGCAATAGAGTTGGCATGTGCTGTAAGCCCCTCTGAACATGCAAATTCCTCTATGTCCTTATGAACCAATTCCAACGCTTCCCTTGAATAAGAAATAATGCTGGATTTCTTTATAAAATCATCTACGGAAAGCGGTGAGAAAAATTTCGCCGTCCCATTTGTTGGAAGCACATGGTTAGGCCCTGCAAAATAATCACCCAGCGGCTCGCTGCTATATCCCCCTAGGAAAATCGCCCCTGCATTCCGGATTCTCGTCATCGTGTCAAATGGATTTTTTGTTACAATCTCCAGATGTTCCGAGGCAATCTCATTTGCCGTTTCGATTGCTTCTTCCATAGATTCTGCCACTAGGATATAACCATACTGGTCTAACGATTTTTGGATAATCTCACCACGGGACAATTCTTTTATAAACCTGTCTGTCTCTTTAGATACTTCTTCTGCCAGCTTTTGGCTCGTCGTAATTAAGATAGCGGATGCCATTTCGTCATGCTCTGCCTGGGACAGTAAATCAGCAGCAACATATACTGGGTTAGCTGTTTCATCTGCAAGCACAAGAATCTCGCTTGGCCCTGCTACCGAATCAATGCTGACATGGCCATAGACAGCCTTCTTAGCCAAAGCCACAAATATATTCCCCGGGCCTACAATTTTATCTACTTTTGGGATGCTTTCCGTCCCATAGGCAAGCGCGCCGATTGCCTGCGCCCCGCCAACCTTATATACTTCATCCACGCCAGCCTCTTTTGCCGCCACTAAAGTCACAGGATATACCTTCCCATCTTTTCCAGGCGGCGTCACCATAATAATCTTTTCCACGCCGGCCACCTTTGCCGGTATAATATTCATCAGTACAGAAGACGGATAAGCAGCCTTCCCGCCTGGCACATAAACGCCGACACAGCTTAACGGCGTTATTTTCTGCCCTAAAAGCGTCCCATCCGGTTTGCTGTCAAACCAGCTGTAGCGCACTTGTTTCTCATGGTATTCCCTGATATTTTTTAAAGATTTACGGATAACATCTATTAGATGGGAATCTACGTTTCCATAAGCCTCTTTGATTTCTTCCTCTGCTACGCAGATTGTATCCTTTGCCAGTTCCACCCCGTCAAATTTACGGGTATATTCAAACAATGCCTGATCCTTTTTTAGACGCACATCTTCCAATATCTGGCTGACAGAAGCTTCATACTCCCCATACTGGCTTGGGCTTCTCTTTAAAAGGTTTTCCAAAATATTTGATTTTTCTTTCTCTGTCAGTTTTACAATTCTCATTCTTATCCCTCTTTTCCTTTTATCTTGGAATCACGGTCTTTAGCTGCTGTATCAACTTTGTAATACGCCCATGCTGCATTTTCATGCTAACTTCATTTACAACAACGCGTGCGGATAGCGGACAGATTTCTTCCAGGACTTCCAACCCGTTTTCCTTTAAGGTGGAGCCTGTTTCCACAATATCGACAATCACTTCTGACAGCCCGACAATTGGAGCAAGTTCTACAGAACCATTTAATTTTATGATTTCTGCTGTCTGATGCTTTTTATTATAAAAATAATCTTTTGCAATTGCCGGATATTTACTTGCCACACGGATTAATGAACCATTATTTAAAAGTTCCTTTGCACTTAAAGGTCCTGCCACGCACATACGGCATTTCCCGCAATTCAAATCCAAGACTTCATATAATTTCCTGCCCTCTTCTAAAATGGTGTCCTTCCCTACCACTCCAATATCAGCAGCACCCATTTCCACATAAGTTGGAACATCTGTTGCTTTTGATAGAAAAAACTTAAAGCCAAGTTCCTCATTGACGAAAATCAATTTTCTTGTCTTTTCGTCCTTCATCTCCTCACAGGTAATCCCAATTTGCTCCAACAGCCCCAATGTCTGCTTTGCTAATCTGCCCTTTGCCAGTGCAAATGTAATATATTTCATTTCTTTGGCCATCCCTTTCACATTCCTTCGCTCATTCCTCTAAAGTGTTTGAAATCTATCTCAAACACTTTTTAAACAATTTCAACCGCCGACAATTTTTCTCCCGTTTCAAGATAAAGCAAAACATCTGCTTCCATTCTTTTTGCATACTCTTTATATTCCTCAAAAGGCCTTCTGGAAGACTTACGCAGCATCTGTATCCTTTCCCCTGTTTCCCGGCGTTTTTCTGCAAGCTCTAGCGCCTCTTTGCGAAGAGCCTGTGGATAAAGTAAAATCGTCCCTCCAAGCTTTTCCTCTGCAAAAAGTTTCTGCCTTCCCAAAGCTAACATAAGCTGGTCAACCACAATAGCAAGCCCTATCGCAGGTGCATCCATGCCGAACTGCTTTACAAGGCCGTCATACCGTCCGCCTGTTGCCAGCGCTTCTCCGCTTCCATATGTGTAAGCTTTAAAAATCACGCCTGTATAATAACTGTACTGGCTTAACATGCTAAAATCAATTGTAACATAGTCTAAGAAGCCATATAAGCCAAGAATGGCTTCTACCTTCATCAAGCGTTCCAACGCTGCAAGTACCTGCTTATTTTCTGTACGCTCCTGTATAAATGCCGTACATTCCTTCAAATCCCCCAGTAATTCTGGAAGCTTCAGGAAAATTTCCTTTAACGGCCCTGCCACAGTCAGGCTGTCAAGCAATTCTTCCGCACCAAAAAAATTCTTGCTTTCAATCAGGCGGCGCAATTCTTCTGTCTCAAAATCCTCAAATCCTGCTTCTTCTGCCAGCCCACGGAAAAACCCAGCATGCCCAACCTCAAGCTGGAATTCCTTTAATCCGCTTTTTAATAGGCTTTCAATCATAATCGCAATCATTTCTGCATCTGCATCCGACGTATCATCATTAAAAAGCTCAGCCCCAACCTGCGTCACTTCCTGCAGCTTTCCTTTATACGGGCTTGTATTTACAAATGTGTTTCCTGTATAGCACAAACGGATAGGAAGCTGTTCCTCCCTGTGGTATTTCGCCACGCAGCGGGCAATGGAAGGCGTTACATCAGGGCGCAGCGCCAACGTATTGTTCCCACGGTCAAAAAATTTAAACATTTCCTTAGAATGTACCGTTCCACGCTCTTTACTGAAAATATCAAAATATTCAAAAGCAGGTGTTTCAATATCATGAAACCCATAAGATTTCATTACATCGTGAACCTCTTTTTCTACTTTTAATTTCCTTGCACATTCCATTCCATAAATATCGCGTACACCACCTGGTGTATGCAAAAGTTCCTGCCCTTTTGCATTTTCACGAAAATACATTATCTCCTGCTCCATATCTGCCTCCATTTTTCCTCTATGTTACACTTCAAAGCCTTTGCCATCCGCCAAAACTAATAAATCCCAGTTGGGCTTTCCTCCCTTGGGGCATATCCCTTCTTACGGAGCGACTCAATAATATCCTTTTTATGCTCCTGCCCAAATGCCTCCAGCGTAATACGCAATTCTACCTCTGCATTCCGGTTTATACTGACAAACTGGTTATGCTCCAGACGGATAACATTTCCCTGCATCTGCGCAAGCACCCCGGCAACCTTTTCAAGCTCCCCCGGCCTGTCTGGAAGCAGGATGGACACAGTAAACACACGTCCTCGCTGAATCAGCCCATGCTGGACTACAGAAGACAATGTAATAATATCCATATTGCCGCCGCTTAAAATAGATACCACTTTTTTCTTTTTACAGCCCAGATGGCTTAACGCAGCTACTGTCAAAAGCCCTGAATTTTCTACAAGCATTTTGTGGTTTTCCATAATATCCAAGAAATTAACTATCAGCTCCTGGTCGTCTACTGCAATAATTTCATCTACATTTTTCTGAATATATGGGAATACCACATCTCCTGGCGTTTTTACTGCCGTGCCATCCGCAATCGTATCTACTCCTGGAAGCGTTACAACCTTCCCCGCTTCTATGGACGCCTTCATGCAGCTTGCCCCAGAAGGCTCTACGCCAATTACTTTAATCTTTGGGTTTAAAAGCTTCACTAAAGTGGAAACGCCTGCCGCCAAGCCGCCCCCACCAATCGGCACCAAAATAATGTCAACGGTTGGAAGCTCTTTAAAAATCTCCATGGCAATCGTCCCCTGCCCAGTCGCCACCGTCTCATCATTAAATGGGTGCACAAAAGTAAGCCCCTGTTCCTTTGCAAGCTTTAACGCATACTGGCAGGACTCATCATATACATTTCCATATAGAATAACACGCGCGCCATAGCCTTTCGTACGGTTTACCTTAATCAGGGGGGTAGTCGTCGGCATCACAATCGTGGCCGGAACCCCATAAATCTTAGCGGCATAGGCAACTCCTTGTGCATGGTTTCCGGCAGAAGCTGTAATCAGCCCTTTTTTCCGCTCTTCATCGGTCAACGTACTGATTTTATAGTATGCTCCCCGAACTTTATATGCTCCAGTATACTGCATATTTTCTGGTTTAAAATATACCTTATTTCCCGTTTTATCTGAAAAATATTCACTGTATATTAAATTCGTCGAAAGCACAACCTCTTTTACTTTTTCTGAAGCTTCCTCAAATTTTTCCAACGTCATCATAATCTTCTCTTCCTTTCCCATCAGTGCCCTTCAAACAAGGCGTCTACAAAGGAATCTGCATTAAATTTCTGTAAATCGTCAATCTTTTCGCCGATTCCAATATATTTCACTGGAATATTCATCTCTGACTGGATTGCAATTGCAATCCCGCCCTTTGCCGTCCCATCCAACTTTGTCAAAACAATCCCTGTAAGTTCCGCCACCTCGCCAAACTGCTTTGCCTGTGCCAATGCATTCTGCCCTGTCGTGCCGTCTAAAACCACCAGGGTTTCCCGGTGCGCATCTGGGAACTCCCGGTCAATAATCCGGTTAATCTTTTTTAGCTCTTCCATCAAGTTCTTTTTATTGTGAAGCCGGCCTGCCGTATCACAAATCAATACGTCTGCCTTTCTGGCCTTTGCGGCATTGACAGCGTCATACACTACGGAAGCCGGGTCTCCGCCTTCCTGCCCGGAAATAATCTCAACATTTGCGCGGTTAGCCCATTCCGTAAGCTGTTCAATTGCAGCGGCACGGAATGTATCTGCTGCAGCCACAATCACCTTTTTCCCCTGCGCTTTTAACTGCCCGGCAAGCTTTCCTACCGAAGTTGTCTTGCCTACCCCGTTTACGCCAATTAAAAGCACCACGGAACGGCTGTTTTCAAACTCATACGCCGTTTCATTTACCCGCATCTGTTCTTTAATGGAATCAATCAAAAGCTGGCGGCATACTGCGATTTCCTTAATTTTCTGCTCCTTAACCTTTTCCCTGAGGTTTTCAATAATCTTTTCTGTAGTGTTTACGCCAATATCGGCCATTATCAGAATTTCTTCTAATTCCTCATAAAAATCTTCATCAATTTCAGAAAATCCACTGAAAAGAGAATCAATCCCTGATTTCAGGTTATCCCTTGTCTTCGTAAGCCCACTAATCAGTTTCCCAAAAAAGCCTTTTTTCTCTCCCATTTTTAGCCTCCATCTTTCATATCGTTATAACTCACAGCCGTAAATTATAACTCCATATCACATAAAAGTTTATTTTATCTCTTTTTCTATTAATTTGCAATCTCTTTTTCATCCAAAAGGCTGACTGACACTAAGGTGGATACCCCCTTTTCCTGCATCGTAATCCCATAGAGGATGTCAGCAGCATTCATTGTTCCACGCCGGTGTGTTATCACGATAAACTGCGTGTCCTTCGTAAGCTTATGTAAATATTCTGCATAACGGCTTACATTAGAATCATCTAATGCCGCCTCTATTTCATCCAACAGGCAGAATGGTGAAGGCTTTAAGCTCTGGATTGCAAAAAGCAGCGCAATTGCCGTTAACGCCTTTTCCCCACCGGATAACTGCATCATATTCTGCAGCTTCTTCCCTGGAGGCTGCGCTACGATACGGATTCCCGCAAGCAGGATATCTTCCTCTTCTGTAAGTTCCAGTGTACCTCGGCCGCCGCCAAACAGCTCACAAAACACTTTATCAAAGCGAGCCCGGATTTCCTTAAACTGTTCCTCAAACTGCCTTCGCATTTCCGTGTCCAGTTCTTCAATAATCCCTTTCAAGACATTTGCCGCCTCAATCAAATCACTGTGCTGCGTACTTAACAGCCCATGCCGATCCTGTACCTCTTGGAATTGTTCAATTGCGTTAATATTGACGTCGCCAAGCGCCTTCATTTGGCTTTTCAATTTTGCAATCTCACTCCTCATCTGCGCCACGCTATAGGAAACCTCTATTTTATTCTCCTTGGCGGCATGATAAGTCAGTTCATATTGCTCCCACATATAGTTGGTATAGGAATCCATCTTTTCTGCAAGTTTCTCTTTCTGGTTGTTTAAACGGAAACACTCCTTGTCCAAATCGCTTTTTCTTGCTGAAAGTTCTTCCCTTTTCTCAAAAAATCCCTTATGGCGTACAGAAAGCCCTTCCCTCCTGGCAGTCTCCTCCTCTATCCATTCCGTCAGTTCTTTTATCTGCTCCTGGATAGAGACAATTTTTTCCTGTTTCTCCTGAATTTCTTCCTTCTTCTTTTGTACCTGTAAATCCGCATCCTTGCCACTCTGCCCGGCAAGCTCCAACTCCTCTTCCAAGGTACGGAGCGCCTCACGGATGCGGCTTCTGTTCTCTTCTATAAACTGGCGGCTCTGCCCCTGTGCAGAAATTTCTTGTAAAAACTCTGAATTTTTCTGCATCATCTGTTCCTGCTCGCCCCTTATTTCCTCCAACGCCTGGTTAAGCGCGGCGAGACGCCCTTCCTTCTCTTTCTCCAGGCTTTCATTCGAGCGCACTTTTTCATTAATCCGCTCAATTTCCTGTTCCAGTTTTTCCCGCCGCTTCATAAGTTCTCCCTGCTCCAAACAAATCAAATCATAATTTTCTTTGTTTTTCGCCATATCCTTTAGGGCACGGTCATAATTTAAGGTAGTTGTATTCTGTTCCAGGCTTAATTCCTGACGGATTTTCTGCCCAGATTCCATCTCCTGCAAAAGTTCCTGCCTGGCAACTTTCTTTTTTTCTATCTCTTCTGTTAATTCCGAAAGCCTGCTGCTTAATTCTCCCGCCTGTTTTTCGAGGGCTTCCATTTCACGCCGGCGTCCAAGCAAATTCTGGTTGCTGCGGAATGCACCACCTGACATAGAGCCGCCCGGATTTAAAAGTTCTCCTTCTAAAGTCACAATCCGCATTGTATAATGGTATTTTCTGGCAAGGGCTGACGCATTGTCAATTGTATCTACCACAACAAAACGCCCAAGCAAGTATTCAACAAGATTGGAAAACACTTCCTCTGACTGTACAAGGCCGGAAGCCATCCCAACCACCCCTGGTTCTGACAGGATATTCCCTGACAAGTTTACAGGCTTTGCCTTAATATTTGTCAGCGGCAGGAATGTAGCGCGTCCAAAACGGTTCTTTTTCAAAAACTCAATCATTGCTTTTGCAGTCTGTTCATCCTCTGTTACAATATTCTGGATGCTCCCGCCAAGTGCTGTCTCAACAGCCAGCTCGTATTCCTTCCGGACAGAAAGAATGTCAGCCACAACGCCTACAATCCCTTTATTATTCTTTTTCTGCTCCATTACCCTTTTAATGCTCTGTCCATACCCTTCATAACGTTCTGTCAGGTTGCGCAGGGACTGCAAACGGGAATTTTCCATATGGTATTGCTGCTGGACATCCCTGTGTTCCTGCCGGAGCGCTTCCCTGTCCTTCTGTGCAAGGCCAAGGCAGCGGCGTGTCTCTGTCAGGGACGCATCAATCGCTTCAATCTTGCCATTAATTTCTTCTAACGCATTTTTTTCTGTATTTAATGTTTCTTCCAATACAGATGCTTCCGTTTTATTCTCTAGGATTTTTTTTGTAAGCTCTGCTTTCTCTAAATTATTCTGTTCCAGCAGTGTCTTTATTCGCTCCTGCTCTGTTTTTACACTGGTATTTTCATTCAGGTAAGACAGTAACTCTTTATTGCACTGCCCAGCTTCCTCTTCAAGCGAAACAATTTTATCCGCCTTTGCCTGTATGGACTTCTCTGCTTCTGCCTGTCTTTGGGTAAGCTCCTGTAACGTATGGTCTGCCGTTTCTTTCTGGTCAGCATACATTTCCTCTTCTTTCCTGGCAGCATCTATCCGCTCCTTCAAGGAAGCAATCTGTTCCAGGCTGTGCGCCTTGTTCTGTGTTACTGTATTAATCTGTTCTTTTAATAAATTAATCTCACCTTCCGACTGGTTTAAAGCAACTTGCTTTTCTGAACGGGCTTCTTTCCTCTGCTCTAATTCCCGCCCAAGCGATTCTAGCTTTGTATCTAACGCAACATACTCTTCCTTTGCCTGTTCAAATTCCTCTTTGGCATCCTCTAAATCTTTTAAAGCAATTTCCTGTTTCTGCTCAGTTTCTGCAATCTCATCATGAATCCTGTCATATTCCGATAAAAACAAGTTGATGTCCAGGTTACGCAGCGTATCCCTGTAAGAAAGGTATTCCTTTGCCTTTTCTGACTGCTTCTGCAACGGTCCCACCTGTTTTTCCAGTTCAGATAAAATATCCTCAATCCGGACAAGGTTCTGCTCTTCCTCTTCCAGGTTCCGTTCTGCGGCCGCTTTCCTTTTTTTATATTTTACAATCCCTGCCGCCTCATCAAACAGCTCGCGCCTCTCCTCTGGCTTTCCGCTTAAAATCCTATCAATCTGCCCCTGCCCGATAATGGAATAGCCTTCTTTTCCAATCCCTGTATCAAACAAAAGCTCCTGTACATCTTTCAGACGACAGGAAGCGCCATTTAGCAAATATTCACTTTCCCCAGAACGGTATACCCTTCTGGCAATCTTTACTTCTTCGTAAGGGACATTCAGCTTATGGCCTTCATTGCTTATCGTAATTGCTACATAGGCATAACCTAATGGCTTGCGCATCTGCGTCCCTGCAAATATGACGTCCTCCATCTTTGCGCCGCGGAGCTGCCTTGCGCTCTGCTCGCCAAGCACCCACCGGACAGCATCTGCAACATTACTCTTCCCGCTCCCATTCGGCCCGACAATTGCCGTTATGCCATTATGGAATTCAAACAGCATTTTATTGGCAAATGACTTAAACCCATGTACTTCCAAACTCTTCAGATACATCCTACTGCTCCATTCCCAACGTCTGATCTTTCGCTTCCAATAGCAGGATTGCCTGATAGGCAGCCGCCTGCTCCGCTTTTTTCTTCGTCCTGCCGGATGCAGAAGAGAGCTGCTTCCCATCAACAAAAACCCCTGCTAGGAAAGTTTTATTATGATCTGGCCCTTCTTCCTTTAACATCACATATTCCAACTCCATATGCTCCCTCTGCACGATTTCCTGCAAATATGTCTTACTGTCATAAAAAAGCTTTTTCTTTTCAATATCTTTTAAAACAAATTCCTCTACATATTTCTCTGCACAGGAAAAACCGCCGTCCAAGTATACAGCGCCAATCGTTGCCTCCATTGCATCTGACAAAATCGAATCCCTGTCCCGTCCCCCTGTCATGTCTTCTCCCCTGCCAAGCAGGATAAAATCCCCAAGCCCGATTTCCCTTGCACAGAGCGCAAGGGTTGGCTCACAAACGTAACTGGCACGGATCCTTGTCAAATCCCCCTCTGGTTTTTTTGGATTTTCCCGGAAAATCCTCCCGCTTGACACAAGCTCTAAAACAGCATCGCCCAAAAATTCCAGCCTTTCGTTGCACTCATATTTATGCAGTTTCTTTTCATTGGAATAGGAACTGTGTGTCAGGGCTGTCACTAAGATTTCCGGCTTTTCAAATTGATACCCTATCCTTTTTTCAAATTGCTTTACCCGCTCTTCATTTTTCATAACTCATGCACCTGTCATTCTTCTGTCTGCGCCTCTGCAATTGCCTGAAGTGCCTGTTCTACTGTTTCAATCTGCTCAATCGAACCTTCTTCAATTACCACATCAAATACTTCTTCAATCCCCATCATAATCTGGAAAATCTCTAACGAATCTGCCCCCAAATCATCTGTAAAGGACATTTCCATCCGGACATCCTCCGGCTCAATTGACAATACCTCTGAAATAATCATTTGAAGTTTCTCAAATTCCATACCGCTACCACCTTTATTCTGTAGTTATATTTTCCTTTATTTTTTCATTAATCCCTTCTTCATTAAACTGGATGCACTGAAGGACTGCATTTTTGATATCGTCGCTTTTGGAACTTCCATGTGCCTTTACTACAAGGCCATTTAACCCCAGCAATGGGGCGCCGCCCTGGTCTGCACCCATAAAGCCCTTCATTGTCTTTTTTAGCGCAGGCTTTATCATAAGTGCGCCGATTTTACTGCGCAACGTTGCCATAAGCCCTTTCTTTACTTCATCCAGTAATGTAAAAGCAAGCCCCTCGTACAGTTTCAAAATTACATTCCCAACAAATGCCTCACAGACAATTACATCTGCATCCCCTTTTGGAATGTCACGCGCTTCAATGCTCCCTGTAAAATTAATGTCCGTACATTCCTTTAATAAAGGATATGTTTCCTTCACCAACATATTCCCTTTTTCTTCCTCTGCACCAATATTTACAATGGCCACTTTCGGATTTTTTACCCCCCTGACATGCTTCATATAAATAGAACCCATTTTAGCAAACTGTACCAGATGGGAAGCCCTGGCATCCACATTTGCCCCACAGTCAATCAAAAGGGAAGCCCCTTTCGCTGTTGGTATCAATGGGGCAAGCGGCGCACGTTCAATGCCCTTGATCCTCCCCACTACAAATTGGCCGCCCACAAGGATAGCCCCTGTGCTTCCGGCAGAAACAAATGCCTCCGCCTCATTACGCTTTACCAAGTTCATCCCTACAACAATCGAAGAATTCTTCTTTTTACGGATTGCCATAACCGGGGGTTCATCAAACCCAATCACATCATCTGCATGTACAATTTGTATCCTGGAAGAATCATATGTGTATTTGCCAAGCTCCTTCTGGATATCATCCGTCCTTCCGGTCAATATAATGGATATCTTATCAGAAGCCCCTAGTGATTCAACCGCCCCTTTTACTGTTACCTCCGGGGCATCATCTCCTCCCATTGCATCAACAACAACCCTTATCTGTTCGCTCATTTTGAAGCCTTCCTTTCCGTTTTACGTTTTCAAGATACTGCCTTTATCCCTGTCTCTTTTCCTGTTTCAGGCTTTTTGATACGATTCCTTAATTTCCGTAATATATTGTACTAAATAATTCTATAGAGTGCAACAATTTCCTGAAAAGACAAAAGCCTTTGTTTCCCTTTACGGCCACCCCAAAAAGCGCACCGCCTAAGCTGGTGCGCTTTTACTATTTGGGCATCATCTTTATAACCGGCTTTCCCAGTCAACAAGAATCCCTTCACAGGCATCTACATCCATTTCCTCTACAGCATCGTATAATTGCTGCAAAAGCTTCTTTTCCCAGTCCTGATACTGGTACTGGCGCATTTCTTCTGCAACTTCTTCCATCCGGTCCATATCCAAGTTTTCAAGGGCATCCCTCATATCAACAAATAAGCGGTCCTGTTCTTCACTTGTAATAGCCTCGCGGGTGCTATCTGCTTCTTCCTCTTCTTGAAAATATTCTTCCAAAAGCGGAAGATACGAACGGTATTTCTCTAACATGGCATCTGTCTGTTGATGGATCAATTCCCCATCCTTGTCAATTCCCGCCATTTCCATAGTTGCTGCCATGTCAGATAACTTCAGCGCGCCAACCTGCTTTGATGCGCTTTTCAATGCATGTGCCTCAATTGTATAATTGTCCCAATCCTCACTCTGCTCCAAATCCTTTAGCAAAACAGCCTTTTTCTCAATAACGCGATAATAATCCCGAAGTACATTCCAAAACAGCTTTTCACTCCCCAAAAGCTTCATGGAATATTCAATATCCAAATCCGCAATTGGCGGAATCTTTTCTTTTGTTTCTTCCTTCTTTTGCGTTACATTAATATCCTCATCACTTACCCTTTTTATCTTTTCCAAAGGAAGCCAATGTTTCATCTTTGCAGCCAAAATCCTTAGCTCAATCGGTTTTGCCACAAAATCGTTCATCCCTTCCTTCAAAAACATCTCTTTCGTCCCTTCTACAGCATTTGCTGTCAGCGCAATAATCGGGACGTCTTCGTATTCCATATGGAATCTCCGTATAATCCGGGTGGTTTCCACACCGTCTAATTCCGGCATCATATGGTCCATTAAAATTACATCATACTTATGGACAGATATCTTTGCAATTGCTTCCTTGCCGCTTAAAACAGTATCAATTTTCATCTTTAGCGGCTCTAAAAGCCCTTCTGCAACGGTAAGGTTAATTGCATTATCATCTACAATCAGAACCTCCGCTTCCGGTGCAATAAAGTCAATCACACCGTCTTCACTTTCGAGTGTCAGGTGAACATCCTCATGGTTCAATATCATTGCAAGATTTAGTGTATAAATTGGCTTTTTCATTATCATCAGGTTTGGAATCGGATATTCCACCATTACATTAAAGCCTACTAAAAGGACAGCCACAAGCTGTGGGTTCTCCTTTACAAACCTTTCTACAACAGGCGTAAAATAAATCTGCTCCACAAACAGGAACACATCTTTATCTAAAGTTTTAAGGGATTCCAAATCCTCTTCTGCATCCAGGTAATAATATGCCGCCTTTAACCGCCGGCTGTCCTTTTTTAGCTGCCTGCTGATATACGGGTTTCCTTTATAGTTTACAACTGCCGCAGTATTTCTGTCCTTTACTGTAATGCTCGGCTGGTCGTCAATAATTTTCTGTGGGATATGGAAGGAAAATGTACTTCCCTTCCCATATTCACTTTCCACATGGATATCCCCACCCATCAGTTCCAGTAAACGTTTGGAAATCGCAAGCCCCAGGCCGGTTCCTTCAATATTGCGGTTTCTCTTGCTGTCTACCTGCTGGAACGAACGGAACAGCTTGCCAATATCCTCTTTTTTAATGCCAATCCCCGTATCTTTTACACTGACCAATAATTCCAGCCTGTCTTCTGAAATCCTTTCATAGTCCATTTTCACAAGGACACGGCCCTCTTGTGTGAACTTAATGGCATTATTTGTAATATTTACAATAATCTGCTTAATCCTGATATTATCCCCAAGCAAAACATTCGGGATGTTTGGCGCAATATCAAGAATCAATTCAACTTCCTTTTCCCCAATCCTTGTCAGGATAATATTAGAAATATCACTGATAATTGACATTGGCTCATATTCCACTACATTGATATCCATTTTTCCAGAATCAATTTTAGAAAAATCCAAGATATCGTTAATAATCGTAAGAAGCGCCCTTCCAGAAGACTTAATCTGATTAATATAGTCCCTGGCAGCCGGCGGCAGTTCTTCACGCAATGCCATTTCAGCCATCCCAATTACGGCATTCATCGGCGTACGGATTTCATGACTCATATTGGCAAGGAAATCTGACTTCATGTTGGCCGCCCGGGTAATGTCACGGCTTGCCTGATAGGTAAGGAGCTTGCTATAGGCAATATCAGACATAACCTCCGAAATAGCTTTTAAAAATTCAACAGCCTTATCCACCTTTTCCCTACTGACAATACGGACTCTCCCAAGCAGCTCCTTACATTCCTCAAAGTCTGCGCCAATTTCCTCTACTATTTTTTCAGCCATTGCATCGTCTGGCTTTTCCATTAAAACCTGCCCCGCAATAAAACAGCCAACCATCTGTTCATCATTCTCCATAATCGGGGCTGTAATTGTTAAAAGCCCTGCATGGCAGGTACGGACAACCGGGGTTCCCTCCTGCATCGCCAAGTCCGCCCCCTGCAGATGGCATTCTTTGCAGAGTCTCCGCCCCTCCTCGGATGCCATCATAAATTTTGAACAAAAATCACAGCCTCCCTTAGTAACCGGCGAACCGTTCTTATCAGTCGTTAATGCTTCAACCCCTGTCATTTTTGCAAACACATCTTGCATCCTCTGTAGGATTTCAAAATCGACTAAGTCTGTTATGTATAAATTTTCCTCCATATCTCTTCCCCATTCCTGCACTGCTTCTGCACGCCCCAAATTTGTGCCCGGCATTGCACAGACAAAACAATTTTTAATGAAACTGTCCCTTTCGCCACGCCCTGGAACCTGGCAGACCGCCCATCCTAACCTATAATCTTTTCGACGGTATCAATTAACTTTTCCCTGTCAATTGGTTTTAATAAATATCCCTGCGGCTTTTCACTTAAAGCCTCCTGGATTTTGCTCCTGTCTGTCATCCCAGTCAGAAAAACTACCGGAAGATCCTGCGTATCCGGATTATCATGTATCTTCCTAAGTACAGCCGGCCCATCCTCTTCCGGCATAACATAATCCAGTAAAATTAGATCCGTTTGTTTATTTTCAAGGAACTTTAACGCCAGTTTCCCATTAATTGCCGTTGCCACATCATAGGATTTACGCAGATGCTCTTTAATTACCCGCAGCATCCTAACATCATCATCCACAACCAGAATATGCTTACGCCTTACTTCCTCTGCCCCTTCTAGTGCGCTACTGCCCTCCCTTTTATCTAAACTACCCTCTTCTGCATCCTTCTTCCGCCCATTCGCCTCCTCTGCAATACGTTCCAAATTCCGCAAGAAATTCACAATCTGGCTTTCAATTGCCTTTGTTGTCATCGGCCTCTGCAAAACTATATCTGCAATCCCTGCTGTCGTTTTCAGGAAATCATTGCAGTCCTGCACATCACCGACTATTGCAAACGGGATGCCTTTACGGCTTAGCTCATTTTTCACCTGTACCATACGGCTCATTACTTCCTTTGATTCCCTGTCCAGGCAGTATACAAAAACATCTGGCATAAAATACTTAATATGCCCTATCATATCCCAATAACGTACTGACGAAGACAATGTTTCAAAGCTTTCATCCATATGTATAAAAAAATCATCCATCGAAGTCTTATTACTTCCTGTCAGCAATACTTTATATTTCATCCTGTCCCTCCACCTTCACTAGCAATCAGTCTTTTTTATAGAAGAATGACTTCAGTGTAGAAAAATTATAATTTGCCGGTGCAATAATCTGTTCTGTGCTCCCTACAAAAAGAATCCCTTCTTTCTTTAAAGATGCATTAAACTTCTTGTATATATCCTGCTTTGCCTCTTCCGTAAAATAAATCATAACATTCCGGCATACAATTAAATCGCATCTGTCCGGATACGGATCCTTCAGAAGATTATGCTGGCTGAACTTCACACAGCGTTTCACCTCATCCTTTACCTGGAACCTTTTGTCATCCAGCTTGGTAAAATATTTATTTTTCAAATCTGTCGGAAGCCCTTTTAAGCTTTTATCATCATAAATCCCAAGCTGCGCCTTTTCCAACACCTGCTTATCAATATCGGTTGCAACAATCTGGATATTTTTCAGTGGGACAAACTTCCCTAAAACCATTGCTAGCGTATATGGCTCATCCCCTGTAGAACAAGCAGCGCTCCAGATCTTAATATTTTTGCCAAATTTCCCAAACAGATATGGGAAAATATCATTCTCCAAAAGCCTCCACTGTTCTGGATTTCTATAAAATTCTGAAACATTGATGGTAAGGTACGCAACAAACTCTTCTAACAGTTCCTTATTTGTCCGCAGCGCTTCTACATATTCATCATAGCTTCTAATTTTTGCCTTATTTATCAGCGAATCAATCCTTCGCCTCATCTGGCGTTCCTTGTAACAGTTTAAGTCAATCTTTGTCAATTGGAACACTTTCTTCTTAAATGCTTCATAATCACCCATTTTTTGTTTCCACCTTTCCTGTATATTTCCAAACACCATATATTATTCCACATTGCAGTTCTTATAAAGTAAAAAACGCCAATCTGCTAAACACAGATTGGCGAAAAACATTCTCTTTGCTGGCAGATGTATTTTCCATATCTACTAATTGCCGCTTATTATTCCTGCGCTGTTTCCTCTTCCGCCGCAGCGTCAGCCTCTGCTACATCTTCAGCTTCATTTAATAATGCTTTGATGCTCAGGCTGATTTTGTGATCCTCATTTTTAAAGTCAACAACCTTTGCTTCTACTTCCTGCCCAACCTTCAATACATCAGAAGGCTTATCAACATGCTCCCTGGAAATCTGGGATACATGCAGTAATGCATCCACACCCGGCTCCAGTTCAATAAACGCACCAAAATCTGCCATCCTGGCAACCTTGCCTTTTACAACTGTACCAATTCCATACTTGCTGTCTGCATTTAACCAAGGGTTCTGGTCTTCAAATTTCAGGCTGAGCGCAATCTTTTCGTCCTTAATATCCTTAATCAGGACTTTTGTCACATCCCCTACGCTAAATACCTTTTTCGGGTTCTCAACGCGTCCCCATGACATTTCAGAAATATGGAGCAGACCGTCTGCACCGCCTAAATCTATAAATGCACCGAAGTCTGTTAAATTCTTTACTGTGCCTTCCACAATATCTCCAACATGGATTCTTTCAAATAAAGCTTCCTGCTGTTTTTTCTTTTCTGCAATCAGAAGCTGCTTCCTGTCGCCAATAATCCTTCTCTTCTTAGGATTAAATTCACTGATTACAAACTCAATTTCCTGCCCTGCATACTTTGTCAAATCCTTCTCATAAGTATCTGACACAAGGCTTGCCGGAATAAACACCTTCGTCTCATCCACAACTACACTAAGCCCACCGGACAGTACAGTAGAAACAGCAGCTTTTAAAACTTCCTTATTTTCAAAAGCTTCACGGATGCGCTCGTTGCTCTTTTCCTGTGCAAGGCGCTTATAAGTAAGAAGTACCTGCCCTTCGCCATCGTTTACCTTTAAAACTTTGGCTTTCATGACATCGCCTTCTTTTACAGCAGAAGTGAGGTCAACCTGCTGGTTGCTATATTCATTCCTGGTGATAACACCATCAGCTTTATAGCCAATGTTGAGAACGATTTCATCTTCCTTAACGCTGATAACTGTCCCTTCTACAATCTCCCCATTGTGGATTGTTACTAATGATTCTTCCAATAATTGTTCAAACTCATTATTCATGTCTGACATATGATTGAACCTCCTTAATAATTTTATTTGGGGTTGAAGCCCCGGCAGTAATACCCACGCTACGAAAGGACTGAAAAAGTTTCAAATCCAGGTCATCAAGTGTCTGTATAAAATGTGTGTTCAAGCACTCATTTTTGCAAATCTCGTATAACTTACGGGTGTTTGAACTATGTTTTCCACCTATCACTATCATCGCGTCGGATTTCCTTGCAATGGTACCCGCTTCTGTCTGACGCTCTTCGGTAGCGTTGCAAATTGTATTCATAACAAGTATATCATAACTCTTTTTGGATAAAATAGCAACAATATCTTTGAATTTCTTGTAATTAAATGTCGTTTGTGCCACAACGCATACTTTTTTCCCTGTTTCCAGCACACATTTTTGGGCTTCTTCCAACGTTTCCACCACCTGGCACTGATTGCCGCACCAACCGCAGATTCCCACTACTTCCGGGTGTTTTGCACTCCCGGCAATGACAATCTGATACCCTTCCTCTTTCTTTTCTTGAACAATTCTATGGATTTTCTTTACAAAAGGGCAGGTGGCGTCTATAATCCTAACTTTTTTATCCTCTAACTGCCGGAACACTTTTTGGGCAATCCCATGCGAGCGGATAATTACAGCAGCATCCTCGCCGTCTTCTAGCTCTTCCACGGATTCAAGCACCTGTACGCCTTTTTCTGCAAATTCCTCTACCACCTGCTCATTGTGGATAATCGGACCAAGCGTATATACTTTCCGCTCCTTTACCGCTTCCTCATATACCATGTCGACTGCCCGCTTTACCCCAAAACAGAACCCTGCGCTCTTTGCCACTGTCACTTCCATACAAATCCCCCAATCACCTGCAAGCCATTCATGCCTTCCGGTACATAGAAACTACTGTGTCCACCACTTCTTCAATTGCCATATAAGACGCGTCAACAAAAGAAGCATCCTCTGCTGGGCGGAGCGGGGAAATTTCACGGTTCATATCTTGCTCATCCCTTGCAATAATATCTTTCTCTATCGTGTCCAAGTCACATTCTTCCCCTTTTTCCTGCAACTCTTTAAACCGCCTCCTGGCACGTTCTGCCGGGCTTGCTGTCAAAAAAATTTTCAAATCGGCGTCTGGCAGGACGCAAGTGCCAATATCCCTTCCATCCATAATAACATCTTTTTTCTTTGCCAAATCCCGCTGCAAGCTTAAAAGTTTTTCCCTGACCTTTGGGTATTTTGAAGTATCTGACGTCATCATGCTGACCTCTTCTGTACGGATAAACCCATTGACATTCTCCCCATTTAAAATTACTTGCTGTTCCCCATTTTCATATTCTATGGAAACTGTAATCTCATTGCAGGCTTCTGAAATCTTCTCCTCATCCTGCGCAGGAATCCCATGACGCAAGAAATAAAGCGCCATAGAACGGTACATCGCCCCCGTATCCACATAAATAAAACCAAGTTCCTTTGCCACCCTTTTTGCGATAGTGCTCTTCCCTGCCCCCGCAGGCCCATCGATTGCAATACTATGCATATGTTCCCTCCTTTTTATGATGCGGCAGAAATCCCTGCCAGATAGCCGGTTGACCAGGCAATCTGAAGGTTATATCCCCCTGTCCTGGCGTCTACATCCAAAACCTCGCCTGCAAAATAAAGCCCTTCCCTCTTTTTTGACTCCATTGTGGCAGGGTTGATTTCCTTTACAGATACGCCGCCGCGTGTCACCACAGCCTCATTATAGCCCCGCAGCCCATCTATGGTAAATGGGAAGGCTTTGGTTAAGTTTACAAGCTCCTGCCGCTCTTTTTTCGTGATTTCATTGACCTTCTTTTCCGGTTCAATCTTAGAAAGCCTGACAATGACAGGAATAAGCTTTGCCGGAAACAGCTTTTGAAGGCTGTTCTTAAAATAACTGTTGCTAAATTCCTGGAAATCCCGCAAAACCCTTTCATCCAACTGCTGTACTGACAGCGCAGGCTTTAAATCAATATATGCTTGCAAGGCAGGGGGATTTGTGCCAGGTATAGGCTGGCCTTTCGCCCCCAAATACTTTCCACTGGCTACACTGCTTGCCGAAAGTACAAGCGGGCCGCTTATGCCAAAATGGGTAAACAAAAGTTCCCCCATTTCCTCAAACAGCTTCTTCTTGCCCTGCACCAGCCGCAAAACCACATTCCGGAGGGAAAGCCCCTGTAATTCTTTTATATAGTCCTCTTTTACACAGAAAGGCACAAGGGAAGGGACAGCCTGCACCACCTGATGGCCTGCCTCTTCTGCGAAACGATACCCATCGCCAGTAGAGCCCGTTGACGGATAAGATATGCCGCCAGTTGCAACAATTACAGCATCTGCGTGTATTACCTGCCCACCCTTTAATATCACTCCGCTGCATCTCCCATTTTCACATTTAATTTTATCCACCACCGTATTCAGGCAGAGCTCCACGCCAGATGCTTCCAGCGCCTCCTGCAACGTGCGGATTACATCTGAAGCTTTGTCAGAACAGGGAAATACACGGTTTCCACGCTCTGTCTTTAAAGATAGCCCCTCTGATTCAAAAAAATCCATAACTGCACTGCTGTCCAATGTATAAAATGCACTATATAAAAACCTTGGGTTCTGCATTACATTTTTCAAAAGGCTTTCTACATCGCTGTTATTGGTAAGGTTACAACGCCCTTTCCCAGTAATATAGAGCTTTTTCCCAAGTTTTTCATTTTTTTCAAACAACACAGCCTGATTTCCCGCCCTGGAAGCGCCAATTGCCGCCATCATCCCAGCAGCGCCGCCCCCGATTACAATTACCTTACTCACCTTCTGTTATCCTTTCCAGTGCAAACCGCACTGCTTCCTTAGCTGCCTGCTGCCGCACCTGTTTCCTGTCCCCTTCAAAAAGAAACCCTTTTGCACAGGCTGTCCCTTTAAAACACGTCCCAATATAGACTGTCCCGGCTTTTGTCCCATCCTCTGCATCACCCGGCCCGGCATATCCTGTAACAGATACTGTCAGTTCCGAACCAGTCCTTTTTTGTGTGCCGACAGCCATCTCTTTTGCAACCTGGCTGCTGACAACGGTATGTTCCGCAATTGTTTCAGGCAGGACAGAAAGGAGCTTTTCTTTGACACGGTTGGAATATGTGACATAGCCCTCTTCAAAAACATCGGATGCACCTGCCACGTCTACCACAGACGCAGCCACCAGCCCTCCAGTACAAGACTCAGCAGTTGAAATATGAAGCCCCTTTTCCTTGAGTTTTTGTACTAGCTCTTTGTTACATGTTTCCATCATTTAATACCTCCCGGTTCTTCCACAGATAATCCACAAGGGAAATGACTGTTAAAAGAATTGCCGCGTAAATAAAAATATATTCTACTAAGTTAATGATTTCCCCGTCAAAATCAACAATTAAAAGGACAGACATCAGCATCTGGACTACTGTCTTTATTTTCCCCCACCAGCCTGCCGCAATGACAACTCCTGCATCAGAAGCCACCAGGCGGAAGCCGCTAATAATAAAATCACGGCTGATAATAACAATGACGCCCCATGCAGGCATTGGGTTCTCTGGCAGAGCCACAAAACACACCAGGGCGGAGCAGACTAAAAGCTTATCCGCAAGGGGGTCCACAAATTTCCCAAAATTAGATACAAGATTATATTTCCGGGCCAGATACCCATCCAAAGTATCCGTCAGGCTTGCTATAATAAATATGGAAACAGCAATATACCTGGAATACGGAATCTGGTCTGTCAGCATAAAAAACACAAAAAAAGGAATTAAAAGAATCCGAAGCATTGTTATTTTATTTGGTAAATTCATACTATCTCTCCATTTCTGCACAAAGCTATTCTTCTTCCCCGTCTGAAATCTCCCCAATCAAATCATATCCATCTGCACCAATTACCTTTACTGTGATAAAATCTCCTGACATCAGGTTCCATTTGCTCCTTACAAAAACGTAACCATCCACTTCCGGTGCATCCATATATGTCCTGGCAATATACATTTCCCCCTCTGGAAGGTTTTCTTCCGGCAGCCTTCCTTCCACCATAACAGAAAAGACCTTGCCTATCTGTTCTTGGCATTTCTCAAATGCAATCTCCTGCTGCAGTTCCATGATTTCATCTCTTCTGGCTTCTTTTACTTCTTCGTCAACCTGGCCGCCAAAGCTGGCCGCCGGCGTATCTTCCTCCTGTGAATAGGCAAATACGCCCAATCGCTCAAAACGTTGCTCCCTAACAAAATCTTTCAAATTTTCAAAATCTTTTTCTGTCTCCCCTGGAAACCCTGTTATTAATGTAGTACGGAGGGCAATCCCTGGTATTTCAGCCCGGAGCTTTTGGAGGATGCAAGAAATCTCCTCCCTCCTTGTGCGCCTGCCCATTCTCTGCAATATACGGTCTGAACTATGCTGGATTGGGATATCCAGATAACGGCATACTTTTGGGAGCCGTTTCATAGCATCTATTAACTCCTGTGTAATCTCCTCAGGATAACAGTATAAAATCCGCAGCCACTTTAATCCTTCTATTGCAGAAAGCTTTTCTAACAGCTTTGGAAGGCTTTTTGCCCCATATAAATCAACACCATAAAGCGTTGTTTCCTGTGCAACCAAAATCAGTTCTTTTGCACCATTCTTTACAAGATGGGCGGCCTGTGCTTCTAGTTTTTCCATAGGCACGCTGCGGTATTTCCCCCGTACTCCCGGAATCACGCAATAACTGCAATGCTTATCACAGCCTTCGGCTATCTTTAAATACGCATAATACCCACCTGTCAGGCTGTTGCGCTCTGCCAAAGGCTCTGGAAGGTAATCCACATCTTTTAAATATTCTGCCGCACCCTGCACAGAGCCTGTTCCTTCCATCCCTGGAGCGCCTTTTTGCACCAGCCCCTTTTCTATGGCGGCTGCCAGTCCCTCATAGCCAGTCGTGCCAACAATCACATCTACCTCTGGAATCTCTGTACGGATTTCTTTATGGTACCGCTGTGCCAGGCAGCCTGCTGCAACTAAAAGACGGCATTTTGCCATCTCTTTATATTCCGCCATGGAAAGAAGCGTATTAATGCTTTCTTCCTTTGCATCGCCAATAAAGCAGCAGGTATTGACAACAATAACTTCAGCAGAAGGCAGGTCATCCGTAAGCTGATGCCCTGCCTTTTGCAAAGCCGCAACCATCATTTCGCTGTCCACAAGATTTTTGTCACATCCTAATGACTCAAAAAATATCTTCAAATCTGTTTCCTCACAATCCTTTTTTCTGAAGTGCAGCCTCCACACAGTTATTCATCAGCATAGCGATCGTCATAGGACCTACGCCTCCCGGAACCGGCGTAACCGCGCTTGCTTTTTCCTTTACGGACGCAAAGTCAACATCACCACAGAGTTTCCCATTTTCATCCCTGTCCATGCCAACATCAATGACAACAGCCCCTTCTTTAATGTAACTGCTGTCAACCATTTTTGCCTTTCCGATTGCCACAACAAGGATATCTGCACGTCTTGTTACTTCCTTCAAATCAGATGTATGGGAATGGCAGATTGTCACAGTCCCATTTTCGCGGAGCAAAAGAAGCGCCATCGGTTTCCCTACAATATTGCTCCTGCCAACAATTACGCATTCTTTTCCGTCAATCTCAATACCAGAGCGCTTCAAAAGCTGGATAATGCCAGCAGGCGTGCAGGAAACAAACCCTGTTTGCCCTATGCTTAATGCCCCAACGCTCTGCGGATGGAAGCCGTCCACATCTTTTAACGGGCTAATTGCCTGAATCACTTTATCCTCATCAATATGGGATGGAAGCGGGAGCTGTACCAGGATGCCATCCACTTCCTCTTTTTCATTTAACTCTTGCACAAGCTTCAGCAATTCGCCTTCTGTCGTTTCTTCCGGCAGTTCATAGGCAAGTGAATCAATCCCTACATAAGCGCACGCCTTTTTCTTATTCCCAACATAAACAGTAGAAGCCGGGTTATTTCCCACCTGGATTACTGCAAGGCAGACAGAAATACCTTCCTGCTTTAACTGCCCTGTTTTTTCTTTTAATTCATCCTTTATTTCCTGTGAAATCTTCTTTCCATCAATAATCTTTGCCATAACTCTGTCCTTTCTGCCTGTTCCTGCCAGATATCCATGTAAAGGGCTTACAACCCCCTACACTTTGAAAATACTGCCGCCGACAAACTCCCGTACAAGGGAATTATGCGGTATCCCCTCACTGCTGATACCTATAAAATAATCTAAAAACTTTAATAGCCTTTTCGCCTCAATATACTCTGGGACATCTTTTGGAATCCCAAACAAAACTGCCTCAGCATAAGGCTTTAAAACAGCCAGTTCATAAATCAGGGCGGAATTAAAAATAACATCCGCCTGTTCCTGGAATGGGAAAATATGCCTGTCTTCCCCTCTCCTGACAGAAGGCCACATTGCAATTGTCTTTTCTGCCGTCGTCCCCCTGGTACGCGCATCACGCACCATACGGCGGATTAGCCTTCCATCTGTTGTGGAAATCCGGTTATGCTCATCAATATTTAACTGTGTCAGTGCACTAATATAAATCCTGAACTTACTTTCTTTTGGAAGTGTTTGCAAAAACCTTTCATTCAGCCCATGGATTCCTTCAATCACCAGGATATCATCTGCCCCAAGCTGGCAGAAATCCCCTCTGTATTCCCTTTCCCCAATTACAAAGTTAAAATATGGGAGTTCTACGCGTTTTCCCTCCAGCAATGCAAGCATATCCTTGTCAAACTGCTCAATATCAATTGCTTCCAGGCATTCAAAATCATATTTCCCATTTTCATCCAGAGGCGTATCTTTCCTATCCTTAAAATAATTGTCCATCGCAATCGGATGGGGGTTTAACCCATAAGTCCGGAGCTGTATGGACAAACGGTGGGAGAATGACGTTTTGCCAGAAGATGACGGGCCTGCGATTAAAACAAATTTTTTGCTGCGGTCTGCGGCAATCTGCCCTGCTATTTCTGCAATTTTCTTCTCCTGAAGCGCCTCCTGTACCAAAATCAGCTCCTGCGCCCCTCCATGGGCAATCACATTATTTAAAGCCCCAGCCGTATCAACATTTACCAGACGCCCCCATTCCGACGCCTCCTGCAAAGCAGCAAACAGCTTCGGGCGGTCCTGAACCCCACAAAGGGTATCCGGCGTTTTCTGGTTTGGAATCTGGAGCAAAAAGCCATCCCCATATTTCCTTAAGGCAAAATATTTTAACACGCCTGATGAAGCCGGCATATACCCATAATAATAATCTTCAAAGCCATCCAGCGAATAAAGGTTTACTTTTGAAACCCGCCTGAACTCAAAAAGCTTCTTTTTATCATACATCCTATTTTGCTCAAAAAGCTTTAAAGCCTTAGAAGTATCTACCGAACGCTTTTCAAACGGAAGGTCTTTGCCCACCAATTCCTTCATATACTGCTCAACTTGCCCCAAAAGCACTTCTGTCACTTCTATCCCGTCTGCTTCACAATATACGCTGTCCCCAAAGGAATGCCTGATAAAAATATTGCAGAGCTTTTCTGTATCTGCAACTGCATAAAATGCGCGCAGCATCAAAAGGATCGCACCACGCTCATACGTCTTATGCCCACTCCCTGCCGCAGTAGTCAAAAAAGCCACTGTACAGTCTTCACGGATTGTTTTCCGGAGCTCTGCAAGCTTTCCACCTTTTTGCGCAAGGATAATATCGTATTCGTAATCCTTTTGGTACTCCGCAGCAATTTCACCATATGTAACGCCTTCCCCGTACTCCCTGGTATCTGTCCCTACTGTCACCCTAATTCGTTTTCCCATAGCCGCCCTCCTTCCTTCTGGTAGGATATTCTATTCAAAACCTTTTGAATCTGTGCCCTTTCCTGCTGTAAATCCTTTTTCCGCTGTTCCCCCACAGCAGAAAGACCCTGCCCTGGCAATCCTTGCAGTACCTTATTTACCCGTGCCTCTTCTTTTTTCATATATTGGAAAAAGATGATATCCTGCCTGTCCATTAATTTCTTACCATATAGATAATCAATTTCTTCTCCATAACACTCATTTCCAGGAACTGCCCGTATCACAACATAATATTTCCCCTGGTCTGCCAGCATCTCTTCCGATGCAATCTGGAAACCAAGCCTATGGACACATTTCCTGACTAAAAATGCCTCTGACTGCGGAGACAGCACCAGCTCCTTTGCCGCGGCCGCCACCTCACTGCCATCTGTTAAAATCCTGGCAATCAAAGCCCCTCCCATTCCGCTGATTAAGAGAGTGTCCGCCTCTCCTGGCATAAGTTTTAAAAGCCCGTCTGACAGCCGCAGAGTAATCCTATCCGACATGCCATATTGTAAAATATGCTCTTTTGCCCGTTTAAGCGGTCCCTGGTTTACATCCATAGCAATTGCAGAAACGGCCTTATTTTCCTGCACCAGATAGATTGAAGTAAAACCATGGTCACAGCCAATATCTGCAACCACCCCGCCTGAACAGACATTTGCCGCTACCCTTTGAAGCCTTCTTGACAAATGCATCACTCTAAATAATCCTTTAACTTACGGCTGCGGCTTGGATGCCTTAATTTGCGGAGCGCCTTTGCTTCAATCTGGCGGATGCGCTCACGCGTTACTTTAAATTCCTTGCCAACTTCCTCCAATGTCCTTGCCCGTCCATCTTCTAAGCCAAAACGGAGCTTTAAAACCTTCTGCTCCCTCTCTGTCAGCGTGCTAAGCACCTCCTCTAGCTGTTCGCGCAGAAGTGTAAAAGCCGCTGCCTCAGCCGGCACCGGGACATTGTCATCTTGGATAAAATCTCCCAAATGGCTATCCTCTTCCTCACCAATCGGCGTTTCTAAGGACACTGGTTCCAAAGAAATTTTCTGGATTTCCCTTACCCGGTCAACCGGCATATTCATATGCTTTGCAATCTCTTCTGGATATGGCTCCCTGCCCAGTTCCTGCAAGAGCTGCCTCTGCACACGCACAAATTTATTAATAGTTTCAACCATATGCACAGGAATGCGGATTGTTCTTGCCTGGTCGGCAATTGCCCTAGTAATCGCCTGGCGTATCCACCATGTTGCATAGGTACTAAACTTATATCCTTTTTTATAGTCAAACTTTTCAACTGCTTTAATCAGCCCAAGGTTCCCTTCCTGAATTAAATCCAAAAACAGCATGCCGCGTCCCACATAACGCTTCGCAATGCTGACAACAAGGCGGAGATTTGCCTCAGCAAGCTTTTTCTTAGCCTCCATATCCCCATGTTCCATACGCTGCGCCAAATCTACTTCCTCTTCCGCCGTCAAAAGCGGCACCTTCCCGATTTCCTTCAAATACATACGGACAGGGTCTTCAATGCTGACCCCCTCTGGGATAGATAAATCAATTTTCTCAATCTCTTCCTCATCCGGCACTTCCCCATTGGCTTCCATTTCCAAAAGCAAATCATCATCCGCATCCGGAACATCCCCCTCAGGAATCCGGAGCACATCAACACCTTCTGACTCCAGAAATTCTATGACCTTCTCCGTTTTTTCCTCATCCAGTACGACGTCGTTCAGAAAATTATTGATTTCTGAAAGCTCCAGCACATTCCTTTTTGATTTGGCAAGCTGCTTTAATGCAGCAAGCTTCTCACGGAACCTCTGCTCCTCCTCTGCCGGGCTCAGTTCTTTTTTCTTGCTGCCTGTCCTCTTTCCCACAGAGCTTTTCGCCGTGCTTTTTTTCGTAACCCTTTTCATTTCTTCCTCTGCTAAGAAATCTCCGGCTGTCTGTTTCTTTTCTGTTGCCATAGTGTTCCTTCCTTTCCTATATGTACTGGCTTACGCTATACTTTAACCATCTTTCAAAGAAATATGCAATTTGTCGGGCGTTTGCCACTGTTTCTTCTCTAAAACTAACTTTTGGAGCTGCGCCATATCTGTCAAATTCCTCATCTGATGGTCGATACTGTACTCTTTAATTCGTATAATCAGTTCATTTAATGCCTTCTCTTTTTCCTCCGTACCCATATCCGCCTGAAAATTTGCCTGAAACATCTGCGCCGCCATTTTCTGCTGCTCTGCATCCTCAAAATAATTAATGATTTTTGCAGGAATAACTTCTCCTTCTTCAAGCTGCTTATACAGTATGGATGCAACTTCCTGGTAATTTTCCTCACAAAAATCTTCTGGCGTAACCAGCTGGCTGACTTGCCTATACAGCCCCGGGGATTCCATCAGCCAAGAAAACAGCAGGCGGTACGCATGCCCTATGCCTCCCTCTTCTTTTTTCCGGCTCTTTTTTAATTCCCTAGCCGGGCGTTCCGTCCCATACCCTTCCGGCATCCGACTGCTGTACCGGAGTACCAGTTCCCGCAAATCCTCTTTCCTGACAGAATATTTTGCAGCAATTGCTTCCATGTAATTCTCACGCTGTACTTTATCAGTAAAAACAAGAAGTTTTTTGGCAAGTTCATGGTAAAACTCTGTTTTTTGCTCCGGGTCGGACATATCATAAGCGCCCCTTGCCACTTCTGCCTCAAAAAAGAAGCTGTTTTGCGCTGTTTTTAACCGTTCCTCAAATGCCTCTGCCCCAAGCCCTTTGATAAATTCGTCGGGGTCTTTATACGGCTCCATATTTACAATCTTCGCATTTAAGCCTGCCCTCCGCAAAATCGGGATTGCACGCAAAGCCGCTTTTTGCCCTGCCCCATCGCTGTCATACGTCAAAAGCACTTCCTTTGTATAACGCCGTATCAGGTTTGCCTGCAGCTCCGTAAACGCCGTACCAAGCGATGCCACAGCACTGGCAAACCCTGCCTGGTGCAAGGCAATGACGTCCATATACCCTTCACATAGAATAAAATATTCCCTCTTTCCCTGCCTGGCATAGTTCAGTCCAAATAAATTCCTGCTTTTATCAAATAATTTTGTTTCTGGGGAATTTAGGTACTTCGGTTTCCCATCCCCCATCACACGGCCTCCAAAACCTATAACATGGTTGTTGATATCCATAATTGGGAATATTACACGGTTCCAAAATTTATCATAAACGCCGCGCTCGTCCATTTTAAAAAGGCCTGATTCTTTTAAAATATGGTCCTGGTAGCCCTGCTGTTTCAGATAGCGGTACAGGTTGTCCCCTCCCTGCCCCGCATATCCAAGCCCAAAACGCACAATGGTTTCGTCAGACAGGCCACGCTGCTTTAAATAGCTATATCCCTGCTTTCCCTGCGCAGACTTTAACACAGCATAAAAAAAACGTGCTGCCTTTGTATTGATTTCCAAAAGCACTGCCCGCAGGCTCTCCTGCCTTTTCTGCTCCGCTGTCATTTCCTGCTGCATAAGCGCAATCCCTGCACGCCCCGCCAGAAACTCCATCGCCTCTGGAAAAGAGTAGTTTTCATATTCCATTACAAAGGTAATGACGTTGCCGGCAACCCCGCAGCCAAAGCATTTATACATCTGCCTTGCGGGATTCACCGAGAAGGAAGGGGATTTTTCATTGTGGAACGGGCAAAGCCCAATATAGCCGCTCCCAGAACGTTTCAGCCGGACATAATTTCCAATCACTTCAACAATATCGCTTCTCTGGCGCACCTGTTCTATCTGCTCCTCCGAGAACCTTGCCACATTCTTTCCCCCTTCCTGTAATCCTATCAGCGCCCACTGTTGCAGCGCATTTTGCTATAACATAAAAAAACGATTTTCCCTATATTAGTTATTCGACGCAAAATCAGGGTTTCCTTTTTTTCTTCCGAAAAGGAAAATACAGCATTTTTCCAACATTATCGGTGCTCAATCCCATGTACGCTCCAGGATTTTGGTATCATAATGTCTTTATAAAGATTTACTGCATAGCGGTCGCTCATACAGGCAATAAAATCACAGACAACACGTTCCTCTGGCTCTCCCCCATCAATCAGCAATAAAAATTCCAACGGCATTTTTTCTATATTATGTATATAATGCTCATATAACTGGCCAATCAAGTTATCAACCTTATCTTCCTCGCTCTTTGCCACTGGGTTTGTATAAACCCTTTGGAACATATAGCCCCGAAGCTCTTTCATAGCTTCTTCTACCTCTTTCGACATACAGATATCATTTTTCCCCTCGCTGTTTTTCACAATATCATGTACAAGTGTATTCAGGCGCAAGTTTGTGCTTTTTCCCAAAATATCGGTCAGCCTAGAAGGGATTTCTTCTTCCCTAAGGATTCCTGCACGGATTGCATCGTCAATATCTGAATTAATATAAGCAATCTTATCTGACAGCCTTACTATCTTCCCTTCCAAAGTGTTTGGCTCTGACTTTGTCTGGTGGTTTAAAATGCCATCCCTTACTTCTTTTGTCAGGTTCAGGCCAGCGCCGTCTTTCTCCAGCCGCTCTACAACACGTACGCTTTGCTTATTGTGGCAAAAACCTCCAAACCCTTTTGAAATATTGTGCAGCGCCCGTTCCCCGGCATGGCCAAACGGCGTATGGCCTAAATCATGTCCAAGCGCAATTGCCTCTGTTAAATCTTCATTTAAAAACAATGCCCTGGCAATCGTCCGTGCATTTTGCGCCACTTCCAAGGTATGGGTCATCCGTGTCCGGTAATGGTCCCCTTCCGGCGCCAAAAACACCTGCGTCTTTTGTTTTAGCCGCCGGAATGCCTTACAGTGTAAAACCCTGTCCCGGTCTCTCTGGAAATCCGTCCTGATATCACACTGAGGCTCTTTTCTGTCACGTCCTGCCGACTGGCCGGCAAACATCGCATATTGGCTTAAAATCTGATGTTCCCGCTCTTCCTGCCGTTCCCGCAAATTCTTATGTTCCCCCAACTGCACCATACTCACCAAGCCTTTCTGCTGCTAGAGACCTGTTTCCCCAGATAATAAAAGCCTTTGCTCTCTTCTAATTGGACATCAATTAATGTGCCAACCTGTGCTTTGTCCCCTGGGAAATGCACCAGAAAATTTTGGCTGCCCCTTCCTGTCAGCAAAGAAGAATCCTGTTGGTTGACTTCCTCAGCCAATACCGTATGCACGGTTCCTACCCGTTTTGCTGCCCTTTGTGCTGAAATCTGCTGTACTTCTGCCAAAAGGCGTTCAAAGCGTTCTTTTGCCACTTCTGGCAAAACCTGTCCCTCCATAGATGCCGCAGGCGTCCCTGTTCTTTTACTATATAAAAAAGTAAACGCATTATCGTATCCCACTTTCCTGACAAGGTCAAGCGTTTCTTCAAAGTCTTCCTCTGTCTCCCCAGGGAAACCTACAATAATATCCGTTGTCAATGCAATATCCGGTACTGCCTTCCGCAGTTTTTCTACTAAAAGAAGGTAATCCTCTTTTGTATACCGCCTGTTCATCACTTTCAGCAGGCGGCTGCTGCCAGACTGCAGCGGCAAATGCATATGATGGCAGATTTTCTCAGAAGCTGCCATTACCTGAATTAGTTCATCCGATAAATCTTTTGGATGGGACGTCATAAAACGGATTCTTTCCAGCCCTTCAATTTTCTCCACCCGCTTTAAAAGTTCTGCAAATGTAATAGGATTTTCCAGGGTTTTCCCATAGGAATTTACATTCTGCCCCAGAAGCATCACCTCTGCAACGCCATCTTGTACCATACAGCTTATCTCTGCAATAATGTCTTCTGGCTCCCGGCTCCGCTCCCTTCCACGGACATACGGGACAATACAGTAGCTGCAAAAATTATTGCAGCCAAACATAATATTCACGCCGCCCTTAAAAGAATACTTCCTTTCATTTGGAAGGTCTTCCACAATCTCCTCTGTCCCATCCCAGACATCTATCAGCATTTTCTTCCTTGCCCTCTGGTCTAACAGTTTTATTGAAAGCAGTTCCGCAAGCTTAAAAATATTATGTGTCCCAAAAATAAGGTCTACATTCCTGTAACTTTTCCCAATTTTTTCCACCACTTCTTTTTCTTGCATCATACAGCCGCACAGGGCAATCACCATGTCAGGATTTTTTTCCTTCTGTTTCTTTAACTGCCCCAGACGGCCATAAACCTTTAAATTGGCATTTTCCCGCACTGTACAGGTATTATAAAGCAAAAAATCTGCCTCCTCTGACTCTGTTTCCTCAAACCCGGCCATCTGCATAATCCCCAGAATTTTTTCAGAATCCCGTGCGTTCATCTGGCAGCCAAACGTTGTAATATTGGCATATAACGGCCTGCCAAGCTCTTTTTTCCTCGTCTCGGCCCAGCCCTGTAAAAGCCTTATAAAATAATACTGCCTCTCTGGCTCTGTTTCAGGCGGAGGAAGCGTAAGGTCAATTCTTTCCATCCTTTCTTCCATCTCTTTCCTATTCATTACATCTTTCTTTCCGGCATTCTCCATATTTATCCTCATTTCTGCTCTGTTTTTTCTATTTCCTCTATTAGACATTGATTTCTATCAGTATAAACAGACTATCCCAAAAAAGTCAACCTTCTGGAAAGGAAACGACTGCACAAAACAAGTCCCCGTCTAACTCAATTGAAAAAGCCCCTCCCATTAATTCTGCCAGGCTCTTTGCAATCGAAAGCCCCAGGCCGCTCCCTTCTGTTGTACGGGAACGGTCGCCACGCACAAACCGTTCCGTTAGCTCTTCCGGGCTAATATCGAGGCGGGAAGCAGAAATATTTTTCATCCGGAATACCAAAAAACCATCTTCTGGCACTAATGACAGATAAACCCTTGTATATGGCATAGCATATTTTGCTGTATTATTATAGAGGTTTTCCAAAATACGGAATACCCTCCTGCCATCTCCCCGAAAATAAAGATTTTCATCTGGAAGCTCCAATACCGGCTCAAGATGGCGCTCTTCAAAACGTTCCTCAAATTCCCCATTTGTCTGCCGGATTAACTCATTAAAGTTTAAAGTGCCAATTTCCAACTCCATTACGCCGCTAGAAGCCTTGGATGCCTCTACCAAATCTTCCAAGAGCGTTTTGAGCCTCTGTGCCTTCCGCTCTAAAACATCAAGATATTTCTTAATTTTTTCATTGTCTGTCTTCTCCTGCCGCATCAAGTCCACATAATTTAGCACAGAGGTCAGAGGCGTTTTAATATCATGCGATACATTGGCAATCAGCTCTGTTTTCATCCGCTCACTGCGTACGCTCTCCTCCACGGCACGCGCCAGCGCTTCCCCCATGCCGTTTACCGAAGCCCCCAGAAGCATCTTGCGGTATCCAGCTTCTTCTAAATCCGGAAGCTGGCTGGAAAAATCGCCCTCCATTATTTTTTGCATTCCTTCAATTAACAACAAATCCGCCTCTTCATTTTTCCATGCTTTTCCTTGCCAAACAAAAAGCAGCCCCAGAAAACCAATTCCCAGCGCAATGAAAAATATACCAGAAAAGGAGGTAAAAAAAGAAACAACGCTTACTTCTGTATCAAACCATATAAAAAACAGGCTTGCTACAAAATAAAACAGCACCACAAACTCAACAAAAAATAAGCAAATATATTTTTGCTTTGCTGGAAGGAACGCAAACCGTTTCCTCATCAACGCGATCCATTTCCGCAAACCTAATTTCCGGAATACTACCTCTGAAACAAACAAACCTATCATACTGTACTGAATACCGCAGTGAAGCTTTGCCCTTTTCATAATACTTAAAAATATCCCCAGGCATAGGCAGCATAAAAATGCCAGGAAAAAACCAAAAAACAGAATTAGAATATGGTCAGCCGCCCCATCCCACAGTTTATAAACCCAACGCATCATCCCAGCCATTACAGCAACCGCCAGAAGCTGTACCTCCAGCCAAATCCTGTCATGCCATTTCAGAATCGTTTCCTTTTCTGCTGATTTTTCAGAATACATACACGCTAAAAGAAAAAAACTCACAACTGTTAAAACCAGCCCAATGCTTAAATCCTTCCCAAGTTCCAGCATCTGGAGGATTTGATGGGATTTTTTATAATGAACTGCAAACGCATCCCCATATTTCCCCTGCGCCGTACTGCGCAAATCCAGCCCTGCGCCAATCAGGTAAGATGCCCCGCTGTAATTTACTCCAATCTCCCTAAGTTTTTCCAATATATTTCCAGACATTAAAAAAGAGTCCTGCAAAAAATTAGTTACCCCTGCATAGGCTGTCCCTTTAAAATATGCATACATCAGCCTATCCGAATCTGATACAGGCTTTGCCGCCCCTTTTGCCGCCTCTGCCTTCATTTCCTCCCAAAGTTTTTTATGGTTTGTAATAACGATGTTCTTTGTATTCTCATAGCCAAATACAAAATTTGATTTGGCAAAAAAGTATTTCATCTCCTGATACGTCTCTACCAAGAAAACAGCAAACTCCTTTGCTTCCCGGAGGCTTCTTGGCACTTTATGCACCCGCCATGGTCTCTGCCCTTCCGGAAGCAGTTCCCCATATTTCCTTGTGCTTTTCTTTACCTTCTGAAAAAATTCTTCTTCTGTCCCTTTTTCCTGCTCCCCTTTATAATACTCACTATATGCTTCAAAAAACACTCCCCTGTCAGAATCCCTATAAGACTCCTCTATTTTCTCCAGTGCATAAATCTTTGCATACTCTGGGAAATATTCCATCAAATATCCCTCATAATTGCTTCTTGCCGTAAACAAAAGCTTGTCTTTTTCTTCCCCCCAAAAAGAAAAATGGAGCACTTTATTTTTTTGTGCATCCTCTTCCCCCTGGTCCATAGAAACTGCCACCATATTTTTCCGGTATTTTTTCATATTTTTTAGCTGTTTTTCCGTTACAGGGGCAGCATTTGGCGAACGGAACTGGAAAATATTATTTCTCTCCAGCACAAGATTCTTCTCAACTTGAAAAGAGTAGCGGGTATACCATGGATAACTTTTCCCCTCCTGGCAGTTTTGCCCAAAATTTTCTATAAAACCCCTGAACTGTTCCACCGCTTCCCCCTCGGAAGAAGTACTCTTAAGTAAATCCTGCAGCGTATAGCGTTTATCGTCCAATAAAGAAACCATGATTTCCTTATTGTAATCAATCTCACCATCTGTTGTAATCAGGTTCCCAATCCTCATATATTCTTCCAAAAGACGGAGATACCCATCCAAAAGGCGAGAGGTCCCTTCCTGTGATACAAAAAAATCATTTCCCCCTTTTTTGCCAGACAGCGCATATTCCTTTCCCACAAACAAATACATCCCTGCCAGCACATCCATCAAGACAGATGCTGACAAAACGATAAGAAGAAAAAACCTCACCACCCCTGACTGTTTCCACCGCTTCACCCCTTCTTCCTCCTTTTCCCTCTGCCTACTCTATTTTTTCCATTTTATAGCCAATTCCCCATACAACCTGCAGATATTTTGGCTTCTTCGGGTTTATTTCAATTTTCTCCCTGATATGGCGGATATGGACTGCCACCACATTGTCGTCCCCATATGATTCCTCATCCCAAATTGCTTCATAAATCTGGCTGGTCGAAAAAGTCATGCCCAGATGCTTCATAAAAAACAATAAAATATTATATTCTAATGGCGTCAACCGCACCTTTTCCCCGTCTACTTCTACAATTTTGCGTTCATCATTTATCACCAGTCCGCCATTCCGGAAAATTCCATTTACTGTGCCCTGCCTGCCTGTCTTGTTCAAAACCTGGCTCCGGCGCAGTAAAGATTGTACCCTTGCCAAAAGTTCCTTTGGGTTAAATGGCTTTGTCACATAATCATCTGCCCCCACTTTCAGCCCAAAAATTTTGTCCTGGTCCTCTGACTTTGCAGACAAAATAATAATGGGAATACCGCTTTTTTCCCGTATACGGAAGGTAGTTTCCACCCCGCCAAGCTTTGGCATCATTACATCAATAATTAATAGGTCTGCCTCTTCCTGCCCTAAAAGGCGTATCGCCTCTTCCCCGTCATATGCTTTTATAACCTCATAGCCCTCCTGCTCCAGATAAATTGCGACCGCCTCCACAATTTCCCTATCGTCATCACATACTAAAATCCTACTCATTATAATCCCCATTTCTATTCCAAAAAGAAATAGCATCTTCTTTTTCCAAGCAGATGCCATTTCTTTATTTATCTTATCCCAAAGCCTTCCTATTCTTTCATCCTGTCAATATCTGTAAGGTTTACACCTGCCACATTAAAAACGCTTTTTGTGTAATCTCTAAATTAATGTTTGGCATAACCTCACCCACATTGCATAATATTATGAATTATACAACAAGGCCGCCCGCTTTGCAAGCTTAATCATCCCCCTGCAAAGCATCAAATCCCCTTTCACCAGTACGGACCTTCACTACATCCTCCACATCATACACAAAAATTTTACCATCGCCGATATTTCCGGTATAAAGTGCTTTTTTAGCCGTTTCAACCACTTTGTCAACCGGGACAGCGCTGACAACAACTTCCACCTTCATCTTTGGAAGCAGGATAACATCCAGCTCTGCCCCGCGGTACATGCTGGTAATCCCCTTCTGTGTACCGCAGCCAAGCACCTGCGTTACCGTAATGCCCTGTACGCCTATACTATTCATTGCCTCTTTCAGCTCCTCAAACTTGCTCTGCTGGCATACAATCGAAACTTTTGTAAATTTTGGCGTCTTCTCTTCCCTTGCATCCTGATAGGAAGCCGGAATCTTTTCTGTTGCATCCACAACAGTTACTGCCTGGTTCATAGGAATATCTCCCTTTAATGCCTCAATTGAGGTGCCCGCAGAATAGAACATATTCCCTGCCGGCATAAAGTCTGCGTAAGCAGAAGATAGTCCATGCTCCTGCATATCCAGTCCCTGCAGCTCTTCTTCCGGGGTAACACGCAATCCCACGGTTGCCTTAATTACAAAAAACGTAATGGTAATCGTTATCGCCGCCCAGGCTGCAACACCTAAAATCCCCATGCACTGAAGGCCAAGCTGTGTAAAACCACCGCCATACAACAGCCCTTCTCCTTTTATCGCACCCCCATCCAGGGCAATTGCATATCCCGGTGCGGAAGAAGTTGCAAACAATCCAACAGCAAATGTCCCCCAAAGCCCATTCATCATATGTACTGCTACAGCGCCCACCGGATCGTCAATATGCAGCTTATAATCCAAAAGCCATACGCCAAATACGACTAACAGCCCTGCAACAAACCCGATAACAGCAGCCCCCAGGCAATCGGTCACATCACAGGCGGCAGTAATTGCCACAAGCCCTGCAAGAGATGCATTTAAACACATAGAAACATCCGGCTTCCCATATTTTAACCAGGTAAAGACCATACATACAACCGTTGCAATTGCCGGCGCCACCGTTGTTGTCAGGAAAATAGACGCCAAATCCGCCAAAGATGTTGCAGCCGCACCATTAAACCCATACCATCCAAACCATAAAATAAATACGCCCAAAGCGCCAAGCGGAAGGTTGTGCCCTGGAATTGCATGGGGCTTCCCTGTACGCTTGCTGAACTTACCAATACGCGGCCCTAAGATTTTTGCACCGATTAAGGCACAGATTCCGCCAACCATATGGATTGCACAAGAACCCGCAAAATCATGGAACCCTTGCTGGGCCAGCCAGCCGCCTCCCCAAATCCAATGTGCTTCAATTGGGTAGATAATTGCCGAAATCACTGCTGAATAAATACAATATGATAAAAATTTCGTTCTCTCTGCCATTGCCCCTGATACAATTGTTGCAGTCGTTGCACAAAATACCAAGTTAAAAACAAAGGAAGAAAAATTAAAATCGGAATAAGCCGTTAATAGGTCAAACCCCGGCTTCCCGATAAAACCAAGAAAATCTTCCCCAAGCAAAAACGAAAAACCAATCAGTATAAACATAACTGTGCCAATACAGAAGTCCATCAGGTTCTTCATAATAATATTACCGGCACTTTTTGCCCTGGTAAAGCCTGCCTCTACCATTGCAAACCCTGCCTGCATCCAAAATACTAATGCGGCTCCAATTAAAAACCAGATTCCAAAGATATTTTCATTTACATAAGCTATTACTTCTTCTGTCATAATCATCCCTCATTTCTAATGTTTTCTAACGTGGTCCGGACACGAAGACTGACAATATTTCCTAGAAAAAGAAAAACGCCACGAAATCTACTTCGTGACGTCTTTGCCATAATCATTATTATATGCAAAAGTTAATTTCTGTCAATACTTTTTTGAAACTTCAAATCTACTGCCTTAAAATTACAGCCATCCCAGGGCATCCTAAAAACTTAGCAGTTCCTGATATAGCCAATTATTTTTAAAACCAGTTCTACGCGTTTAAATGGCGTAATCACATAATATCCATCAATATAATCCGATATTTCACGGATTACCTCCGTAGAGATTTTAAAGGCAAGCTCTTCCCCCTCTTCGCGGTTTTTACCGCGGTACTGCTCCATAATTTCAGGCGCGACCTCAATCCCTGCCATTTCACTATTCATAAATGCTGCATTCCGGTAGCTGACAACCGGCATAATGCCGCCAAGCAGCTTTACATCAAGTTCTTTACGCGCCCTCTTTAGGTTTTCAAACCCTCTTTCAGAAAGCACTGGCTGCGTAAATAAGGCAGACATGCCATTTTCTATTTTGGACTTTGCATGGCTTAGCTGGAAGTCAAAATTCAATGCATTAATATTTAACGCACCAGATACCATAAACGGATTTTCACAGAATATCTCTTCATTAAAAGACTGGATATGCCTTGCAAGGACTGCAGAATTATACCCAAAGACCGTTTTCACCTGATTCCTAAGTTCTGTTGGGACAGGGTCGCCTGTCACTGCTAGGACATTATTCACCCCTTCCATATTCAGCCCAAGCAGTAGCGCTTTCGTTGCATTAATATTCCTGTCACGGCATGTCATATGGGGAATCGCAGTAAGCCCAAGTTCCCTGGAAACCTTACAGGCAAGAATGCTGCTGTCTATTCTGGCCTTTGCAACTGGGCAGTCTGCAATATCAATGGCGTCCACCCCTGCAAGCTGATAGCGTGCAGCCCCCTCCATAAAAAAGTCTATGTCCGGCTCTACTGGCGGATCCAATTCAACGACAAGAACCTTCTTCCCCTGTTGTAGCTTTTCCGCAAAAGAATTTCCCGGATTCGCTATAACATCTGCAATTTTCTTCTCCTCTGCCATTTGGCTTCCCGGTACATCCCTCTTTCCCTGCACTGGATCTTTTCCCTTCTTAGGGTTTCCTGCCTCCGGCTCCCTTCTTTTTGCCCATCCTTCTGCACAAGCCTGGATTTTTTCCTGTACCTGTGCAATATCCTCCGGCGTTGTACCGCAGCATCCGCCTACAATAGAAACCCCTTCCTGTAAAAGGTCATACGCCGCCTGCCCAAAATACCCCCTGTTTGTCCCATAATAAATCCTGTTGCCAACCATTGTTGGATAACCCGCATTTGGCATAACGGTAAGATACTTCTTCACCTGTTCTTTCGGAAGCTTTTTCACTAACTCCAATAAATGCTTTGGTCCAGAAATACAATTAAACCCCACTGCGTCAACTGCTTCTGACTGCTGCATGCCCCAGAAAAGCTTTTTTGCCAGAAAACCGCCCCTTGTATACCCTTCCGGCGACGCTGCAAAAGAAACCATTACAAACGCTTCTGGGCTGCGTTCTTTAATATAAGCAGCACATGCTTCTGCCGCTTCACTATTTGCCATTGTTTCAAATAAAAAATACTCTGCATGGCACGACAAAAAAACGTCCACGATTTCCCGGTACGCAGCTAATACATCTGCTCCCTCATGTTCAGGCGCCGGCCCAATATCGGCAAATACAAACACTTCCCTACCTGCTTCTGAAGCCGCCTTGCAAGCAAGATGAAAGCCCTCACGGAGCACTTTATCCACAGTTGCCTTATCCTTATTTAACATTTCACAATTTGCAGAAAACGTGTTTGTTTTCACCGCTACAGCCCCTGCTTTTATATATTCCTTATGGACTTCACAGACAAGTTCCGGATGTAGTAAATTCATCATTTCACATGGCTCTGTATCAAAGTTTTGATATTTTCTTGCCAGATATGTCCCCATTGCACCGTCAAACAGAAGCGGTTTCTTTTCCAGATATTCCCGTATATTCATAGATTCCCCCATTCTTTAAACCAACTCTTTTATCTTCCCCACAGCAAAAAAGACAAGGAATGCCCCAAGGTTTGCCAGCACTACACTTGCCCCTGCAGGCATAGAAGACTGGTAGGATAACACCATCCCGGCCACAAAACAGGCCACAGAAAGCACCCCTGAAGTAATTACCACGCCGCAGAAACTGTGGAACAGCCTCATAGAAGTCAGCGCCGGGAAAATAATCAGGCTAGAAATCAGCATCGCACCAATCATCTGCATCCCAAGCACAATCGTGACTGCCGTTGAAATTGCAAGCATTGTATTATAAAAGGACACCTTTACGCCAATTGCCCTTCCAAATCCTTCGTCAAAAGTAACCGCAAAAATATAATGGTAACAAAATCCAAAAAGAACCAGTACCACAACAGATAAGATTACGCTTAACACAACATCCTCCCTTGTCATGGCAAGGATGCTGCCAAACATATAACTGTTCACATCGGTTGTCATCCCGGTTGTAAGGGAAGTCACACTGACGCCAATTGCCAGCGCAGATGCTGAAACGGCAGCAATCGCTGCATCTGACTTCATAATCCCTCTCTCCGTCATACGCAACAGCAAAAAAGCTGTCACAATAACAACTGGTATTGACAACTTTAATGGAGCAATATTACATGCGAGGGCAATCGACAAAGCCCCATACGACACATGGGACAGACCGTCGCCAATCATGGAATACTGCTTTAAAACAAGGCTTACCCCCAAAAGGGCAGCACAAAGGGAAACTAAAATCCCTACAACAAACGCCCTTGCAATAAAAGGATAGCTAAGCATCTCCAAAATCATATTCTGCACCATGCCTTAAACGAAAATGCTTGCATTTTCATTTAAGGCGCAAACACAAAAGGTGAAGACATGTGTTTGCATATTATCCTTTCCTCTTTTTTCTTTCACCCTTTTTCCCGTTCCTTCCTGCATCTCTGATGAACGTTTCTTTATATTCCTCTGCTGTCCCATAAAAATACTCCCCATCCCCCATATGGAGGATATAATCCGCTTCCGAAACAGCATTTTGAATATCATGTGTCACCATGACAATTGCCATCCCTTCCTGGTTCAAGCTTCTTAAGTTATCATACAATGCAGAAGCCGCTATCGGATCCAGCCCTGTTACAGGCTCATCCAGAACCAATATCTCTTTTGCCGCGCAGAGCGCCCTTGCAAGCAAAACCCTCTGCTGCTGCCCACCAGAAAGCAGCCCATAACATTCTTTTTCCAAATCTTCAATTTTTAACTTTCTTAACAACCCCCGTGCTGCCTTTTTTTCTTCCCTCCGGTAAAATGCCCCCCGATGCGGTTTATTTAAAAAACCAGACATCACAACTTCCATCACGCTTACCGGAAACTGCCTTTGTATCTGCGTCTGCTGCGGAAGGTAGCCAACTGCACCGCTCCTGATTTCTGGAGAAAGCTCCACTTCCCCATCCACCGGCTTAACCAGCCCAAGCAGCGTCTTAACAAGCGTGCTCTTCCCAGAACCATTTTCCCCCGCCACACAGACATAATCCCCTTCAAAAACCTGGAAATCAAAGTGCTCTATTATCGCTTTATTATCATATCCAAGGCCTGCATCCCTGCAGTGTACCAGACATTTTTTCTTTTCCATGCAAGACCTCCCAATCTGAAAACCTTTTGTTACTATTCATGGTTAATTTCAGAAATAGTCCTCCTCTTACGTGCAAGAACGGCGAGTCTGGCTATTTTCTAAAGTTAGCCGTGAACAGTAACAATCTTTTTCATTTTACTGATGGATATTCTACCTGTCAACTTGTTTTTAACTATTATGGTTCACAGCCGTCCTAAAGCCACAGTATATCCTACTTCCGGCGGTATAAAACTGCTTCCCCGGAGCGGTATGCCACTTCAAAATACTGTAAAAAAGCGTCTTCTGATACAATCCCATAATTACTGCGCTCACTGCTGCTTATAAAAATATAATTAACGCCATATTTGTCAAACAAAGTCAAATCTGTAGGATTCTGATACATTTCCATAACATTTTCCTGCTGCTGCTCAAAAGAAAGGCCATGATAATACAGGAACGTGCCCGCCCCACAGACAATATTCCTTCCTGTTAGGGAAACCACCCCATTATTATGGCGTGTATCTGTTAAAATCACATCCTCTTCCTCTGTATTCTCCTCAATATACTTACAGACAGCTACCTCATCTTTGCCATATAACTGATAATCTGAAACATACTCCCTTCCCATTGTTAAAATTGCTGATATGCTGCTTAAAAACAATACGCCTGCATAAATCATGCCCTTGCTTGCAGTATTTTTGAACTTCCCTGCAATCTCCACCAGATAGTCCGCAGACAGGAAGCATAAGAACAGATAACCAATATAGAGAATTTTATTATTGTCATATACATTTGGCTGGAAAACAATTAATTCTGCTACAAACCAGATAAAAAATGAAGGCGATACCAGAAAATAATTCCTGCTCCTTGTAAAAACAAGGGCAACAATACTTAAAATCCATACAATTCCAATATTCTTTACATAAAACCCAAGGTATGTGTCATTTAAGTTTGCCCAATTAAAATATCCCCGTACAAACTGCTCTCCCTGCGCCTGCTGAAAAGTCCAGGCAAAAAGCTGCGGCAACGCAAGAAGCAGCACAATCCCAAGCAATATCCCCCAATTTAAAACTAACTCGCGGCTTCTTTCGTTTTTCAGCCCACGGATAGTAAGCACTATGCAAATCACACCAATGGCAGAAATCCCTGCCAGCGCAATGGCAAAATATACCTGTTCCGGTACCTCCATACCTTTCCTAACCAAATCAAGACTGCACATCATAAGAAAAAATCCAAACAGCACCCAAAGCTCAATTTTGGATTCCTTTGATTTCCAACCTTTATTCAACTCTGTACGCACAGAATAAATCAGCCACATAGCACAGACAAAAGCCATCGCAAGAAAAGAATGGGTATGGATCATCGGAAGGCAGCCTGATAAAACAGCAACAACCACAAAATATTTTCTTTCTTTTTTTAAAACAGCCTGGTACAGGACAAGCAAGGCAGGTATCAGCACTGCCCAGCCAAACAGCGTTGCACGCTGCGGCAAAAGCATGTCAACAACTATATTTGCCCAGCGGATATTTTCATCTAAGTAATTTGTTGGCGTCTGGTAAAATTCCGTAAAAATCCTTGTAAACACAGAAGAATCCTGGGACGCTCCCTTTACAAAATAATAGATGCCAAACCCTCCATTCAAAAAGAAGAAGAGCCATGCAATTACTGCCTTGGTACGGCTTTTTAACACTTCTTTTGCAAAAATCAGCACGCCAAAAAACACCTGGCAGACAGCAAAAAGCATTGGAAAAACATATGCCAGCCGAAGGCTGCTCCCCCATAAATAAATACTGGAAGAAACCGTATCACATAAAAAAGGATAAGAAAGTTTCGTCCCTGGAAGCATGGAATATTCCGGTGGAAAAATCCCCTGTTTTGCAATACTTGTAATAAAGGACAGATGCATATTCATATCGCCGTAAGTCGCCTGCCCTGTATGGATGCTCCCATCCTCTGCAAATGGTATTGTATGGGTAGACAATACTGCTGCAAAAAACAAAAATACCGGAAGAATTACCAGGAAATAACTATTTTCCTGCCATACTTCCCGCCAAGAAAACACAGATCCATTCTGTGCTTTTTTCAAGTGCATGTTCCCTTTTCCTTCTTTTTTCTGCCAGTAAAGAGGAACGCACACAAAAAGCACGATTGTCATAATAAGCGCTGTTATATGAGACGCCCTGTTAAACCCCATCCCAAGGGAAAAAACAGCCGGAACCCACTGTAACAAGACACTTCCAAACACGCTGCCCAATAAAATCCGTACTGCCTTCTCTTCCTTTTTTAACAGAAGAAACCCCAAAAACATCCCTACCGCCTGATACGTCAGAAAATACCCGGCTCCTGCCAGGCTTCCCAATATACTTCCATCCATCTTACTAACCATACCTTTCAAACAATCTAATGCATTCCACCCAGTGAAAAACATTTATATCATACACCATTCCGGACAGAAAAAAAAGGCATACAACAAAGTTTTCACTCTGCTGTACGCCTCTATATCCGCAGTACGGCTTAGTCCTCATAAAACTTTACCGTCTTCCATATCACTCAAACAGATACTGATAAACAGGATGATTTCAACCCTTTTTCAAATAACAGAAGAATCGCATCCACAATTGTATGGCATAGACATACGATATATTCACAATCCCGCTTTACTGCGCTTTTCGTCTCAGAATAAATATCGTGCATCCTCTGTATAAAAGATAAAATCATCTCTGGGTCATATACTGTTACCCCCAAACGCTTTCTTACTGCTTCCGGACTTTTGACATAGGAACGAATCTCCTGTTTTAATTCTTCCTCATAGATACAATGATCTTTTAACTTTCCGTCGTAATTTGCATTATGGGGAAACGTAAAATAATCAGATACATAATGTGTAATCACGCCTAAGTGGATATAAAAATAGGAATCCATACCCTCTGCAGGGTCAAAATGCGACACCATTTTATATATCTCTTTCTTCAAAACCTCAAAGGAATCTTCTATCGTATGCTTGCGAACAAAAAAACTCGGTGTGCAATCCGGCAATACACTGCCAATGTAAAAAGCCCCTTTATGGTTTTTAATCGAATCCATCCCTTCACTGTTCATCAAATACTGCGCTAAGGAAATATGGGATTTTTTTCTCATACCAACCTCCCTCTCTTTGACATATATACGACGAACATCGCTGTCTTTTTATTGAACTAATTGTATACCTTATTTTGAAAAAAAGCAATAGTTTTTTAATAAATTACAAAAAATGTTATTAATAAGCAACGGCCTATGCCAAAGGCAGAGGGTCTATTACATAGTAAAAAGAATGTCCATGAATAGTAACATTACCGTTACTATGAAACATTATCTTCTTTTTCTTCCTCCTGCTCTTCATTTGCTGACAGGGCAGGTGGTAATAAATGGAGCTTTACCTTGTCAATACGGTTCTTTTCTGCTTCCAGAACAGTATAAGTTGCAAACTCATCGCTTACAGATTCTCCTGCTTCTGGAAAATGATCCAAAAGATTAATGATATGTCCAGAAATAGAATCATAATCTTCAGATTCAATCGTAATCCCCAACGTATTATCTACATTATCCAATTTTGCAACACCAAGGAGGATATAGGTTTCATCGTCAACCTTTGTTATCTCATCTTCTTCGTTTTCGTCATATTCATCACGGATTTCCCCTACAATCTCCTCTATCAGATCTTCAATTGTCAAAATTCCAGAAGTAGAACCATATTCATCAAGCACAATCGCCATTGGGATAGAATCCTGCTTCATTTCAAAAAATAACTCAGAAATCTTCTTATATTCATACGTAAAATATGGCTCACGCATAATATCGGTCAGGGAAAATTCTTTTTTAGAACCCTGGTAAAAGAAAAAATCTTTTAAATTGACAATCCCTACAACATTATCACGGCTATCGTTATAAACAGGCATCCGTGTAAAAGTATGTTCTGTATATTGCTCCACCAGCTCATTATAGGAAAGATTCACATCAACAAATGTCACATCCATTTTCGGTACCATAACATCTTTCGCAAGAGAATCCCCAAAATCTACAACATTTGTAATCATCTGGTGCTCTTCGCTTTCCAGAACGCCTTCCTGATGGCTGACGTCCACAATTGTACGAAGTTCATTTTCCGTAATCCTCGGCCGCTTGCTGACATCAATTGGAAGAATCCGCAATATGCTGTTAGAAATACCGTTCATAATAAAGGACAGCGGCGTCAACAAAACAGTCAGCCCATATACAGGCTTGGCATACACAAGTGAAAGCTTTTCACTGCTTGTCGTGGCAAGGGATTTCGGGACAATCTCACCAAAAATCAGTACCAGGACTGTCAGGACTCCGGTAGCAATACCAGTCACTGCACTGGCAAAGTTTGATAAACCTAATTTGTGCGCCAATTGAATTGAAAAAGATGTTGTTAGGGAAGATGCTGATAAATTTACAATGTTATTCCCAATCAAAATTGCACTCAGCAGTTTTGTAGGGTTTTCAATTAACTTCATTACCAGGCTGGCATTTTTAACATTTTCTTCCGCTAATGATTTAAGCCTCATTTTGTTTACAGTCGTAAGGCAGGTTTCTGCTGAAGAAAAGAAAGCAGAACATGCTAACAGGATAAATAAAATAATAATCCGCGAGGCGTCACTTGAATCCAAAAAATCAACTCCTATCAATTATATGTGGTTAAAAGGAAAACGATCCTGAACCGTACCTATCCTTTTAACAGCTTATTATTTACAAGTGCATAAACACTGACATTTTACAACAGAGACTACTTATATGTCAAGTATCATGATACGTTATCCGGCCTACATTCCTCAAACACACATTTTACAACCTGCTGCCCCAGCGATTTGTCGATTGCGCCGCCACTAAAATCAGCAATGCATCTTTTGAAATTGCACTGTTCAATTGTCCCCTTGCCTCCGTACATCAAAACACCAGCGCCGCTCTTTCCACGGCAATTTACAAAAACACACCGCTTAATATTGCCATTTTGTGAATAAATCGCCCCCTCCTGGCAAAAATTAAAAACACACTCCCTGATTTCAGGGGAATATGCATTATAAATTGCCCGGCCACCATTAATATTCCTAAAAAGCGACTTTGTAACTGTAATCCTGCATCCTGATGCGCTCATCCCTCCGGCCTTCCCCATCCCATTAAATTCACAATGGTGAATCCGGCAGTTCCTTGCATGTTCCAATATCACCATATCTGTATCTTGCATATGGTTGCTGATTAACCGAACATTTTTCATCTGCAAGCTTCCACGGCAACGGATTGGATTATTCAGATATAAATTCGCATCCTCAATAATCAGGCTTCCTTCTGCTTCTACAAGCACAGGGCAGTCAATAATTGTAGAAACAAAAATATGGTACTGGCCCGTCACCTGGAACGTCCCCATTTTTGCCAGATACTGTACAGTCTCCACACCTTCCGGACAGCAGGCACGGTACTGAAGATGGTGGACATCCGCTCGTACAAAGCCATGATAAAAGATAGCAGCCCCGTACTCCGCAACATTGCATTGGTCAAATTTACAATGGTCAATTTTATTGCCTTCCACTGCAAAAACTGCACCACCACGCTTTGCTTCGCACCGCCGGAAACGGCATCCTTTTATAATCCCGTTCGGCGTCCGTATCATAATCGCACCGCCGTCTTCCGGGGAATAGCAGTCAAAAAAATCTGTCTCTGCCACCCGGATTGCATTCCCCCAAAAACGGATTGCAGCGCCTCTTGTTGTCCGGTAAATCAAACTCTTCTGAATCTGTAAATCACCTGCTTCCGCTCGGATGAACATTCCCATATTCCTACAGTCAATTTCGCTGTTTTGGACAAGTATCCGGCTTCCGACCGCTTTCATATTAATACAGGCACGGTGGGAATCCCCTTTCCTTATCATCTTACTTTCCTCAATTACAAGCTCCCCACCGTCCAAAAGGATATTCCCATAAATCCTCACTTCAGCATGGTCAAAGACCAGACGCATTCCTTTAGATAACACAAGATCCCCTTTAATCAGGCAGCGTTCCACAATCCTTACTTCACGCTGTTCTTCCAGTATTTCCTGTGTACACTCCATTGTCTCCCAGAGACGCATAATATAATACTTCATATCTACCGGAGACAAATCCATATTCTGTACATGCATACGATGAAGAATTTCACGGCATTTTGGTACATTTTCCTCCTGTGCCCCAAACGCAAATTCTGCCAACATGGAAAGTTCCTCCTGTGAAACACCAAACATTTTAGAAAAAAGCTGTATGGACTCTTGCTCCTTCTCCTGAATCTCCATATCACGCAAGCTGACATTCATTAAATCCAGCATCAAAAGATACTTTTCCCTGTCAGATGCAAACGCACGCATTAATTTATCTATTACAATACTTTTTTCCTTTGATAGGCGCAAAACCTGTGACATCCCATCAGAATCCAGGCCAAACCCTGATATCAGAAGCCGTTCCAACTCAAAATTATTCAGTGGGCTTGACAGGCAGTTTATTTCCGCCTGCATAAATACCACTGCGCCATAAATTATTTTATAGTCCGCAGATTTCCCATACAACGGATGCTTTGGGGTCATCCACAGCTTTTTTTTCTGGTTAAACTTTGTAAGATTATCTATAATCATGGCGCCTCCTATCTGATTTTCAAAACTAAATCGTCCCCATATGCATTAAAAATTGCGTTTTCTTTTGGAAAACAATCCCTGCATACACAATCTTTTACCATCTGCCCAAGTTTTAAATGTTTAAAATAGACTGCCGCCCCCAAATATTTTGCTGTACAGGAACGGAAAGAACATTCTTTAATGGTAATATCATCAATAGACTCAGAAAAAATTGCCCCTCCATATTCTGCAGAAGCGCCGAAAAAATCACAATTGGCAAACTTCATCTGTGAAGACCCGCCGGCATGAATAAAACCTGCCTCTCCTTCTGAAAAACTGCACCGTAAAAACTCCGCATATGTCCCATAAAATGCAGCCATCCTTTGGAAACCAGAATGAAGAAATTCAGTTTCTTCAATTAAAAGCCTGCCCGCTTTCTGCCTTAAAAAGCCACACTGCCCATTGCAATCAATCACAGAATTTTCAATCCGCACAATCGCAGCATCCCGCACTGTAAGAAAAAACTCCCTTTCACAATGTCCTATGTAAAGCTTTGTATCCTTAAAACGGATTCTTCCTCCATCCACTAAAACAGCACCGTCCATAGAAATATCAGCACTATCTAACAGAAGGGAACCTCCCCTCTCTACCCTGATATCCCCAAGTATTTTAGTAGGCTTATCCAAACAAAACGTTTTTCCAGCCAGAACCGTAATATCCTGATATTCATCTTCATCCGTAAAATCCGGGAAAAAATAGCGCAGCATCTTGTATGAAATATCAAACCCCATATCCCGAAACCGATGGTAGTAATCCCTTGCCCTCTTTCCGTCCCGTTTTACTGCTGCCTCGTTGAATTCCTTAAAAAATGCAATCTCTGGTTCAGAAGTGTGAAAAATCTCCACATAATTTCCTATCACTTTATTACAATATTCTACAGACCATTTTGCCTGATTATACAAAAGATATAAATCAATCAAGAAACAGTACTGCACTTCTTTTGTTTTTAAAATCCTGATACATTCTGTCAGCCGGAATTCAAAATGGTTATTGATATCCACAATAATCTGTTCCCTCTGCTCCTTTGGAAGCGCTATGCACTCCATAAAATACTCAAACCGCCCATCCAGTTCTGACATAGACTTCATATTGCCAATTGCCAATACTGCCACGCCATAAGAATAAAGGTAACGGAAATTCAGGCTGCGGTTTGCAAACGGATGGTTCACCCGCTCCAACTCATTCTGCCTGCTTTTCAAATACTTTAAAACATCCATTTCTTCCATATTACAGATTCCTTTCACTCCCCAGTGCTGAAAATTTGTTACTGCCTACTCCTGATAGGTAACGAAATTTATACCTGCCTCCTGTACACTCTAGACGTACATTTCCCTATTATTATACCCCCTAACATAATGGAGTGCAAGGAATACCTGGAAATTCTGCCCTTACTGCCATCTCTTCACGGCGCAGGCGGATTAAATTTTTCCGTATCATCCGCCCGGCTTTTTTTATATAGCGGATTAAATATTCATTTTCAAAATCAGATGCTTTATAATAATTCCTGTTTAAAAACTGCAAAAGATGCCCCTTTGACATCGCATCTGCCAATTCCAGGTTAAATGGGATAATCCCAGTTCTTTCTCTTGGGATTTTGAATTCTTTGCAGATCCTGCCAATATTCCATGTTGACTCTGGCTGGTAACTGCCAATTAAATATACTGCTTTTTCCTGAATGGAAGTATATTGATTTAGAAATTCCTGAATCTGGTCAGGGTCCTGCCTTAGATTGACTACAATTAAATCTGACTCTGACAGAATAATTTTAGAACTCAGATTTTGATTTGCCTCTGTATCAATAAAAATATAATCTGATATTTTTTCTAAAGACTGGAACAGCTTTTTCTGTACCAAATGAAACTCATAATTAAAAACTTCTTTATTCACGATGCGCCCCTGCGGCAGATAATACATAGAAGAAAACAAAAGCGGGATAGATGCATGGCGGAGCAGCTTTTCTCCAGATTCACCAGAATAAAGACGTTTTAATATATATTCAATCCCATATCTGCTGTAATATTCCCCATGTTCCCTTAAATACCATATTTTTTCCGGAAACAATACCATATCCCCAATGCTATTTGTACTATAATGGTTTTCCAGTACAGCCGTCTTACCTATGCCCCCAATTGACATAAGCGCCGAAACGCACGCCATGTTTGTAGTCACTCCTGTCACACCCCGAACATGGCTCCAAAAAGATATTTTCATTTTTCCTCCCAATCCCACAAAAGTACTCTCCCGCCCTACTATCTTTTGTGTATTTTCCTTTATCTTGTGTTAAAACTTAAACACTATCATATAAAACCTTCCGCCATCCGTAAAGCATTTTCTCCCCAATAAACGCAATTTCTCTTTTTTCGCTAAAGTCTATCTCATTTTTTGTACAATACGCAAAAATATACCTCTGTATTAATGGCATATTTAAGCAAATACCATATTTATTCTTTCCACGACCAATATCCACAATTTAACAGCTTCAAAAAGTACAAAGTTACTATTCACAGCCAATCGTAGCCGGACTTAAGGAAATAAAAAATATCT